>JACPEQ010000116.1 GCA_016183435.1 Chloroflexota bacterium
ACGCGGATGCTGATGAAGTCGGCCGACGTCCAGACCGAGGGGCTCGGTGGCGAGAAGGCCAGCACCGCGGGCACCGCCGGGATCATGGCCGTGTCGGTCGGGCTCGCGCTCCTGATCTTCGTCGGCATCCCGTACGCGACGACGCAGCTGCTGCACGACCGCGCGGGCGCCACGGTCCTGAACGTCATCGAGGGCCTCATCCGCGTCGGCCTGCTGCTGCTGTACATCTGGGCGATCTCGTTCCTTCCCGAGATCCGCCGCGTGTTCGCGTACCACGGCGCCGAGCACATGACGATCCACGCGTTCGAGCACGGCGAGCCGCTCGAGCTGGCGCGCGTCGAGCCGTACCCGACCGCGCACCCGCGCTGCGGTACGGCGTTCCTGCTGCTCGTCGTGGTCGTGGCGGTCGTGCTGTTCACGTTCATGCCGCGCGCGAACATCGTCGTCGACCTCGTCGCGCGCCTGCTGCTCGTCGTGCCCGTCGCCGCGATCTCGTACGAGATCCTCAAGTTCGGCGCCGCGCACGAGACGAACCCGTTCATGCGCGCGGTGGTGTGGCCGGGCCTGCTGCTGCAGGGCATCACGACGCGGCGGCCGGAGCCGCAGATGATCGAGGTCGCGATCGCGTCGCTGGAGGAGGCCCTCGCCGGGGACGCGGAGACCGAGGCCGCGGCGTGAGCCTGGGCCCCGGACTGCGCGGGCGGCTCGCGCAGATCGAGCAGCGGTTCGCGGAGATCGAGCGTCTCATGTCCGATCCGGCCGTCGTGACCGACCGGCGGAAGATGCGCGAGCTGGGACAGGAGTACGCCCAGCTCGGCTCGGTCATGACGACGATCGCGCAGCTGCGCCACGCCGAGGCCGCGCGCGAGCAGGCGCTCGAGCTCGTCGAGAGCGACGACGCGGAGATGCGCGAGCTCGCCCGCGAGGAGCTCGAGAAGGCGGACCGCGACATCGAGCGGATCACCGCCACGCTGCGGGCGCAGCTCGTCCCGCGCGATCCGCTCGACGACAAGAGCGTGATCATGGAGATCCGCGGCGGCGAGGGTGGGGAAGAGGCCGCGCTCTTCGCGCTCGACCTCTATCGGATGTACGCGCGCTACGCCGAGCGCAAGCGCTGGAGGACGGAGATCCTCTCGCAGAGCGAGAGCGAGAAGGGCGGCTTCAAAGAGGTCGTCTTCCGGATCGACGGGAGCGGTGCGTACAGCCGGCTGAAGTTCGAGTCGGGCGTGCACCGCGTGCAGCGTGTGCCCGCGACGGAAGCGCAGGGGCGGATCCACACCTCCACCGCATCCGTCGCCGTCCTGCCGGAGGCGGAGGACGTGGACCTCGAGATCGACGAGGACGACCTGCGCATCGACATCTACCGCGCCGGCGGCCACGGCGGCCAGGGCGTGAACACGACGGACTCCGCAGTCCGCATCACCCACATCCCGACAGGCATCGTGGCGACGTGCCAGGACGAGCGCTCGCAGCTGAAGAACAAGGCCAAGGCGATGGCCGTGCTGCGCGCGCGGATCCTCGCCGCTGAGCGGGAGCGCCGCGACACCGAGATGGGGGACGCCCGCCGGGCGCAGATCGGCCGGGCCGAGCGCGCCGAGAAGATGCGGACCTACAACTTCCCGCAGGACCGCATCACCGACAAGCGGCTCGGCTACAACCTCTCGAGCATCGCGAAGATCCTCGACGGCGACCTCGAAGAGCTGACGAGCGCGCTGATGCTGAAGGACGAGTCCGAGCGGCTGGCGAGCCTGGAGGCGTCGAGCGCCCCTTCGGCTGGCAGTCGTGAGCGCTGACTTCATCGTCACATCGCTGATCGTCGTCGTCACGCCGGGTACCGGCGTGCTCTACACGCTGGCGGCGGCGATCTCCGGCGGCAGGCGCGCGAGCGTCGTGGCGGCCTTCGGCTGCACGCTCGGCATCGTGCCCCACATCGCCGCGGCCATCGCCGGGCTGGCCGCGGTCCTGAACGCGAGCGCTGAGGCGTTCCAGGTCCTGAAGTACCTCGGTGTCGCCTACCTGCTCTACCTCGCGTGGAGCACCTGGGGGCGGCACGGCGGATACCAGGTGGAGCGCGAGACCAGCCGTCGCTCCTCCGCGCGCGTCATCGTCGACGCGATCCTGGTCAACCTGCTCAACCCGAAGCTGTCGATGTTCTTCCTCGCGTTCCTGCCGCAGTTCGTGAGCGCGACCGAGCCCGATCCGCTCGCGCGCATGCTCCTGCTCAGCGCGGTCTTCATGCTCCTGACCTTCGTCGTCTTCGTGGCCTACGGACTGCTCGCGGCGGCGGTGCGCGAGCAGCTGCTGTCGCGCGAGCGGGTCGCACGCTGGCTGCGGCGTGCCTTCGCCGGGACGTTCGTGGCGCTCGCGGCCAGGCTGGCGATCACCGATCGCTGAGGAACGGCGGCGGTCGCGCGGCTACGCGATGTCGTCGAGGAAGCGCAGCACACGTCCGGTGAGCAGCGCCGCGGCGCTTTCGTCGTACGCGGGAAGGCTGTCGTCAGTGAACACTCTGCGGACGGTGAAGATCTAACCCAGCGCGCGGCGGTAACGCACCTCGCGTAGCTCGACGTCGCCGCGGTGCTCGACCTTCTGCCCGCCGTCCGGCTTCCAGCCGGCGATCTCGTAGAACCGCCGGGCACGCGCGTTCGTCTCGAGCACCCACAGGACCGCCTCGCTGAAGCCGGCGTCGCGCAGCCCGCGCTCGGCGGCGCCGAACAACGCTCGCCCGTACCCACCGCCCCAGTGGTGCGGATCGACGTAGATCGCGTAGAGCTCGCCCACGCGCCGGTCGGCGGGCTCGTCCTCACGAGGGCCGAAGGTCACGAAACCGACGAGGCGTTCACCGTCCGTGGCGACGAGCTGGTGCTGCCGGCGCGCGGATGCCTCGCGGATCGAACGCTCCCAGAACTCGGTCCGCCGGTCGATGGTGGATGAGAGTTCGTCGAGGAAGTCGTCCGGAAGCTGACCGCGGTAGGCGACCCGCCACGTGCGCACGTGACAGGTGGCGATCGCCGCCGCGTCGCCCGGCTCCGCGCGTCTGATCGAGGCGTGCCGCTCGCTCGTAACGGGGGACTATCGCTCGATCGGCTCCGATCGCGCGCCGACAGGGCGCGCGAGGGTGCGCCACCCGAGGAACAGGGCCGCGAGCGCCGCTGTCGCGAGCGCGACGAGCTGCGCCTCCTGCAGAGCGAACGCGACGACCGTCTCCTGCCGGAAGAACGAGAGCGAGAAGCGGATCGCCGCGTAGCCGAGCGCGGCCCAGAGGAAGAGCACGCCTGAGCCGAGCCGTCGGCGGCGCAGCGCCACGAGGGCGAGACCGAGCGCGAGGACCGCGCCCATCTCGTACAGCGGGTACGGGTGCGTCGGCACGCCGAGGAGATCGCGCGGCAGGAGATCGTTCGGGTGCGTGTACGCGAGCCCCCACTCCGCACGCGTCGGCGCACCCCATGCGTCGCCGTTCGCGAGGCAGCCGAGCCGGCCGACGGCCTGGCCGACGAGCATCGGTCCTGCGGCGAGGTCGAGGCCCCGCCAGACCGGTAACCCCACGCGCACCGCGGCGATCGCACCGACGGTGATGCCCCCGATGAACGCGCCGTACACCGCGATGCCGCCCTCCCAGATCGCGAAGGTCGCCAGCGGATCGTTCAGGAAGCGCGGCAGGTGGTCGAGGACGTAGAAGAGCCGCGCGCCGACCAGCCCGCCGACGACGGCGGCCACGACGACGTCGGACGTGGGCCCTGTCGGGAAGCCCGCGCGCGTGGCGGCGCGCAGGCCGAGCCAGACGGCGATCCACACGGCAATGACCGTCACGACCCCGTGCCAGCCGACCTCGAACGCGCCGAGCCGCGCGATGACCGGATCGAACCCGATGGTGACCATCCGCCGATCGTTCCGGACGGACCGATCCGTACGAAGGGCCGGGAGACCCAAAGCAGAGGTCCGTTCAGGACGCAGTACTGAGGTGGTACCGTCGGGCCCCGTGCCGGACCTCCTCACGTACGACGAGGACAAGGCGTTCACCCTCATGGACGACGCGGCCACGGTGAACGCGATCGTCCGCCGCGTCCCGGCCGAGCGGCTGCGGGCGACCCGCTTCGGCGAGTGGAGCGCGGTCGATCTCCTCGGCCATCTCACCGACGTCGCCGAGGTCTTCGCCGAGCGCGTCCGTCGCTCGCTCGAGGAGGACACCCCCACGCTCGAGGCGATCCCCGAGGGGACCGTCGGCGGCTCGCACCGCGATGCCATCGACCGCTCCAAGCGGCTCCTCCGAGCCCACCAGCGGATCGTCGCATACCTGCGGCAGCCCGGCGCCGCGGAGCGTCCGGCGATCCACAGCGAGTGGGGCCGCGTGAACGCGGGCCACGTCGCCGCGTACCAGGCGGACCACTCCAAGGCGCACGTCGCGGAGCTCGCCGCCGCATTCCCTCCTGCCTGATGCGATGAGCACGACGCTTCGCGACCAAGCGCTCGCGCAGAACGGCCGATCGCCGTAAGTTGCGCGCATGTTCGGTCCGGTCATCAAGGGAACGAAGGTCACGCTTCGGCCGCCCGTGGACGGCGACCCCGCGCGGTTCATCGCGTGGACAACGAGCCGAGCAAGCGCGCGCTGCAGAAGGCCGGATACCGGCAGGTCGGTGTCTTCCGGGAGGACTTCTGGCGCGACGGGAGGTGGCACGACCACTGGGAGGCCGAGATCCTTCGCTCGGACTGGGAGGAGAAGCGGACAGGCTGACACCGTCCGTATATGCCCATTTGGTAGCCTGACCGCCGACCGATGAAGAAGGTCCTCGCAGTCTTCCTCGTGCTGGTCGTCGCTGTCGTCGCCTTCCTGTACTTCCCGCGCGGCGGCGTCATCGAAGCGGTGAACGCGGCCGTCCTCGCCGTGCTCAACAGCGGGGTCGACGCGTCGCGGGGGGGCGGCGACTTCCAGTCCGCGCTCGACGGCGACGTCTTCGCGACGGGCGACGTCGTGCGCGCCGACGACAACGGCCGCGCCGTGCTCACGTTCTTCGACGGATCGACCGTGTCGGTCGACCCGAAGAGCCGCGTGCGCGTCGCCTCGCTCACGAAGACCGGCTCCGGCTCGCTGCAGCTCGAGCTCGAGCAGAGCGCCGGCCGGACGTGGGCGTCGGTCTCGAAGCTCGCCACGCCCGACTCGAAGTTCATCATCAAGACGCCCTCGATGGTCGCGACCGTGCGCGGCACGACGTTCGAGACGATCGTCGAGGCGCAGCCGGACGGCACGGTGACCACGACGATCAAGACGAGCGAGGGCGAGGTCGTCGTGCAGGCCGCGGCCGGCGGGACCGTGACGGTACCCGCGGGCCAGCAGGTCGACATCCAGCAGAACCAGCCCGCACCGCCCGCTCCGCAGCCGATCCCGCCCACGCCGAAGCTGCGCCTATCGGGCCCGGCGGGCGTCGGCTTCACCGTGATCGACCCTCGTGGGCTTCAGTGCGGTCTGAGCGGCACCGCGCTCCAGCGGCAGATCCCGAAGTGCGACGTCCTCACCGGGGCAGGCCAGACGGTCGTCATCGGCGAGGTCGTCGCCGGGACGTACTCGCTCGTCGCGACGGCCGCGGCGGCCGTGGCGAACGCGGCGATCGTCGCGGAAGGGCTGGGCGCCTCGGGCGCGGCGGACTTCAGCGTGAAGCTGGAGCGCTCCATCAACGTCGGCGACCTGCTGCGCAGCACGCTGCCCGTCACCATCACGAGCGGCACGCTCGGCTCGGCCGGGTTCACCGCGCCCGAGCTCGTGACGAGCGTCTGCGGCGCGGAGGCGACCGGGCGCGTGTTCTCCGGAGGCGGGCTGACCGAGCGCGCCGACGCGCTCGTGGCGTTCGCCGCCCAGCAGAAGGGCGCACCCGTCGCCCTCGTCTACACGCAGGCGGAGCTGTCGCAGTTCGCCGCGGCGAGCCTGACGGAGCAGCAGGCGCAGCTGCCGGTGAAGGTCTCGAACGTGAAGCTCGCGATCGACAATGCCGGCCTGCACCTGGCGGCCGACGTCGCCGCGGGTCCGCTGAACATCACCGCGAAGGGCGACGTCATCGCGGGCACGACCACGGACGGCAAGCTCCTCATGAGGATGCGGAACATCGAGGCCGGCCCGCTGCCGTCGGCCGCGAGGGACCAGATCATCGCGGCCATCGACCGCGGGCTCGCGACGTTCGCCCAGTCGATGCCGCTGAGCGTCACGCGCGTCGCGTTCCGCAGCGGCTGCTTCGCCCTGATCGGCAAGACCCCGAGCTAGATCGTCATACCGCCATATCGGCCTTGATGGCCGGGTGGTGCTCGTAGCCGACGAGCTTGGCGACGCCGTCGAGCAACGGTCCCGGCGCCTCGCCCTTCTTCGCGCGGTCGACGATCTCGCGATAGCGCGTCGTGACGTCGTCCAGGCTGCGCAGCGCGGGATCGAGCCGGAGGCGCGGCGACGGATACGGCTGGCGCGTCAGCTGCGCGTTCACGGCGTCGAAGTGGCTCTTGTAGACGTGCGCGTCGGCGAGCACGTGCGTGAAAGCGTCGGGTTCGAGTCCAGCGATCTGCCCCAGCATGTGGAGCAGCAGCGCGTACTGCGCCATGTTGAACGGCACGCCGAGGAACATGTCGGCGGAACGCTGGTACATGATCAGCGACAGCTTCCCGTCGGCGACGAAGGCCTGGAACAGCGCATGGCACGCGGGCAGCGACGTCTGATCGAGCTCGGCCGGATCCCACGCCGTCACGATGTGGCGGCGTGACGACGGGTTCGCCCGCAGCGACGCGATGAGGTCGGCGAGCTGGTCCACGCGCTTCCCGTCGGGGCCGTCCCAGTCGCGCCACTGCTGGCCATAGTTGCGCCCGGCGTCGCCGTCGAAGCGCGCCTTCGGCCTCCAGTAGTCCGCGTACGCGTTCCCGTCCCAGATGCGGACGCCCAGGGCGTGCAGCTCGTTCACGTCGGACGATCCGCACAGGAACCACAGGAGCTCGGCGACCACGGCCCGGAACGCGAGGCGCTTCGTGGTCACCGCGGGGAAACCGTCGCTCATTCGGAAGCGCATGACCTCGCCGAAGATCGCGCGCGTCCCGACGCCGGTCCGGTCGTCACGGTCGGTGCCGTGCTCCATGACCTTCCGCAGGACGTCGAGGTACTGGCGCATCGGCAATAGTGTCGCTTCAGTGGAGCCCGACCGCGCCGCCTTCGTGTACGACCCGCGGCTCACCGAGCACGTCTACCGGCCGGGCCATCCGCTGCGTCCGGAGCGGCTGCGGGGGGTGTACGCGACGCTCACGGCCCTCGGCGCGTTCGACCGCCCGAACGCCGCGGTGCTCGCGCCGCGCGACGCGACGCGCGATGAGATCGAGCGCATCCACGCGCCCGACTACGTCGAGGCGGTGATGCAGGCGTCGGCGGAGCCCGATCTCGACTACACGCAGTGGGGGATGCACGAGTGGGGCGACACCCCGCCGTTCCGCGGGATGCACGAGGCATCACTGCTGACCACGGGGGCGACGCTCGTCGCGATGGAGGAGGTGATGGCGGGGCGGGTGCGCGTCGCCGTGAACTACGCGGGCGGCCTGCACCACGCGATGAAGCGCCGCGCCTCCGGCTTCTGCATCTACAACGACCCCGCGATCGTCTGCGGGCTGCTCGCGGACCGCGGGATGAAGGTGGCGTACGTCGACATCGACGCGCATCACGGCGACGGCGTGCAGGCGGCCTTCTACGACACCGACCGCGTGCTCACGATCTCCCTGCATCAGGACGGCCGCACGCTCTTCCCCGGCACCGGGTCCGCGGAGGAGCGCGGCGCCGGGCGCGGGGCGGGATACAGCATCAACGTCGCGCTTCCGCCGTACACGGACGACCCCGCGTACATGCGCGCGTTCGACGAGGTCGTGCCCGAGCTCATCGCGCGCTACCGCCCGGACGTCATGGTGACGCAGCAGGGCATCGACCCGCATTTCAGCGACCCGCTCACGCACCTCATGATCTCGACCCGCACGCGCGAGCACTGCGCGCGCTGGTTCATGTCCAGGCCGTACCCGTGGATCGCGACGGGCGGCGGCGGCTACGACCTCGACGCCGTGCGGCGGACCTGGTCGCTCGAGCATTTGATCATGCTCGGCGCCGCGGTCCCCGCGGATCTGCACGACACCGACCCGCCGATCGCGGCGGGCGCGCGCCGGCGCGCGATCGACAAGGCGGCCGAGGTGGCAGCGCACCAGGCCCTGGGGGCCGCCTTCACGTGAGACAGCTGTGGCTGCTCGCGCGCGCCCCGCGCGCCGGCGTCCCGGCCGTGCTCGCGTCCGGCCGCGTGAGCACGGCGGTCGTGCTCGTCGCGATCGCCGAGGTGCTCGCCGGGTCGAACGCGCTGCGGTTCGCGAGCGAGGTGCCCGTCGAGGAGGTCATGTTCGGTGAGACGCGCACGGGTCCGGTCGCGATCCTCATCGCGACGCTCGGGCGCGACCTCGCCGCGATCCTCCTGCACCTGCTCGAGCGCGCGTGGGACGGGGTCGTCGTCGCGAGCGCGCTGGGGCCGCTGTTCATCTGGCTGCTCGGCGCGAGCGCCATCCACGCTGCCGCCCGGCTGAACGGCGTCGCGCGTCCCATCGGCCCGATGTTCGTGCTGCACGGCTACGCCACGGGGCTCATGCGTCCGGTGGGGGACGCCGCCGCGCTGCTGCTCGGGCCGCGCGGCGTGGGGGCGGCCGTCGCGCAGCTGATCGGGGCGGCCGCGATCGTGTGGCTCGGGGTGATCGTCTGGTACGGCATCCGCTCGTACTACGGCGTCACCGGAGGGCGCGCGCTCACGATCCTCGTCGCCGCGCTCGTCCTCTTCTACGTCGTCCCGCTGGCGCTCATCGTCATCGCCGTCGTCGCGATCGTCATCGCCGCGTTCGTTCTGGAGTACGTCCCTGCGCCGCGCTGAGCCTCCGGCCTGGCAGGTCTGGCTCGCGCTCGGGACCGTGTACGTGATCTGGGGCTCGACCTACCTCGCGATCCGGGTCGTCGTCGAGTCGCTGCCCCCGCTCGGCAGCGCCGGGGTGCGCTTCACGTTCGCCGGCCTCGTGCTCGGGGCGATCGTCGCGCTGCGCAGGGGACCCGCGGCGCTGCGGGTGACGCGCGCGCAGCTGCGCGGCGCCGGTATCGTCGGCCTCTTCCTGCTCCTGTTCGGCAACGGCTCCGTCCAGCTCGGCGAGCGCGACGTGCCGAGCGCCCTCGCCGCGCTGATCGTCGCCTCGACGGCGCTGTGGATCGTGCTGTACCGGCGCATCGCGGGCGAGCGCGTTGAGGGCACGGTCCTGGCCGGCGTGCTCATCGGCTTCCTCGGCGTCGCGGTCCTCGCTCTGCCGCGCGGGATCACCGGAGAGGTCGCCCCGGTCGGGCTGCTGTTCATCCTCGTCGCGTCCGCGGCCTGGGGCTGGGGCACGTTCATGTCGAAGCGCCTCGAGATGCCGCGGGACGCGCTCACGTCCACGACGCTGCAGCAGCTCATCGGCGGGCTCGCCCTGCTCGCCGCCGCCGTGCTCACGGGAGAACGGATCGATCCGGCGGCCTGGACCTCGCGGTCCCTGGTGGCGCTCACGTATCTGGTCGTGTTCGGCTCGCTCGTCGCGTTCAGCGCGTACACATGGCTCCTCGTGCACGTGCCGATGTCGAAGGTGTCGACGTATGTGTACGTGAACCCAGTGGTCGCCGTCCTGCTCGGCGCGCTCATCCTCGCCGAGCCGATCACGTCGTCGATCGTCTTCGGAGCGATCCTGGTCATCACGGCGGTCGCGTTCATCGTGCGAACACAGGCTCCGCCCGCGCCGGACGAGGCGATCGACATGGGGGACGCTCCGCCTACCGTCCGCTCACCATCCTGACCTCGGGCGCGCCGAGACCGTCACCGCGCCGCCGGCACCTCGCGCCGGTACGCATCGATGAGCGCCGCGATGCTCTTCGGGTCCGCCAGCGCGCCCTCGCTGACGGCGCTGCTCATCGGCTGGCCGGCGAGGAGCCGCTTCACCGGCACCTCGAGCTTCTTCCCGTTCAGCGTCTTCGGGACGGCGGGGACGGCGAGGATGCGGTCGGGCACGTGGCGCGGTGAGAGCTCGCGCCGCAGCGCCGCGCCGATGCGCCGCCTGAGGTCGTCGTCGAGCGTCGCGCCGGCCTTCAGCGCGACGAACAGGACCAGCTTGCCGTCGTCCTCGTCGACCTCCACCACCAGGCTGTCGCTCACCTCCGGCAGCTCCTCCACGACGCGGTAGAACTCGGCGGTCCCCATGCGCACGCCGCCGCGGTTGAGCGTAGCGTCGCTGCGTCCGTAGATGACGCACGATCCCTCGCGCGTGAAGCGGATCCAGTCGCCGTGGCGCCAGATCCCCGGGTACAGGCTGAAGTAGCTGGCGCGGTAGCGCTCCATGGCCGGGTCGTTCCACAGCGTCACCGGCATCGAGGGCATGGGGCGCGTGATGACGAGCTCGCCGACCTCGCCCACCACCGGCGTGCCCTCCGGCGAGAACGCCTCGACCTTGGCGCCGACCGCCGCGCACTGCAGCTCTCCCGCCCGCACGGGCAGGAGCGGGCACGACTGCACGAACGCGGTGCACAGGTCTGTCCCGCCGGACACGCTCCCGACGAGGATCGGCCGCCCGAGCATCCGCGGCACCCAGCGGAAGCCCTCGGGCGAGAGCGGCGCGCCCGTCGAGCCGATCCCGCGCAGTGCTGAGAGATCGAGCGTTCCTCGCGAGACGCCTGCCTTCAGGCAGGCGTGGATGAACGGAGCGGAGGTGCCGAAGTACGTCGTCTTCGTGTCGGCGGCGAAGCGCCACAGCGTCGTGAGGTCGGGATGGCCCGGATCGCCGTCGAACAGCAGTGCGGTCCCTCCGAGCGGGAGGATCCCCAGCAGGTAGTTCCACATCATCCAGCCGGTCGTGGTGAACCAGAAGAAGCGGTCGTCCGCTCCGAGGTCGTTGTGCAGGGCGAGGGACTTGAGGTGCTCGAGGAGGATGCCGCCGTGCCCGTGCACCAGGCCCTTCGGCAGGCCGGTGGTGCCCGACGTGTACAGCACCCACAGCGGGTGCTCGAAGGGGACCTGCTCGAACTCCAGCGGCGCGGTCGCGGAGGCGAGCTCGGCCCAGCTCATCCGCCCCGCCGGCGCCGCATCGGTCAGGTAAGGGAGGATCACGGTCGCCCGCAGCGAGGGCAGCGCGCGCTCGATCTCCGCGACCTCGGCTGTGCGGTCGAAGTCCTTCCCGCCGTAGCGGTAGCCGTCGACGGCGAGCAGCACCGCGGGCTCGAGCTGCGAGAAGCGGTCGATGACCGCGCGTGTCCCGAAGTCCGGCGAGCCCGACGCCCAGATCGCGCCCAGGCTCGCGGCCGCCAGCAGCGCGACGACGGTCTCGGGGATGTTCGGCATGTACGCCACCACGCGGTCGCCGCGCCGCACGCCGAGGCGCTCGAGCCCCGCGCGCACGGCGGCGACCTGCGCGGCGAGCTCGGCGTAGGTGAGGGTCGTCGTCCGGTCCAGGCCGCGCGTCTCGGACCGCGCGATCAGCGCGAGGCGGTCGTCGCGGCGAGAGAGGGCGTGCTCGGCGTAGTTCAGCGCCGCGCCCGGGAACCACTGGGCGCCGGGCATGGTGTCCTTCGCGAGCACGCGCGTGTACGGCGCGCTCGCGCGGATGGCGAAGAAGTCCCACATCGACGCCCAGAACGCGTCGAGGTCGGCGACGGACCAGCGCCACAGCGCGGCGTAGTCGGTGAAGCGCAGGCCGCGCTCGCGCTCCAGCCAGCGCAGGTACCGCGTGATGTGCGCCCGCTCGATCGACGCCGGCGTCGGCTCCCAGATCGTCTCCACGCGCTGGGAGACTACGCGCCAAGCGCGACGGTCCTCCGCTCGATGGCGCGGACGAGAGCGACGATCAGCCGGCCGACCAGGAACAGGAACACGATGGCGAGGTGGGGCGTGCCAGCCGGTATACGCTCGGCCGGGTGAGCGAGCACTCGCGCCCGTTCGCCATGAAGGCGGCACGGCTGCCCGACGATCCGCGTGCCGCGCTCGCGGGAGGTGCCACATGACCGTCTCGACGAAGGACCGGCCGGTCACGGCCGCGCCCGATCTGCCCGAGGAGCTGGTGCTCCTCCAGCGCACGGCGCGGCAGTTCGTCGAGGACAGGCTGCGGCCGCACGAGCGCGAGATCGAGGAGCGCTCGGAGATACCCCGCGCGCTGCTCGACGAGATCGCCGCGATGGGCTTCTTCGGGATCGGCTTCCCCGAGGAGGTCGGCGGGCAGGGCTTCGGGAAGCTCGGCTACACCGTCGTGGTCGAGCAGCTCGCTCGCGCCAACGCCGCGATCTGGAACGTCATCGGTGGGTCGATCGGGCTCTGCGCGACCGCGATCTCGCTCGGCGGCGACGACGCGCAGAAGCGCCGCTTCCTCCCGGACCTCCTCTCCGCGAAGCGCATCGGCGCGTACGCGCTCTCGGAGCCGGGCGCCGGCAGCGACGCCGGGTCGCTCCGGACGCGGGCGCGGCGCGACGGCGACGCCTACGTCCTGGACGGCGCGAAGACGTTCATCACCAACGCGCCGATCGCTGACGTGTTCGTCGTGTTCGCGAACATCGATCCAGACGCCGGCTCGAAGGGGATCACCGCCTTCGTGGTCGATCGCGACGCGCCGGGGCTGCGCATCGGCCCGTGCGACGAGAAGATGGGGCTGCACGGATCCACGACGGCGCAGATCTTCTTCACGGACATGCGCGTCGCCGCCGACCGCCGGCTCGGCGACGAGGGTCGCGGGTTCCCGTTGGCCCTGAAGACGCTGGATCACGGCCGGCTCGGCCTCGCGGCGAGCTCGGTGGGCGCGGCGCAGCGGCTGCTGGAGGCGTCGGTCGAGTACGCGCGCTCGCGCAAGCAGTTCGGCAAGCCGATCGGCACCAACCAGGCGATCTAGTTGATGATCGCCGCGGCCGCGACCGAGATCCAC
>JACPEQ010000115.1 GCA_016183435.1 Chloroflexota bacterium
AGGTCCTTGATCGCCATCGGCGCGCCGCCGAGCGCAGCGGACGGCGGTGTCGCGCGCGCATCCGCGAGCGCACGATCCGCCGTAACGGTGATGAAGGCGTGCAGGCGGGGCTCGAGGCGCTCGATGCGCGCGAGGCAGGCGGCCACGACCTCCTGCGGGCTCGCGCGGCGCTCACGGACCTGCCGGATGACCTCCTCGAGCGAGAGCCACGCGAGATCGGTCGGAGCGGACACTCTCACGCGGTCAGCGTACGAGGCGGACTCGATCGCCGACGCGCACGCCCTGGCGGTCGAGCGCACCCTGCCGGACCTCCAGCGCCATCCGGTAGCTCGTGCCGGGGTCGTACACGGGACAGGGATCGGCCGTGCACGGCTCCATGTCGAACACGCGCACGATCCGTCCGTCGGCCGAGATGAACGCGATCGACAGACGCAGCGGCGTGTCCTTCATCCAGAACGCGCTCGTCGTGTCCTGCGGCCACACGAACAGCATCCCCGCGTCCTGATCGAGCGAGGTCCGGCCCATGAGGCCGCGCTGCCGCTGCGCCTCCGTCTCGGCGATCTCGACGCGCACGAAGCGTGTCGCGTCGGCGGCTTCGATGGCGACGAAGGGCGGCGGCGGTGGGCCTGGAGGACCGCACGAGACGAGGCCGAGGAGCGCGAGCGCGAGAACGATCGCGGATCGCGCCACGTCGCTGGGAATGTGTGCGGGCGGATCGCAGCCGCGGTCGCGATGGGAGGGTCTGAGCCGGAACATCGCACTCGCCGGGATCGTAATCGAGGGCACTCTGGACCTGGTCGAGTCCGACGGGCACGGTCGCGGCTGCCGTATGGCACTGGCCGGGGGGATGTCGACGGAACAATGATCGACGCGAAGGTCCGTGGCCGACCGCCGTCGCATCACCCTGCTCGGCGTCTTCGTCGCGCTCGTCGTGATGGTGGCCTGTGGCGGATCCGAGTCACCCAGCGGTCCTTCAAAGGCTCTCGAGGTCCTCACGCCGGGTGCCGGGACCGAAGCGGCGCGGTGGGACGTCAGGGCACCGATGTCCACGGCGCGCACGAGCGCGGCGGGCGGCGTCATCGGGGGCAAGCTCTACGTCGTCGGGGGCTCCGACGGGACGAGCTCGCTGCGCTCGCTCGAGGTGTACGACCCCGCCGCGAACGCGTGGTCGACGAAGGCGCCGATGCCTACCGCGCGCCACGGGGCGGCCGCCGGCGTCGTCGGTGGCCTGCTCTACGTCGTCGGCGGGATCGACCAGCGCGAGAACCGGCATCTGAGCGGCCTCGAGGTCTACGACCCGGCGACGAACTCGTGGTCCATCAAGGCGCCGATGGCCCTCGCGCGCTACCTCCCGCGAGCGGTCGGGATCGGGGCGAAGCTCTATGTCGTCGGCGGCTGCGTCGGCTGGTGTGCTCCCACCACCGATCAGGTCGAGGTCTACGACCCCGCGGCCGACAAGTGGACGCCACTCCGTGCGATGGCCTACGCGCGGGGCGGGGCGGACGTCGCCACCGCGAACGGCCGCATCGTCGCCGCGGGTGGCTGCTGCGGCGGTACGCAGACCGAGACGTCGCAGATGGGGTCCCGCGTCGAGGTCTACGACCCGGCCGCCGACGCCTGGACGACGAAGGCCGCGCACTACGTGGGCTCCGGCGGCGCCGCGGGGTCGATCGACGGAAGGGTCTACGTCGCCGGATCGACAGTGGCCGAGGTCTATGACCCGGCCGGCGACGTATGGGCCCCGATCCCACCGATGCCGACCCCGCGCGAGTACCCCGTCGGGGGAGTGATCGACGGCAAGTTCTACGTCGCCGGCGGCAGCGCCGTCTCTGGCGGTGCGCCCAGCGCCCCGCCCACGCCTGCCCTGAGCCCGGCCCCTCCGCCGCTCAGCGCGCTGCTCGCCGGCTCGAAGGGCATCACGTTCCGGGTCACGTACCGGATCACCGTCACGGGTGCGGCCGCCGGCGCCTCCGGTACCCAGACCTGGTACGTCAAGGGCGGCGCGAGCCGGTTCGACTTCACGATCGCGCAAGGGTCGGCGTCCGTGTACGTGATCCCGGACGGTGCGTTCCTGTGCAGCGCGGCAGGCGGACAGGCGATCTGCCTCGCGATGCCCGCGGCGTCGGCACTTCAGCAGAACCCGAGCGCGGCCCTCGATGTCCAGCTACACGAGCGTCCCGATCGGTTCACGGCGACGTACGAGGGTACCCGGCAGATCGTCGGCCAGACGGCGCAGTGCTACACGGTGGTCACGGCCTCGAGCGGTAGCGCGCGTGTCTGCTACACGGCCACCGGTATCCCGCTGTTCATCGGATCGACCGCGCCGGGTGTCACGACGACGATGGAGGCCACCGATCTCGGTACGACCGTCTCCGATGCTGACCTCACGCTGCCGGCCGCGCCGACGAGACTGCCGGGAGCTCCCTGAGCTTCGCGCCTCGCGGCGGCTGCAGCTGCGGTCCCGACCGGATTCGAACCGGCGATCTCGTCCTTGACAGGGACGTATGCTAGGCCGCTGCACCACGGGACCGGATACGCGACGCTTGTCGCGTGATGGTCATTCTGCCAGGATCCGCTTCTTCTCGGGCAAATCAAATAAGGAGCGGCGAGCGTGCTTCCTTCCGCTCGCCGCCCCGCCGGTGCGGCCGATCTCAGTGCGCCGGTCTCAGTACGACGCCGCGAGCTCGCGACGCTGGGTGCCCAGCTGCCGCATGACCTCCCTCGCGATCGTTGACATCTTCGTCATGCCGCTGAACGTCAGGTCGACCCCCGCGTCCTTCAACTCGTCGTATCCGAGCCCTCGATAGAGCCGTTTGCTGGCCACGTAGCACATTTCGTCATACAGACGAGGCCATTCGCGCTGGTCTCGGTGGTAGCAGAACGCGACAAAGTCGATCGCCAGATCGGCGACGGGCCCCTCCGCCACGTAGCCCTCCCCTTCGAATGGACCCGCGCATCATCCGCATGAGGGGTCGCGGCCACAAGGCTCCTTCTCCACCAACTCGTCCACAGGAACGTCCACACCATCGACGCTCCCCGTCCACAGCCTGTCCACCGATCACCGGGGCGGTCGGTCGGAGAACCGTCTCCGTTCGGTATCACGCGCGCTGGCGCGATCGAGCGCGTCGTCGCCGAACCGCTTGCGCACGGCATCGAGTGCGGCGTTCAAGCGTGCGGCGCGCGCGGCGTCGAAGAGGCCGAGCTGCTCTCCCTCGACGAGGCCCGACGCCTGCACGCCGACCAGACGCACGGGACTGACGTGGCCGCGCTGACGATCGTCGCCAAGCGCGTCACGGAGCAGGCCGCGCGCGACGCGGAAGATCGTGAGGTCGTCGTCCGTCGGCTGCGCGACCGTCCGCTGGCGCGTGCGCGTCTCGAACGGCGCGACGCGGAGCTTCAGCGAGATGGTGCGCGCGCGCACCGAGGCCGCGCGCAGGCGCTTGCCCACGCCTTCCGCGAGACGCAGGAGCATCCGCTCGACCTCGGCGGCGTCCAGCGTGTCCCGGTCGAACGTGTGCTCGTGCCCGATCGACTTGGCCGCCTCCATGGGCTCGACGAGGCCCTCGTCGATCCCCCTCGCGCGCTCGGCGATGGCGGTCCCGTGCAGGCCGAAGCGGGCCTCGAGCGCCGTGGCGTCGAACGCCGCGAGCTCGCCGATCGTCCGCAGGCCCCAGCCTTCGAGGACCTCCCGCGTCTTGGGACCGACCCCCCACAGCCGCGACAGCGGCAGCGGGGCGAGGAAGGCCGCCTCGGTCCCCGGCTCGACGGCGACGAGGCCGTCGGGCTTGCGGAGGTCGCTGCCGATCTTGGCGCAGAGCTTGTTCGACGCGACGCCCACGGACAGCACGAGGCCCAGCCGTTCGCGGCAGAGCCGTTTGAGATCACGCGCGATCGCGACCGGCCCGCCAAAGAGATGCGCGGTCGCGGTCACGTCGAGGAACGCCTCGTCGAGCGAGATCGGCTGCACCAGCGGCGTGTGCTCCGCGAAGAGCGCCATCACGGCATCGGATGCATCGCCATACCGCTCGTGGTCGCCGCGCACGAAGATGCCCTCGGGACAGAGGCGCGCGGCCATCCGCAGCGGCATCGCCGATCGCACGCCGAAGACGCGCGCCTCGTACGACGCCGCGCTCACGACGCCGCGCTCGTGCGCGAGTCCACCGACGATCACGGGCTTGCCGCGGTACTCGGGATGGTCCCGCTGCTCGACCGAGGCGTAGAAGGCGTCGAGGTCGCAGTGGAGGACCGCGCGCCGGCCGGCCCAGGCAGGGTCGGTCATGGGTGCGCCCTCCGGTGACGTCTCAGGCGCGGACCCCGTGCGTGCGCGCGTCCGGGGCCATGAAGCGGGCCAGGCGCTCGCCCTCCTCGCCGAGCGCGGCGCGGTCGACCCGCGTCAGACGGCCGAACGGACGCAGCTCGATCACCGCCTCCGTACCGCGACCGACAAAGCGCCAGATGCCCGCCACCGTGCCGTCGACGAGGAAGGTCGGCTCGACCTCGGCCGCGTGGATGACCGCCTTCCGGTACGCGGCGGGGAGGATGCGGTCTCGCTCGGGCGCAGCGTGGCCCAGGATCGCGGCGTCGAAGCGCGCGAGGAACCGGGCTGGAGCACGCGTCCCGGGGTCGGGGATCGATGCTCGTGGGAGATCGAAGACCTCGCGGCCCTTCTCGTCCCGGAAGCGGCGTAGCCCGCGGATCCGTTCGAGCGCCGCCCGGAGCGGAGGCACACGCACGCTGCTCCAGGTCGCGATGTCCGAGACCGACGCGGGTCCGAACGCGGCGAGGTATCGGCGGACGAGAAGATCGAAGGCCGCGTCGGATGGCGGCGGCCGCCGAAGCCTCGAGGGTGCCGCGACGTAGCGCGCATCCCTGCGGTGTTCCCAGAACGCCCCCGCAGGTTCCCACAGGAGCTGGCCGGTGGCGACCGCGGCCCACGAGAGCCAGCGGCGCATGCGTTCGTCGGCGGGAAGCGCGTCTGCGATATGCGCCTCGATCTCGGCCCGCGTGCGCGGCGTGCGCGCGAACGCGAGGACGCGCCGGTGGAGCGCCTCGAGGTCGCGCTCCGGGATCGCTGCCGCGTCGGGCGGCCGCCACGCGTCCCTGCGGCCCCCGAGCGTCGCCAGCGCGTACGCGGAGTACTCGCGGGCGCTGACGAGATGGAGCGTCGCCCGCATGAGCGTCGCCTTGACGACCTCGCCGCGCGCGATCGGCCGTGTGAGCTGCTCGCGCTCGAACTTGGCGAGCCGCGACCACAGCGCGACGTACGGGGAAGGAGCAAACTGCGCCTGGAGGCACGCGAGCCGCTCGATCGCCGTGACCACGTCGACCCGCTCACGCTTCAGGAGCATCTGGCGCGCGAGCAGGGCGCGGTTCAGCTGGCGGAGGGAGAGCGTCGGACCATCGCTGGAGGAGCGTGCGGCCATATGATGAGTCGAGGCTAGCCGCGCGGAGTCAGCTCAGCCGGCGGATGACCCCGATCACCTTTCCTTGGATCTGCACGTCGCGCGCGTAGATGGGCTGCATCTCGCCGTTCGCCGGCTGAAGACGGACGCGGTCGCGCTCGCGGTAGAAGCGCTTCAGCGTCGCGGTGCTGTCCTCGAGGAGCGCGACGACGATGTCGCCGTCGCGCGCGGTCGACTGCTCCTGCACCACGACGTAGTCGCCGTCGTCGATGTGGTCCTCGATCATCGACTTGCCGCGGACGCGCAGCACGAACGTGTTGCGGCCGCTCTTGGCCGAGAGCTCGCTGGGGACGCCGATCGTCTCGCTCCGGTCCGGATACGCGTAGATCGGTGATCCGGCGGCGATCTCACCGACGATCGGTGCGCGTACGACGCGGCCCGCCATCGCGTTGGGGATCGTCAGGGCGCGCGAGCGGGTGGCGGCCTTGTGGAGCCGGCCCTCGCGCTCGAGCTTCGTCAGGTGGTGGTGGACGGCGGAGGTGGAGGCAAGGCCCACGGCCTCGGCGATCTCGCGGACGCTCGGCGGATAGCCGCGGTCGGCGGAGGTGTCCCGGATGAACTCGAGGATGCGTTCGGCCCGGTGCTGGTCCTGTTTCGTCACGGCACCACGATACCGAACGGATGTTCGTTCGTCAAGAGGGCCCATGGCTCGCGAGCAAGGCCGCATATTGCCGTTGTGACCATCGATCCCGAGGCCCTCCGGGACACGACGATCGACTACCTCCTGCGGACGCTGTGGGCGCTCATCACGGTCATCGTGGCCATCCTCATCGCCCGCGCGATCCGCGGCGCGTCGATGCGGGCGCTGAACAGGAAGCGGGCGCACCCGAACGTCGTCGCGCTCCTGGGGAACCTCAGCCAGTCGATCGTGTTCCTGCTCGGGTCTCTCGTCGTGCTCGCCATCTACACCCAGGGCGCCTTCGGCTGGATCCTCACGTCGTTCAGCGTGCTCGGCCTCGTCGTCGGCCTGTCCCTGCAGGACATCCTCAAGAACTTCTTCTCCGGCATCTACATCCTCGTGGAGCGGCCGTTCCGGATCGGCGACACCGTCCAGATCGACACGCACTCGGGGGTCGTGCAGGAGATCTCGTTCCGCACCACCCAGCTCCGCACCGATGACGGGCGCGAGGTGGTCGTCCCGAACGCGATGCTCATGACGAGCGCGGTCGTGAACCTCACGCGCTATCCGACGCGCGGCGCGAAGGTGACGGTGACCGTCCCCGCGAGCGAGGTCGGCCCCGACGTGGCCCAGCGCCTGCGCGACGCGCTCTCCGGCACGCCGGCCATCGCGGAGGACCCGGCGCCGGTCGTCCTGCTCCGCGGGGTCGAGGGCGGCAAGGCGCGGTACGAGGTCACGCTCTGGGGCCGCGACCGCGACCGGGCCGCCGGCGAGGCCATCGCGCGCGTGCGGTCGATCGGCGCGGAGTGGGACGTGCAGGGTGGGTAGGTCCGGGTCCACTATCTAGGGAGACGCTCGACAAGGGGGCACGCATGAGCGATCGCGACAACGGTGGCGGCTTCTTCGGCTTCGTCGAGGCGGTGCTTGCGCTCATCGGCGCTCTGACGGTCCTGGGCATCGCGGCCGTCGCGGTGTCGGTCCTCGCGTGGGAGATGGAGCTGCGCCGCAGCGAGCAGCTCGAGACCCCGGCCTCGGAGCCACCGACCGCTCCGACGGCGTAGATCGGGGTGCGCGTCGTCCTGAAGAAGGACGTGCCGGGCCTCGGCCGGTCCGGTGACGTCAAGGACGTGGCCGACGGCTACGCCAAGAACTTCCTCTTGCCTCGTGGTCTGGCCGGCGAGGCGAGCGCGGGCGAGCTCAAGCGCGTGGCGCAGCAGCGCGCCACAGCGAAGGCGAAGAGGGACCGCCAGCACACCGATGCCGAGGCGCTCGCCGCCCGCATCGCGGCGACGTCGCTCACGTTCCGGCTGAAGGTCGGGCCCCAGGGCAAGGCGTTCGGCTCGGTGACCGACCGCGACGTCGCCGACGCCCTCAAGCGCAAGGGCATCGACGTGCCGCGGGAGAAGATCCACCTCCTCGAGCCGCTGCGCTCGGTCGGGACGCACGAGGTCGAGGTCCGCCTCCTCGCCGACGTCCGCGCGAAGCTCACGGCGGCGGTCGAGCCCGAGTAGCCACTCCGGAGCGCTCGCGCTCCGATACGCTGCCCGCAATGCGGCTCCTCGTCGTTCTCGTGCTCCTCGCCGGTCTCGGCTACGGCGGAGTGCAGGTGCTGTCGCGGCTGCAGCAGCAACAGCCGCCGCTCGCCGCCGGGCTCAAGCGGATCGAGATCACGCCGACCGCGGTGCGGTCGTTCGACGAGAAGGTCGACGCGATCGAGAAGGCGGCCGACGACGCGAAGCGGACCGGCAAGGCGACAGCGGTCGAGGTCACGTTCACTGAGCAGGAGCTCACGAGCAAGCTCGCCGACGCGAGCGCGGTCGTCGGCGGTATCGCCGCGACCGACACGCAGGTCCACCTTACCGGCGGGAACGTGGTCGCCACGTCGAGGGTGAACGTCCAGGGGATCGAGCTGAACCTCGGCATCGTGGCCACGCCCGTCGTCGAGGCCGGAGCGGCGAAGCTCGTCGTGACGGACATCCAGACCGGCGGCGTGCCACTCCCGGACGCGTTGAAGCAGCAGATCCAGTCGCAGCTCGGCCGGGCCATCGACCCGCGCTCGCTCGGCCTGCCGTTCGACATCTCGAAGCTGCAGATCGTCGACGGCAAGGTCGTGATCTCGGGGACCGTCAAGCCTTGAGCTTCGCAATCGGGCGCCGAGGAACATTCCATGTACGGACTTGGTAGCACTCGGCGAACGCCGCGACGTTTGCGGTAGAGTCGCCCCAAGGGAGAACCGGTGTGAAGACAAGCGACGCAATCGAACGCCCGCGAGAAGGTGAGCGCGACGAGACGCGCGAGCGGATTCTCGACGACTTCCGGGCCCGCTATCCAGATCTTGCGGAGGCGATGGGTCTCGCAGGCGAGGCGGAGTCGGCGTGGCGGGCGTTTGAGCGTGGACAGCGCCCTGCCGTCTCGTTCTCGGTCAGCTCGACGACTCAGCTGCGTTGATGTCGCCGGTGCGAGCGCCGTGGAGCGCGTGCTGTTCTAGGCCGGGCGCTCGACAGTCACCTTGCTGAAGATCCCCTGACCCTTGTGATTCTCGAAGATCTTGTATGCGTCCGTCCCGCTGAGCGTGTGATCGATCGCCAACCAAAGCCGTGAGAGCAAGTCGTCAAGCTCCGCGCTGACTTCCAGAGCATTCGCAATGTTGACGCCCCTGGCCCTTAGTTCATCGACACCGATTCGACGTCCATGCGACAAGTGGTACTCGTAGTCCGACAAGAACGTCGCGACTGCCTCGGCTTTCGCCTTTGCGTCTGGCTGTCCAGCGAACATGTACTGCTCGAGCCAGCGACTGACCAAACCTCGCGACAGCGCGAGCGCGTTCTTGCACTCCTCAAGCAACGTTGGTCCGAGTGTGGAGAGAAGCGGAACCCAAGCGGGAATCCGGCGGGCGTCCTCGGAGATTTCCGTTACGGCGCGATCGAATTGCTTCTCAATCGCTCGTGCTGGCACGAAACGACCTTGAACAACGAACTGGGGGTCAATGGGCCCCAGCTCCGCGCCGGGCAGGGTCAAGATGCTGTTGGCGGACATCGCGAGGATCGTCCCCGCACTCTTTGCCGCAAGTGGAACGATCACCCGCACATCGGTGAACTTCGCCCGCAGGAGTTCGCCGATCCCTTCGGCCGCTTCGGCCAGGCCTCCAGGCGTGTGCAGCACCAGGTCAACGGGCCCCGGCTCAAGATCGGCGATGACTTCTCGAAAGCCTCCGATGTCAGCTAGAACGAGACCGACCAGATCTGGCTGATTCAGCATCGCCTTTGGCGCGACGTGGAACGCGCTTGCGTACACCAGCAGGCCACGCCCGGTCTTCGCATTGATCTCGCGAAGCACCTCACGCCGCATGGCATCTGGTGTTCCATCGGTCTGCATCCTGGTGAGCGCGTCCGACCATCGCGACGGTGGCGGCGGAAACTTGCGCTTCAGTTCCTCGGCATGGCTTCGTTGCGTGGCGCTCCGCTGTCCTCTCGACTTCGCCTTCGCCATTCGCTCTGAACCTCCAAGGCACGCATGTGCTAGGCCGCCTCGGGCGTCTCCCCCAGGTCGCGGAAGCGCGTGAGCTCGGGCTCGAAGTGCAGCTCGATCTCGGCCGTCGGCCCGTTGCGGTGCTTCGCCAGCTTCAGGCGCACGATCCGGTCGCGGCGGTCGTTCTGATCCTTCTGCCAGAGGAACATCACGAGGTCCGCGTCACTCTCCAGCGAGCCGCTGTCGCGAAGGTCGCTCAGCATCGGCTCCGTCCCGCGCGTCTCTATCTGCCGTGAGAGCTGCGATACCGCGACGACCGGGACCTGCAGCTCGCGAGCGATCATCTTGAGCGACCCGGAGATCTGCGCCACCTCACGGACGCGGTTCTCGGACTCTTCGGCGCCTTCGATCAACTGCAGGTAGTCGATCACGATGAGGTCGAGCCCGCGCTCGGCTTGGAGTCGTCGCGACTTCGCGAGGATGTCGGTGACGTTCAGCCGGCTCGACTCCTCGATGAAGATATGCGCCTGCTGCAGCTTCGATGATGCCTGCGAGATCGCCTGGAGCTCTTCCATCGAGAGGCGCCCGCGGCGCATGCGGTTGCCGTCGATCTCCGCGGTCATCGAGATGAGGCGCTGTGCGACCTGCAGCTCGCTCATCTCCATTGAGAACACCGCGCACGTCTTCCCCAGGCGCACGGCGGCGTGCTCGACGAAGTTCAGCGCGAGGCTCGTCTTGCCGAGCCCCGGACGGCCAGCGACCAGGATCAGGTCGGAGGCCTGGAGACCGCCGGTCTTTTGATCGAGCGTCGCGAGACCGGTCTGCGTGCCAATGCGCTGCCCTTCGGCGCGGCTGGCGATCTGCTCGGCGTAGCGCGTGAGCGCCGTCCCGAGGGAGACGATGTCGCGGTGGAGCATCGACTCGCTCACCGAGAACAGCGTGGTCTGTGCTTCCTGCACGGCCGCCTGGGCCTCGTCTCGCGTGAGTGCGATATGCGTGATGTCGTTCGCCGCGCGGATGAGCCGCCGCAGGACTGCGGTGCGCTCGACGATCTTGGCGTACGTCTCGGCATGCGTGACCGACGGCACGTTCCCCATCAGGCCGACGAGGAACTGCGCACCCCCGATGCTCGCCAGCTCGTCCGCGGCCTCGAGCTCGGCCGTCACGGTGCGGTGGTCGATCGCCTCGCCGCGCGCCGCGAGACGCTCCATCGCGCCGAGCACGAGGCGGTGCGTGTCACGCGAGAGATCGCTTGCGGCAATGCTCCCGTCGACCAGCTGCCCGTACAGTGAGCCGTCGAAGAGGATCGACCCGAGGAGCGAGGCTTCCGCTTCGGGCTTCTCGGGCGGCGGCTGCGGGGCGGTCTGGCGGACGTCGATCGTCATACCGGCAGGTCGTCCTCTCTGGCGCGGCTGAAGAACCGTGCCTGCTCCGCCTCGAAGAGGAGCTCGAAGATGCCCGTCGGGCCGTTGCGGTTCTTCGCCACGCTGCCCTTGATCAGCTTCGGCGCGCCGGGCACCGGTTCTTCCTTGTCACGCCACAACATGATCACGATGTCGCTGTCCTGTTCCAGGCTGCCACTCTCGCGAAGCGTTGAGAGCTTCGGCTCGTGACCCGCATCTCCGGCCGCACGTGACAACTGCGAGAGCCCAAGAACGACGACGTTCAACTCACGTGCCAGGGACTTGAGATTGCGCGTGATCGTGGCGATCTCTTGGACCCTGTTCTCTTCATCACCGCCGGTGCGCATGAGCTGGAGGTAGTCGACGACGATGAGCCCGACCGGCAGGTGCGACATCGCGCGGCGCGCCTTCGTGCGCAGCTCCATCACCGAGATGCCCGGCGTGTCGTCGACGAGGACGGGCAGCTTCTGCAGCGCGTCGGCCGCGGAGGTGTCGAGCACGTCCGCGCCGGTGCGCAGCGTGAGGATGTTCGCCTGGCCGGTGAGCCCGAGGAAGCGGGTCACGATCTGCTTCACGTCCATCTCGAGCGAGAACACGAGCACCCCGGTGCCCTGTCGCGCCGCGTTGTACGCCAGAGCGAGCGAGAGGCTCGTCTTGCCGACCGACGGGCGCGACGCGAGCACCACGAGGTCGCCGCGCGTGAAGCCTTCCGTGTACAGATCGATCTCGCGGAAGCCCGACGAGATGCCGCTGAGCTCGTACGGGTGGTCGAGCCGATCGCTGATCTGCTGGTAGTTCGCCTCGAGCGCGGCCTTGATGTGCCGCAGCTGCGCGTTCACCGCCTCGTCGCGCAGCGCGAAGATGCGCTGCTCGGCGCGGTCGAGGGTGAGCGGGATGTCGGTGGGCTCGTCGTAGGCGTCGGACGCGATGTCGCGCGCGGCCAGGGCGAGGCGCCGCAGGAGGGAGCGGTCCGCGACGCGGCGCGCGTAGCGCTCGATCTCCACGCTGACGGGGACGAGCTCGACGAGCTCGCGCAGGTACGCCGCGCCGCCGATACGGTCGAGCTCCTCGCGGCGGGAGAGCTCCATCTGGATCGTGAGCGGGTCGATGCGTTCGCGCCGCTCGAGGAGCGCCAGCGTCGCGGCGTAGATCCGCTGATGGCGCGCGACGTGGAAGTCCTCGACGCGCAGCACGTCGGCCACCTTGAAGATGGCGTCGCGGTCGATGAGCACCGAGCCCAGGACGTACTGCTCGGACTCACGGTCGTGCGGCGCGGCGCGCTCCGGCGAGCTCACTGTCAGCGTCATCGATGGCTCCAGAACAGATGTTCTATCATGTCCGTCCACCTATCGGCACGGCCTTGCGAGCTCGCCGGAAGCACCGCGCGGTGCCGGACCGGGGAAGCCTATGGAACGCCACCTCTCCGAGCGAGGTACCTGTCCACGGACGTCGTGCGCGGCTCTCCACCGATCTGGCGGGCCCGTCCCGTCCTATCCGCAGCGAAGGGCGCATTGGTGGACAAGGATGTGGACGGGCGGCTTGCCGCCGGGCGATCCGTTATCCACGAAAGGGGGCTCTCATCCACAGCCAGGGGCGATATGTCCACAATGGCGCGCTCCGTTGGTGACCCCCACCTCACACACGGTCTTCGCGCCATGACCTCCCGCCGAGTGCTCGTCACTGGCGGCGCGGGGTTCGTGGGGAGCCACCTCGTCGACGCGCTGTGCGCGCACGGCGACGACGTGGTCGTCGTCGACGACCTCTCGACGGGCGACCGGGCGAACGTCCCAGACGGCGTCGCCCTGCGGGTGGTCGATATCTCCGACGGACCCGCGCTCGGCCGTGCCATCGAGGGCGCGCACTTCGACGCCGTCGTGCACTGCGCTGCCAAGACCAAGGTCGTGCAGTCGGCGGAGCAGCCCGAGCTGTACCGGCGCGTGATCGTCGACGGCACGCGCAACGTCGTCGATGCGGCGCTCGCGACTGGAGCTCGCGACCTCGTGAACATCTCGACGGGCGGCGCGATCTATGGCGAGACGCCGACGTGCGCGCACGAGGACTCGCCGCTGAGTCCGGTCTCGCCGTACGGGCGGTTCAAGGCCGAGGCGGAGGCGATCGTGCAGCGGCACGGACTGCGCGGCATCAGCCTGCGGCTCGGCAATGCGTACGGACCGCGGCAGCGCGACGACCTCGAGGGCGGCGTCATCTCGATCTTCCTCGGCGCGCTCCGCGACGGCCGGCCGCTCACGATCTTCGGTGACGGGAGCGCGGAGCGCGACTACGTGTACGTCGGCGACGTCGCGGACGCGGTCCTCGCCGCGCTCGATGCGAGCGCGACCGGCATCTACAACATCGGCACCGGCGTGGCGACCTCGGTGAACGCGCTCGTCGGTCTCATGCGGCGCGTGCTCGGCGCCTCCCCCGAGGTGCAGCACGCGCCCGTGCGGGCCGGCGAGATCCAGCGCTCGTGCCTCGACGTGTCGAAGGCCGCGCGCGACGGCCTGTGGCGGCCGCGCACGACGCTCGAGGACGGCCTCGGGCGCACGGCCCGCAGCATGCATCTCGGCTAGCCATGTGGGGTGGAGCCAACTCCCGTAACATGGCTCCACGTGCCAGTGACCGCGGTGGTCGGCGCGCAGTGGGGTGACGAAGGCAAGGGCAAGATCACCGACTACCTGGCACAGCAGGCGGATCTCGTCATCCGATTCCAGGGCGGCAGCAACGCCGGACACACCGTGGTCAACGAGCACGGCACCTTCAAGCTCCACCTCGTCCCGTCCGGGATCTTCAACCCCAACGCGATCTGCATCGTCGGTCCCGGGACCGTCATCGATCTTCCGGGGCTCGTCGAGGAGCTCGAGATGCTCGAAGCGCGAGGCATCTCGACCGTCAACCTCCGCGTCTCCGACCGCGCGCACCTCGTGCTGCCGTACCACATCGCCCTCGACCGGCTCGACGAGCGCGAGCGCGGCCGCAAGCGCCTCGGCACCACGGGCCGCGGCGTCGGGCCGGCGTATTCGGACAAGGTCGCGCGCCACGGCATCCAGGTGTACGAGGTGCGCGACGAGCGCCGCTTCCGAACGCGCGTCGCGCACGAGCTCCTGACGAAGAACGCGATCCTCGAGCGCTTCGGCGACGCACCGCTCGCGCCCGTCGAGGTCGCCGATGCCATCCTCGCCGCCGCGGCGCGCCTCGGGGACCGCATCGTGGACACGCTGCCGCTCGTCGAGGACGCGGTCGCGCGCGATGGCCGCGTCCTGCTCGAAGGACAGCTCGGCGCCATGCGCGATCTCGACTGGGGCATCTACCCCTACGTGACCTCGTCGAACCCGCTCGCCGGCGGCGCGGCGGTGGGCGCGGGCATCCCGCCGCGTTACATCACGCGGGTCATCGGCGTGGTGAAGGCGTACTCGACCGCGGTCGGCGAGGGCCCGTTCCCGACCGAGCTGACCGGCCGCGACGCCGACAGCCTCCGCGAGCGCGCGAACGAATACGGGGCGACCACCGGGCGCCCGCGCCGGGTGGGGTGGTTCGACGCCGTCGCATCCCGCCACGCGCACCGGCTGAACGCGTTCACCGAGATCGCCGTCACGAAGCTCGACATGCTCGGCACGTACGAGCGGATCCCGTTCTGCGTCGCGTACGAGATCGACGGCAAGCGCACGACCGACATGCCGCCGACGGCGATCGTCGAGCGCGCGGCCCCGTGCTACGAGGAGCTGCCGGGGTGGGGCTGCGAGATCGGCGGCGTCACCGACCGCGCGCTGCTGCCGGCGGCCGCGCAGGGCTACCTGCGCCGGATCGAGGAGACGGTCGGGGCGCCCGTCGGCATGGTCGGCGTCGGACCCGAGAGGACCGCGACGCTGCTGTAGCAGACGATAGTCTGCAGGCGCGGCGCACACGTCCGGCGCGCACGGCGCCGTCTGCCGCGCTTCAGACGACCGTATCTGCGGGGATCAGGAAGCGGGTCGCCGCGTTGATGAGGTCCGGGATCCGGAAGGGCTTGTGGACGGCGCCCTGCACGCCGAGCTCGCGGGCCCAGTGGTCCGCGCTCGGCCCCGCCGTGAGGATGATCACCGGGACGTTCAGCCCGCGCTCCCGCATCGCGTGCACGAAGCCCTCGCCGTTCAGCACCGGCATGTGCATGTCGAGGAAGACCACGGCGGGGCGCTGCTGGGCCATGGCCTCGAGCGCCTCCTGGCCGTTCGCGGCGGTCTTCACGCGGTAGCCGTTCTCCGCCAGCACTTGCTGGACGAGCGAGAGGATCGCGGGCTCGTCGTCCACCACGAGCACGTGGGACGGCCTCGGACGGACCCGACCGTTCTCGGTCCGCTCCACCGGCGATGTCGCGAAGAGCGCACGGTCGCGCGCTGCCACGGCCAGCCACCGGCCCATCTCGGCGGCGGCCAGCGGGGGTGCGACGAGGAACCCCTGACCGGCGTCGCAGCCCAGCGCCTTCAGGAGCCCCCACACCTCGGGCGCGTCCACGCCCTCCGCCACGGCCTCGAAGCCGAGCTCGTGGCACATGCCGATCACCGTGCGGACGATGACCTCGCTCTGCCGGTCGGTGAAGACCGCCGAGACGAACTGCCGATCGATCTTCACGCCGTCCACCGGCAGGAGCTGGAGGTAACGCAGCGATGAGTACCCGGTGCCGAAGTCGTCGATCTCGACGCGGATGCCAAGCTGCTTGAGGCGCTCGATCCTGGCGCGGGCCGCGCTCGCATCCGAGACGAGGACGCCCTCGGTGATCTCGACCGCCAGCCAGTCGGGAGACGCGCCGAGGCTGGTCAGGCGGTGCGCGAGCTCTTCGCCCACATTCGCGTCGCGAAGGCCGTGCGCGGACAGGTTCACGGCCACACGGAGACGCGGGAGCTGCTCACGCCACGGCCGCAGATCCTCGATCGCCTGCTCGAGCACTGCGGCCGTCAGCTCCGGCATGAGGCCAGAGCGTTCCGCGACCGCGATGAACTCCGATGGCTGGACCAGACCGCGTTCTGGGTGCTGCCAGCGGGCGAGCGCTTCGAGCCGCAGGACGGCGCGGTCCCGCAGCGCGAGGATCGGGTGGTAGTAGGGGACGACCTCGCCGCGTCCGATCCCGACGCGCAGCTCCTCGCGCAGGGCCCGCTCCCTCGAGCGCCTGGACCCCGGCATTGGCTGTTGCTGCTGTGCGCTCATCGAACACCACTCCCCAGACACGATGCTCGTGAGCATTCTGGCTATGTCTAGTAGCAGTCCAGTAGCAGTAAAGTTCCGCTAGGCCACTCGGCCCGCAATGACGGGCCCTGGTGGGCTGGGAGGGACCCATGTCGCGTACCTATCGCCTCGCGCTGCCCATCACCGCGCTGCCGGCGGTCCACTTCACCACGGTGGTGTTCGCGATCGGTGCGATCCTTACCGCGCTCTCGTTCTTCGCGGCCGCCGGTCCGTGCCTGCCTGACCCCTACGGCTGCTGACGCTAGACACAGAGCCTCGCCGGGAAGCAGGGGAGCGGTCGAAGTCCGTCTCGTTCGCTCCCCTGCCTTTATCCTCGGGGCCTAGTCATGCCGGTCACTACTAGACCGGCAGGAGGAGGCCACACATGCCCGTCGCAACAAAGGCAAAGCGCGTCGTCCACCAGAAGGCCAAAGGCCCCATCGATCCGGGCGTCGGGCAGAAGGTCCGCGAGCTCCGCAGCGCGCGGGGAATGACCCAGGCCGCGCTCGCGGGGCCCGACTTCAGCAAGGGCTTCATCAGCCTGCTCGAGACGGGCCGCACGCGCATCTCGCTGCGAGCGGCGCATGTCCTGGCCGCGCGTCTCGGCGTCGAGGTCACCGATCTCCTCTCCGCGCCGACGACCGATCGCCAGGACCTCGAATTCATGCTCCTCCGCGCCGAGCAGGAGCTGCGATCCGGGCAGGCGAAGACGGCGATCGAGATCGCCGCGAAGTGGACCGCCAAGGCGACCGGCGTCCTCCGGGCGCGCTTCCAGCGCCTCCAGGCGCGCGCGCTCATCGACACGGCACGCTCGCCGGAGGCCGTCAAGCTGCTCGACGACGCACTGCGTAGCTTCCGCTCACTTGGCGCGAAAGAGTTCGTCGCGCGCACGCTGTACGACCTCGCTCGCGCGCACGCGCGCCTCGGCGCTCCCGGTGAGGCCGTCCGCTACGCCCTCGAGGCTGAGCAGGCCATCGCGCGCGGCGACGTGATCGACCGGACGCTCGAGCTCGAGATCCACCAGTTCCTTGCCAGCACCTACTACGTCCTCGGGGACATCTCGTCTGCGCAGCTCCGGGGCGAGCGTGCCCGCACGATCGCCGAGGACGCCGCCGATCCCGTGGCCCTCGCCCGCCTCTACGGCGCGCTCGCGCTCACGCGGTATGAGGAGGGCGACAAGGAGGCCGCTCTCGCGTACGCGCGCAAGGCGATCCAGGCGCATGACGCGCTCGGCCAGCAGGAGCGGGTCGCCGAGACCTGGAACACCCTGGGATGGCTCTTCATCAAGCGCGAGCAGTACGGCAAGGCCGCCGAGGCGCTCGACACGGCCGAAGGCCTCGCGCGCGAGCACGGCATCGAGCGGCTCGTCCCCTTCATCACGCTGAACCGGGGCGCTCTCGCCCTCGCCCGCGGGCAGCATCGCGATGCGATCGCGCTCGCGGAGACCGCCGCCGACGCGAAGGTCGTCGGCTGGCTTCGTGGTCGCGCCCTCCTCCTACGCGCTCGGGCCATCGCCTCCGCTGGTGGGTCGCTGGCCGAGGTCCGGCGCGCCTTCGACGAGGCCATCGCGGCGCACAAGACCGAGAGCGCGCGCGAGCAGGCGCGGGCGCACCAGGCATACGCGGACGCGCTTGCCGAGCGCAACCAGGCCGCCGACGCGTACGCCGAAGCGCGCAAGGCCTCCGAGCTGGCAGGGATCCGCATCTAGCAAGGCGCTTCCGTTGACCCTGGCTCGCCGCCGGTACAGCGGCGGGCCAGGAGGAAGCCCATGCGCAGCAGGTCCACCGTCGACGCGTTCGCGGTCGCGGCGCTCGGCCTCCTCGCGCTCGCCTCCATGGCCGGCGGCACCAATGCCTCCTTCACGGCGACGACGGTGAACCCGAACAACCTGTTCGCCACCGCGACGCTGTCCCTCTCGAACGACAAGGCCGCTGACGGCAGCCTCGTAAGCCTCTCGAACATGGTTCCCGGCGACACGGCCAGCCGCACCGTGATCATCACGAACACGGGGAACGTCGGGTTCACGTACAGCGGCAGCGCGGCGCCGCTGAGTTCGACGCTTCTCTGGACCGACCTGACCAACGGTCTGCAGGTCACGGTGAAGCGCGGCGTCAACGTCCTCTACACCGGCGCGCTCAAGAACCTCGCCATTCCGGCATCGCCGACCATCGCGCCGGCGGCGACCGACACGCTCACCTTCGTCTTTAGCCTCCCGGCCACGGCCGATAACTCGTTCCAGGGCCTCACCCAGACCTTCACCATCACGTACACCGCGACGCAGCTGGCCGGGACCGCCCGGTGACGCGCCGCATCGACGTCGCCACCGTCGGGCTCGTCCTCGCGCTCCTCATCGCCGTCGTCGGCCTCGACCTCAGCGGGCATCACCTCTTCGTCGTCTCGGGCGCGTCCATGGAGCCGTCCATCGCCAAGGGCACGTTGGCCGTTGTCCGCTCCACGGTCCCGGCCGCGCTCGCCGTCGGCGACGTCGTCACCTTCCAGCACAAAGGCGCGACCGTGACGCACCGCATCGCCGGGATCGACGAGTACGGCGACGCTCGGGCCTTCCGCACGAAAGGCGACGCCAACGAGGTCGCCGACCCGGAGCCCGTCGCGTTCGACGGCGAGGTCGGACTCCTCGTCGCCCAGGTGCCGCTGGCCGGCTACCTCCTCGGGCTGCTCCAGGCGTACGGCCGCATCGCGTCGATCGGGCTCGCGCTCCTGTTCGCCGTCTCGCTGCTGAGGGAGCGCCGCGCGCTGCCCTTTCCGTTCCCCGCGCGCGCCTGACCTCCTCGTCACCCACCGGCTCGCGGCCGCCCCACCCCTCCTCCTTCCCCTCCTGGCCGCGAGCCTGTCCGGCGTGCCCCTGGCCTTCACCGCGTCGAGCGTGAGCCCCGGCAACGTCCTGGCGACGCTGCTGCTCGAGCCGCCGCCGTCGCTCGCTGCGACCGCCATGGGCGACGGGACCGTGGATCTCCAGTGGGACACGTCGCCGTCGGCCGCGGCCCGCGATGTCGAGTACCTCGTGCTGCGGCGTCAGATCGGAGCGACCGGCTTCACCCAGGTCGCGCGAACGGCCGCGGTCACCTACACCGACTCGCCGACGCCGGGCACGTTCGAGTACGTCGTACGGACGGCGATCTCATCGTTCTGGAGCGCCGACAGCCCCGTCGCGACCGCCACGACCGGCCCCTAGAATTCCCCGATGGGGGTGACACGGGAGTCGAAGTTCTCGACCGAAGGGCTCACCTTTGACGACGTCCTCCTGATCCCCGCCAAGAGCGACGTCCTCCCCACCGAGGTCTCCACCAAGACCCTCCTCACCAAGGACATCGAGCTCGAGATCCCCATCGTCTCCGCGGCGATGGACACCGTGACCGAGGCGCCGATGGCGATCGCGCTCGGCAGGCTCGGTGGGCTCGGGGTGATCCATCGCAACCTGCCGGTCGCTGCGCAGGTCGCGGAGGTGCAGGCGGTCAAAGCCGCGGGTGTGCGCGTGGCCGCCGCCGTGGGGGTCGCCGGTGACGCGGACGAGCGCGTGGCGGCGCTCGTCGGTGCCGGCGTGGACGTCATCGTCGTCGACATCGCGCACGGGCACAGCACCGGCGTGACGCGGATGGTCGAGAAGATCAAGGCGCGCCACCGCGTGCAGGTCATCGCCGGGAACGTCGTCACCGCGGAAGGCACGGAAGACCTCATCGCCGCGGGCGCGGACTGCGTGAAGGTGGGCGTCGGGCCCGGCGCGATCTGCACGACGCGGGTCGTGGCCGGCGCCGGGATGCCGCAGATCACCGCGGTGTTCGACTGCGCCGAGGCCGCCGACCGGTACGGCATCCCGATCTGCGCGGACGGCGGCATCCAGGAGTCGGGCGACATCGCGAAGGCCATCGGCGCGGGCGCGCGGACGGTCATGCTCGGCGGGCTCCTTGCCGGCGTGGACGAGTCACCGGGCGACGTCATCGACACGCCCGAGGGCCGCTTCAAGTCGTATCGCGGCATGGGCTCGATGGGCGCCATGCAGGCGCGCCGCGCGCGCGACCGCTACGGCCAGGCCGACATCGGGGACTTCTCGAAGGTCGTCGCCGAGGGCGTCGAGGGGCGCGTGCGGTCCGTCGGACCGCTCGAGCCGTTCGTGCACCAGCTCGTCGGTGGCCTGCGCGCGGGCATGAAGTACGTCGGCGCCGCGACCATCGAGGACCTGCGCACGAAGGCGCGCTTCGTCCGCATCAGCGGCGCGGGCCTGCGCGAGTCGCACCCGCACGACATCGAGATCACCACCGAACCGCCGAACTACAGGCTAGCGAGGCCGAGGCCGTGAACCGCAGTTCACGGATGAGGACGAGCGACGCCTGTATGACGAAGTCATACCGCATCCGTGCTTGATGGCGTTCGGCGTGGAGTCCACGGGGTAGGGGCCCCGTGATCGAAAGAGACCTCGCCCATCGCGGCATCGACACCGCGAGGACGAGGGGAGCGACGTACGCCGACGTCCGCTTCGTACGACGGCAGGTCGAGGACACCTTCGTGAAGAACGGCCACCTCGACAACGTCGACCGCACCGACACCTTCGGCTTCGGCGTGCGCGTCATCGCCGACGGCGCGTGGGGCTTCGCCGGTTCGCAGATGGTCACCCCCGACGAGGTCGACCGCGTCGCCGCGCTCGCGGTGGAGATCGCGAAGGCGTCAGCGATCGCGAAAGAGCGCGACGTCGTCCTCGCGCCCCTCAAGCCGCAGACCGGAACGTACCGGACGAAGATCGAGGTCGATCCGTTCGCGGTGTCGTTCGAGGACCGCGTCGGGCTGCTCATCGCGGCCGACGCCGCCATGCGCACGGTGAAGGGCCTGCGCACGACGCGGGCGAACTACGAGATCTGGCGCGAGGACAAGCTCTTCGCCTCGAGCGAGGGCGCCGACCTCGAGCAGACGCTGTACGAGGCCGGCTGCGGGATCTCGGCCGAAGCCGTCGGCGACGGCGAGCTGCAGATCCGCTCGTATCCCGCGGCCGGCGGGCGTACGCAGAACCAGGCCGGGTGGGAGTTCGTCACGAAGTGGGATCTCGTCGCGCATGCGCCGCGCATCGCGGAGGAAGCGGTCGCGCTCCTCACCGCGAAGCCGTGCCCGCGGGACGTGCGCACGACCGTCGTCATCGGCGACGCGCAGCTCATGCTCCAGGTGCACGAGTCCTGCGGCCATCCGATCGAGCTCGACCGCGCGCTGGGGACCGAGGCGGCGTACGCGGGCACGTCGTTCCTCACGACCGACCGGCTCGGCTCGTTCCGCTACGGCAGCGACACGGTGAACATCCGCATCGACTCGACGACCCCGGGCGGCCTCGGCACCTTCGGCTGGGACGACGAGGGCGTCCCCGCGAGCGAGGGCTGGGCCGTCAAGGACGGGATCTTCGTCGGCTACCTCATGAGCCGCGAGACCGCGGCGGCGCTGGGCAAGACGTCGAACGGCACGATGCGCGCGTCGGGGTGGGGGCGCCTGCCGCTCATCCGCATGACGAACGTGTCGCTCATGCCCGGCGACGCGGGCACGCTCGACGACCTCATCGCCGAGACGGACGACGGCATCTACATGGAGACGAACCGCTCCTGGTCCATCGACGACAGGCGGCTGAACTTCCAGTTCGGCACGCAGATCGGCTGGGAGATCAGGGGCGGGAAGCTCGGCGCCATGCTGCGCAACCCCACGTACACCGGCATGACGCCCGAGTTCTGGGGATCGTGCGACGCGGTGTGCTCGCCGACCGAATGGCGGATGTGGGGCACGCCGAACTGCGGCAAGGGCCAGCCCGGGCAGGTCGGCCACACCGGCCATGGCGCCGCGCCGGCGCGCTTCCGCAACGTGCGGGTCGGGGTGATCCGTTGAGCCGAGCGACGAGCGGCTTTGCCGCGAGGAGCGAGTCGATCAGCCCTGAGCGCGTCTCGCGGCTTGTCCGCGAGATCGAGCAAGCGAAGTGAGCGCGCGCCTGTGGACCGAGGCGGAGCTGCGGCGCATCTGCGATCTCGCGCTGCAGGGGACGAACGGCGACCAGGCCGAGGCGCTCGTGCTCGCGTCGACGAACGAGCTGACGCGCTTCGCGAACAACGTCATCCACCAGAACGTCGCGAGCCGGGAGGCGGTGCTGCGGATCCGCGTGGTCATCGGCAACAGGGTGGGGATGGTGACGACGAACGACCTCGGCCAGGAGGGCATCGCGCGCGCGGCGAAGGGCGCGAGCGAGGTCGCCCGCGCCGTCCCGGAGAACCCGACGTTCGGCGGCCTGCCGGCCGCGCGGCCGATCCCGCCGGGGCCGCCGGCGTTCGTGGAGGCCACCGCCGCGGCGACGCCGCTCGACCGCGCGAAGCGCGTCCAGCGCCTGCTGCGCCGCGCGCGCGAACGGAAGATGACCGCAGCGGGATACCTCTCGACGTCCGCGAGCGAGGTGGCCGTCGCGAGCACCGAGGGGATCTGGGCGTACGCGCCCTCGACGCTCGCGGCGATCGAGACCGTCGTCACCGGGGGCGCCGGGACCGCGTGGGCGGAGCGCAACGCGACGGACCTCGGGAAGATCGACGTGGACGAGGTCACGCGCGAGGCGATCGGGAAGTGCGCCGCGGCGCAGGGACCGCGCGACCTCGCGCCGGGGACGTACGAGGTCGTGCTCGAGCCGTATGCCGGCGCCGACATCGCGCAGTTCCTCGGATCGGCGCTCACTGGGCAGGCGGTGGAGGAAGGGCGCTCGTTCGTCGGCGGGAAGCTCGGCCACAAGGTGACCGGTGACGTCACGTTCGTCGACGACCCGTACGATCCCGCCTCGGTCCCCCTTCCGTTCGACTTCGAGGGCCAGCCCTCGCAGACGGTGCGGCTGATCGAGCAGGGCGTCGCCCGCGCCGTCGTGTACGACTCGCGGACCGCGTTCCGCACCGGCAGCGCGAACACCGGGCACGCCGTGCCGGCGAACCCGTTCGCGTCCGCGTCGGCGATGCACCTGCGCATCGAGCCCGGGAACAAGACGAGAGAGCAGCTCATCCGCGAGGTCGACCGCGGCGTCCTCGTCACGCGGTTCCACTACACCCGCTGGGTGCACCAGCTCCGCACGATCGTGACGGGCATGACGCGGGACGGCACGTTCCTCATCGAGAAGGGCGAGATCGCGCATCCGGTGAAGAACTTCCGCTTCACGCAGTCGTATCACGACGCGCTGGGGGGCACGCTCGGCGTCGGAACGGACCTCCATCTCTTCGCTGCCGGCGAGTTCAGCTTCGGCGCCCGGCGCGTTCCCGCGATGCGGCTCGCGCAGTTCGCGTTCACCGGCTCGACCCAGTACTGATGCGGCCGACGATCGCGATCCTCGACTACGGATCGCAGTACACGCAGGTCATCGCGCGGCGCGTCCGCGAGTCACGGGTGTACTGCGAGATCTTCCCGCACGACGTCACGCCCGAGGACCTCGAGGCGCAGGACGTGGTCGGGGTGATCCTTTCCGGCGGTCCCGCGAGCGTGTACGACGCCGGCGCGCCTGGGATCGACAAGCGGATCGTCGAGGGACGGTGGCCGGTCCTCGGCATCTGCTACGGGATGCACCTGATGGCGCACGTCCTGGGCGGCGAGGTCGCGCCCGAGGGCAAGCGCGAATACGGGCCCGCGACGCTTTCCATCGAGGAGCACGGCGCGCTGTTCGAGGGGCTCGCGCCGCACGAGCGCGCCTGGATGAGCCACGGCGACTCGGTGCAGCGGCTACCGCCCGGGTTCCGCGCCATCGCGGCCACGGAGCGGCTGCCGACCGCCGCGATGAGCGACGGCGCGAAGCGCTTCGGCGTGCAGTTCCACCCCGAGGTCGCGCACACGCCGCGCGGCATCGACGTGCTGCGCAACTTCCTCTACCGCGTCGTCGGCGTGACAGGCGACTGGACGCCGGCCGCCTTCGTCGAGGAGGCGGTGGCCGAGATCCGCGCGGAGATCGGCGAGGGGCACGCCATCTGCGCGCTGTCGGGCGGCGTGGACTCCGCGGTCGCGGCCTCGCTCGTCGCGAAGGCCATCGGCGACCGGCTCACCTGCGTCTTCATCGACACCGGCCTCATGCGCGCGAACGAAGCGGCCGAGGTCGTCGCGACCTTCGGACCGAAGCTGCGACTGGTCCACGTCGACGCGTCGGACCGCTTCCTCTCGAGGCTCGCGGGCGTCGAGGATCCCGAGCGCAAGCGCGCGATCATCGGCGAGGAGTTCATCCGCGTCTTCGAGGAGGAAGCGGGGAAGATCGAGGTGGCGGGAGGAGCAGCCCACATCGTGCACGGCACGATCTATCCCGACGTCATCGAGTCGAAGTCGCGCGACAGCAAGACGTCCGCGCGCATCAAGACCCACCACAACGTCGGGGGCCTGCCGGCGGACATGACCCTGCGCAACGTCGAGCCGCTGCGCCGCCTGTTCAAGGACGAGGTCCGCCGCGTCGGAGCCGAGCTCGCGATCCCCGAGGACATCCTGTGGCGGCACCCGTTCCCGGGCCCCGGGCTGGCCGTTCGCGTGGTCGGGCCGATCGACCGCGAGAAGCTCGGCGTCCTGCGCTGCGCCGACTCGATCTTCCTCGAAGAGCTGCGCGCCGCGGACTGGTACCGCAAGGTCGCGCAGGCGTTCGCCGTGCTCACGCCGGTCCGCAGCGTCGGCGTCCAGGGCGACTTCCGCACGTACGGCTACCTCGTCGCGCTGCGCGCGGTCACCACGGACGACTTCATGACCGCCGACTGGGCGCGGCTGCCGTACGACCTGCTCGAGCGTGTCTCGTCGCGGATCGTGAACGAGGTGCCCAGCGTGAACCGCGTCGTGTACGACGTGTCGTCGAAGCCGCCCGCGACGATCGAATGGGAATGAGGGAGGAGCGGCTTTGCCGCGACGAGCGAATACGCTGGGACCCGCGCAAGCGGTCTCGGGCCGCAGGCCACGAGATCGAGAGAGCGATGGGAGTGACGAGCGGGCGGTGAGCTTCATCCTGCCGCGCGACCGCGTCTACGACCTCATCAAGAAGCAGCGGCAGGAGCGCAGCCCGGGACGGGCGCCGGGCGCTCCGGGGCTGCAGGCGCTGGTGCTCGGGGGCGGCGGCCGCGAGTACGCGATCGCGTGGGCGCTCGCGCGCGCGAAGAGCGTCGCGACGATCGACGTCGCGCCGGGCAACGACGGCATGTCCGTCTTCGCGCGCCTCGTGGACATCCCGCCGAACGACGTGCCGCGCCTCGAGCAGCACATCGCCGCCGCGCGCATCGACCTCGCGATCGTCGGGCCCGACGACCTCGTTGCCGCGGGGATCGGCGACGCCCTGCGTCGCGCGAGCATCGCCGCCGTGGGCCCGTCGCGCGCGGCGGGGCGCATCGAGTGGAGCAAGTCGTTCGCGAAGGAGGTCATGGACGAGGCGGGCGTGCCCACCGCCTCGTGGTCGTCACACCCGGACGCGGTCGCGGCCGCGATGGCGCTCGAGGGCCGTGACGGGCCCGTGGTCGTGAAGGCGGACGGCCTCGCTGCCGGCAAAGGCGTCGTCGTCGCCCGCGACCGCTCCGAGGCGCTCGACGCGCTCGCCTCGGCGACGATCTCGAAGGGCGCGGTCGTGCTCGAGGACGTGCTCGAGGGCGACGAGGCCTCGCTGCAGGCGCTCGTGGACGGCGAGATCGTCGTCGCTCTGCCGCCCGCCCGTGACCACAAGCGCGCCGGCGACGGGGACACCGGTCCGAACACCGGGGGCATGGGCGCGTACACGCCGACCGAGGTCCTCCCGGACGACGAGGCGCAGGACACGGCGAACGCGCTCATCGCGCCGGCCGCCCGCGTGCTCGCGAAGCGCGGCACGCCCTACCGCGGCGTGCTCTACGCCGGGCTCATCCGTACGCGCGACGGCTGGAAGGTGCTCGAGTACAACGCGCGCTTCGGCGACCCCGAAGCCGAGGTCACGCTCCCGCGCCTGGAAGGCGACTTCGGGCAGCTCATGCTCGCCCTCGGCGAGGGACGTCTCGGCGCGTACCTGGCCGAGCGGCCGCTGCGGTGGAGCGGCCGGGCGTACGTGAGCGTCGCGCTGTGCGCCGAGGGCTACCCGGGCAAGACCGAGGGCGGCGCCGTCATCGAGGGGCTCGACGACCTCCCGCAGGGCGCCTGGGCGTTCCACGCCGCGACGAAGCGCGCGGGCACGCGCTTCGTGACGGCGGGCGGCCGCGTGATCCATATCGTCGCCGGCGGCGACACGGTCGCCGAGGCGCGCCGGCTCGCCTACGAAGGGGCCGCGCGTGTGAGCTGGAAGGGCCGCTTCTATCGTTCGGACATCGCGGCGTCGGGAGGAGTCGGGGTGGCATGAGCGTTCGCGTTGGGATCGTCATGGGTTCCGCCTCGGACAGGCCGGTCATGGAGCACGCGGCGAACGTGCTCACGGAGCTCGGCGTCGAGTCCGAGGTGAAGGTGCTCTCAGCGCACCGCACCCCCGATGCACTGCGGGAATGGGTGACCGGTCTCGAGCCGCGCGGGATCAAGGTGATCATCGCCGGCGCCGGCGCGGCGGCGCACCTCGCCGGAGCCGTCGCGGGCCACACCACGCTCCCGGTGATCGGCGTGCCGCTCGTCGGGCCGACCTCGATCGGCGGCGGCCTCGACGCGCTCCTCTCGACCGTCCAGATGCCGCGCGGTGTCCCGGTCGCCACCGTCGCGGTCGGCGAGCCGGGTGCGGCGAACGCCGGGATCCTCGCGGCGCAGATCCTCGCCACGGGAGACGAAGAACTCGGAAAGAGGGTGCGCGCGCATCGGAAGGCCATGGCTGCCAAGGTCCTGGGCTCGCAGTGACGACGTACCCGTGACGTTCGAGTCCCGCTTCGACGCCATCTCGCCGCTCGACTCCCGCTTCTACGGCGGCGACACGGCCACCTTCGAAGCCCTCCACCCGTACCTGTCGGCAGCCGCGGTGATCAAGTACCAGGCACGCGTCGAGGCCGCACTCGCGGCCGCGATGGCGGACGCCGGGATCTGTGACCGGGGCGTCGCGACCGCGATCGCCGGCGCCGCGGACCGGGTGACCGCCGAGGAGGTCGCCGCCGAGGAGGCGAAGACGCGCCACGACGTGCGCGCGCTCGTGAACGTCATCCGCTCGAAGGTCCCCGACGACGCCAAGCGCTACGTCCACCTCGGCGCGACGTCGTACGACATCGTCGACACCGCGAACGCCCTGCGCTACCGCGAGTGCATCGAGCGCGCGGTGATCCCCGCCGTGGCGGCGGTCGTCGCGCGCTGCATCGCGATCGCGGAGGCCGAGGCGGACACGCCGCAGATCGGCCGCACGCACGGGCGGCATGCGGAGCCGGTCACGTTCGGCTTCGCGATGGCCGCGTACGTGTCGCGGCTCGGCGACCGCATCGGCCGCCTCCAGTACTTCGCGAAACGCCTGCCCGGCAAGCTGTCCGGCGCCGTCGGCGCGTACAACGCGCTCGGGCTGCTCAGCGCGGATCCGCGCGGCCTGGAGGAGCGCTTCCTGTCGTCGCTCGGCGTGGAGCGGCGCTCGACCTCGAGCCAGATCGTGGAGGCGGAGGGCTGGACCGACCTCGCGCACGCGTGCCTCTCCACGCTCGGCGTGCTGGCGAACCTCGCGGACGACATGCGCCAGCTCCAGCGCACCGAGATCGGCGAGGTGGCCGAGGCCTTCGCGGCGGAGCAGGTCGGATCGTCGACGATGCCGCACAAGCGCAACCCCGTCTCCTTCGAGAACGTGAAGAGCATCTGGAAGGCGATGGCGCCGCGGATCGTCACCACCTACATGGACCAGATCAGCGAGCACCAGCGCGATCTCACGAACTCCGCGTCGCAGCGCTTCCTCGGCGAGATCCTCGCCGCCACCGCCTACGCCGCGCGGCGGATGGCCGGCTCGCTCGAGGGGATCCGCGTCGACCGGGACCGGCTGAAGGCGAACCTCGCGATGACGCGCGGCGCCATCGTCGCCGAGCCGCTGTACGTGCTGCTGGCGAAGTACGGTCACCCCGACGCGCACGAGGCCGTGCGCAAGCTGACGCTCGAGGCGGACCGCACCGGTCGGACGCTCATGGAGGTCGCGACGGTGGACGCCGGCGTGCGCTCCTATCTCGCGAAGCTGACGCCCGAGGAGCGCCGCGTCGTCGATCAGCCGGAGGAGTACCGCGGCCTCGCCGCGGACGTGGCGCGCGAGGTCGCCGCCACCTGGCGCGAGCGCCTGAGGGAGGTATTGCCGAAATGACGGCAGCCACGATCTCCGAGACGAAGGTCCCCGGCGCGAAGCTGTTCCGCCGCGGCAAGGTCCGCGACGTGTACGAGGCCGGCCACGGCAACCTCGTGATGGTCGCGAGCGACCGGCTCTCGGCGTTCGACGTCGTCCTGCCGACGCCGATCCCGCGGAAGGGCCGCGTCCTGACGCAGCTCTCCAACTTCTGGTTCGGCCGGACACGCGCGCTCATCCCCAACCACGTCGTCGAGACGGAGATCGACCACTTCCCGGAGCCGTTCCGCTCGACGCCGTCGCTCGGCGGCCGCGCCGTGCTGGTGAAGATGTGCGACCGCGTGGACATCGAGTGCGTCGCCCGCGGCTACGTGAGCGGCTCGGCGTGGGCCGAGTACGCCAGGGGCGGGACGATCGCGGGCGAGCGCATGGCGCGCGGCATGCGCGAGTCGGAGCGCCTCGGCGACCCGATCTTCACGCCCGCGACGAAGGCGATGACGGGGCACGACGAGAACATCTCGCGCGCGCAGCTCGCCGCCATGGTGGGGTCACAGCTCGCCCGCGATCTCGAGGACGTCACCCTCGCGCTCTACCGTTACGCGCACGCGTACGCGCTCGGGCGCGGGCTGATCCTCGCCGACACGAAGTTCGAGCTCGGCTTCCACAGCGGCGAGCTCACGCTCATCGACGAGATCCTCACGCCGGACAGCTCGCGCTACTGGGACGCCGAGCGCTACCGGCCCGGCGAGACGCCGCCGTCGTTCGACAAGCAGTACGTGCGCGACTTCCTCACGGCGAGCGGGTGGAACAGGGAGCCGCCGGCGCCTGCGCTGCCGCCCGACGTCGTCGAAGGGACGTCGCAGCGCTACCTGGACTGCTACGAGCGCGTCGTGGGGAAGCCGCTCGCGTGACGCGGAAGCGCGTGAAGAAGGCCGACGTCGTCCGGGCCATCGAATACGAAGGCTCCCGGCTGCTGAAGCTCGCGACCGAGCTCGGTGAGGAGCGCGCGTCGAAGCCGGTGATGGACGGCTGGTCGGTGCGCGACGTCGTCGCGCACTGCGTGTACTGGCAGGGGATGCTGGCGCGGCTCATGGGTGTCCATCCGCTCCCGCCGCCGAGCTGGATCCCGCGCTGGCAGAGCGAGCAAGAGGTCGGGACGGACGAGCTGAACCGCCTCACGGTCGAGCACTACCGCACGTCGCGGTTCGAGTCGGTCCTGGAGGACTTCCGTTTCACCGCGGATCTCGTGCGGCGCGTCGTGGACGAGATGAAGGAAGAGAACCTCATGCTGCCGGCCGGCGATCCATGGGGACCCGAGGCGCTCGTGTGGCAGGCGATCGCGAGCGAGACGCACGACCACTGGAAAGAGCACTCGGACGCGATCGCGGTCGCCATCAAGGCGGGCGCGCCGTGAGGTTCACCGCCACCATCCACGTGCGGCCGAAGGCCGAGGTCCGCGATCCGCAGGGTGAAGCCATCCTCGGCGCGCTCGGCTCGCTCGGCCTCGGCGTGACGAGCGTGCGGACAGGCAAGGAGATCGTCGTCACGTTCGACGCGGACGACGAGGCCGCGGCCCGCAGGGCAACGGACACGATGGGCCGCGAGCTATTGGCCAATCCGGTCATCGAGGACTTCCGCGTAGAGCTTGGGACCGCGTAGCATCTATTCGTGGTGCGGGTCGCGATCCTTCGCTCCCCAACCTTTCGATGAGCCCACGCGTCGCAATACTCCAGTTCCCCGGCACGTGGAGCGAGCGCGACTTCGAGCACGCGCTCTCGCTCGTCGACGCGGAGACCGAGATCCTGTGGCACACCGAGGTGGACCTCTCCGGCTTCGACGCGGCGATCGTCCCCGGCGGCTTCTCGTACGGCGATCACGTCCGCGCTGGCGCGATCGCGCGGCTGTCGCCGGCCATCGCGGAGCTGAAGCGATTCGCGGCCGAGGGCGGCCCGGTGCTCGGCTCGTGCAACGGCTTCCAGATCCTGTGCGAGGCCGGAATGCTGCCCGGCGCGCTCATCCGCAACGCCGCCCTGGAGTACATCTCGGACTGGGTCCGCGTCCGGGTCGAGGATGACGGCACGCCGTTCACCGAGGGCTTGAAGGACGCCGTCCTGCGGATGCCGATCGGCCACGGCGAGGGCTGCTTCGTCGCCGACCCGACCGCGCTGGAGCGGATAGAGCAGGACGGGCTCGTCCTCTTCCGCTATGGGGACGAGCGCGGGATCGCCACCGGTGACGCGGATCCCAACGGGTCCGTCAACAACATTGCCGGTCTGCGAAATGCAGCAGGGAACGTTGTGGGACTGATGCCTCATCCGGAGCGCTGTGCGGAGGAGATCTTGGGCGGAACGGACGGCCTCAAGATGCTCGAGAGTCTTGTGGCGAGCGTCGGCGATCGATCACCGCTGCGGATCGGGAGTCCATAAATGGACATCTTCGGTAGACAGGCCCAGCTGACGAGCCTCTTCCAGACGAACCCGGTCGATGCCGCCTACGCGCTCGGGATGACGGCCGGCAAGAAGGTCGTGGGCAAGTACGCCGACCTCGACATCGCGCTGCTGCTGCTGGACCGCATCCGCGCGAACGAGTTCTTCGA
>JACPEQ010000119.1 GCA_016183435.1 Chloroflexota bacterium
GAGTGCATGCGCTACACGAAGGCGCAGGTGAACGTCTGGAAGGACTTCGCCTGGTCGATGACCGCGTCGCACGCACGCGACTGGCTCTCGCTCCACTTCGCCGCCCTCGAGCCGTTCGAAGGCATGACCGCGTTCGCGAAGAAGCGCAAGGCCGACCGCGTCGGCGTGCGCGAGCGCGCGGCATCGGGCGGATCGAGCGAGTTCGTCTGGGGGCCGCACACGCGCAGCTGCGCGGCGTGCGGCGCCGAGGGGCTGCCGAGCGCCTTCCCGTTCTGCGGACGCTGCGGCGCGCCGCTCGACGGGACGCCGCGAGGGGTGTGAGGGCGGCGTGACCCTAGCGGTGCCGCGGCCGGTCGCCGCCGAGCGCGAGCTCGACGGCCAGGTCGCGATCGTCACCGGAGGCTCGCGCGGGATCGGCAGGGCGATCGTGACCGAGATGGCCCGGCGCGGCGCCGACGTCGTCTTCACCTACCGGACCGACGACGCGGGCGCGCGCGACACGATCGCCGGCGTCGATGCGCTCGAGCGGCGCGCCGTCGCGCAGCGCGCGGACGTCCGCGACGCGGAGACGGCGCGCCACGTCACGGCCGCGGCGCTCGACCTGTTCGGCCGCATCGACGTGCTCGTGAACAACGCCGGCGTCGCGCGCGACGCCGTCGTCTGGAAGATGACGGCCGAGGCGTGGGCCGACGTCATCGAGACCGACCTCACCGCGGCCTTCCGCTTCATCCGGGCCGCCGTGCCGCCGATGCGCGAGCGGCGCTACGGGCGCATCGTCAGCATCGCGTCGATCAACGCGCTGCGCGGCAAGTTCGGGCAGTCGAACTACGCGGCCGCGAAGGCGGGCCTCATCGGGCTCACGAAGTCCGTGGCCCGCGAGGTCGGCGCGTTCGGCATCACGGCGAACGTCGTGGCGCCCGGCCTCATCGACACGGCCATGGCGGCGGCCATGCCCGAGGAGGTCCGCCAGCGGTCCATCGCCGAGACGGTCGTCGGAAGGCTCGGCACCGTGGAGGACGTCGCGCAGGCGGTGGCCTTCCTCGCCGGGCCGGCCGCGCGCCACATCACCGGCACAGTCCTCAGCGTTGACGGCGGCCAGCACATGTAGCCGACGCCCAGCTCGGGTGGCCGCGTCGTCAGGTCAACGCGGACGGCGATCGCCGCTACCTGAGTCCGTGCTCCGGGTGCGGCCAGCGGACGAGCGCCTCGATCCCGGTCACCCGGCCCGCTGTGAGGCTCACGATGGGCTGGTAGTGGAGGACGAGGGCGCCCGCACCGATGGCCTCGAGGGCGTGTCACGGCGTCGTCGTCGCGGGTCGCGTCAGAGCTCTTCCAGCATCCGCTCGATCTGACTGACGAGCGGCGGGAGATCGTCCTCCACCGTGGAACGGAGGGTCGGCACGTCGAGCCTCGTGTCGTCGTGAACGATGCGGTTGCGCATGCCTCTGATCCTCTCCCAGGGGACGTCCGGGAAGCGATCCTTGCCCTCCTGTGGCATGTGCCCGAGGTACTCCGCGACGTTCTCGACGAGCTTGGCCATGCCGGCCGTCAGCAATGCGTCGGTCGCCCAGGATCCCCGGCGCTGCGCCTCCGCCACGGCGAGTCGCGCGTCCTTCAGAGCCCCTTCGAGCCGACCGCGGATCTCGTCATCGACCACGGAGCGGCACCAGCTCCCGTCTCGCGCGCGACCCGACCCATGGCTGCAGGGAGGCCTCGGTCATCACGTCGACGTCTCGATCGAAGAGCTGCTCGAGGAGGGTCACGGGGACGTCGCGGTGGTGGTGGTCGGCCGGCCGCGATGACATCCAGGGACCCTGGTGATGCGTAACCGAGGTTCAAAGCATCACCAACGCGATAGGATGCGTGTGTGCCGAGAACGACGCTGCGGATCGAGGACGATGCCATGAAGGTGGCGAAGGCGCACGCGGGGCGCCACCGCCTGACGCTCGGTCAGGCGGTCAGCGAGCTCGTCCGGCGAGCGGCCGAGCGCCCTCTCGTGACCGGGGAGCGCGGTGGGCTCCGTGTCGTGCGCCTGGATCGCCGATCGCCCAGGGTCACCACCGCGCTCGTTGACCGACTGCGCGACGATCTGCCGTGAGGTCGGCGCTACTCGACCTCAACATCCTGACGGCGCTGCTGTGGCCCGCTCATGAGCACCACGAGGCTGCCCATCGGTGGTTCCGAAGGCGCTCGAAGGCGGGCTGGGCCACCTGCGCCCTCACGCAGCTCGGCTTCGTCCGGATCGTCACGAACCCGGCGTTCTCGCGGGATGCCCTTTCTCCGGCCGACGCCGTGGCGCTGCTCGCGGAGAACCTCGCGCACCCGGCTCACGAGTTCTGGGCGGATAGCCTCCAGGTCCCTTCCGCGATCGAGGGCATGGAGCGTGCGCTTCAGGGTCACCGCCAGGTCACCGACGCGTATCTCTTGGCACTGGCGGGCCACCGAAAAGGCGTGCTGGCGACCTTCGATCGCGGACTCGGTCAACTCGCGGGCGACCGCGATAGGCGCCCCGCGTTGAGGTTCACCGCGCGAGCCGTCGGCGCGACGCTCTTCGCGCTCGCCTTCGGCCACGTCGAGGCGGCGGTCGTCGCGTACCTCCGGCTCGCGCTCGTCGGCACGCTCGACGCCGCGGCGCTCGCCGAGGCGTCGGACCTCTTCGCGCGCTCCTTCCCCTGGGGGATCGAGGTCGGGCGCGAGGCCGCCACCATCCTCATGCTGGCGGGCGTCGCGCTCGCCGCCGGCCGCACGCTCGGCGAGCGTGGGGCGCTCTTCCTCTGGACCTTCGCGCTATGGGACGCGCAGTACTACCTGTCGCTGCGCCTCCTCACCGGCTGGCCGCCAGGCCTGGATACCGTCGATGTGTACTTCCTCATCCCCGTCGCCTGGGTCGGCCCGGTGTGGCTGCCGCTCGCCATCGACGCGGCGCTCGTCGCGCTGCTCGCCCGGCGCATCTGGCGCTGAGGAGGGCCTTGTCGACGCCGAGCAGCTCGCGGGCGGTCATCGTTCGCGCCGAGGCGCCGCCGGGACCGTCGCTCCAGCGGACAAGAGCGCGAGCGCGACGACGGCGACGAGGACGTGCGTCGTGGACTGGGGGATCACACCGGCGACGACCAAGAGCACGAGGCCGAGAGAGCGTTC
>JACPEQ010000120.1 GCA_016183435.1 Chloroflexota bacterium
CAGCCGAGAAGGTCGGCACGGACTCGCCGGGCCGGCCCGACAAGACCGGTCGTCCTGCCAGCGCTCCGACCGCTCGGCCAGAGGCCGCGCCGGCGGGCGCTCCGACCACGCGACCCGCGCAAGCCCCCGCCGCGAGCGAGCGGCCAACGGCGCCGGCGGGACGTCCGTCGGGAGTTCCAGGCCGACCGTAGTTCGAGTTCCCCTCCGCTGCAGCAGCCCCGTGGCCACGGGGCTGCTGCTCGTTGAGGACCCAGATGGTGTTGTCCGACTAGGCTTACCCGCGCATGGCGAGGCTCATCGTCGAGGGCGGCGTCCCGCTCCGCGGCGAGATCACGGCGGCGGGGAACAAGAACTCCGCGCTCCCGCTGATCGCGGCCAGCCTCCTCACCGACGAGCCCGTCACCCTGCGGAACGTCCCGCGTATCCGCGACGTGCGCGGCATGCTCGAGATCCTCTGTGGGCTCGGCGCGCAGGTCGACGAGCCCGACCCGCACACCGTTGTGATCCGGACGGCGAATGTGAGCCGCACCGACCTCGATCCCAGGCTCTCCAGTGAGATCCGGACCTCGCTGCTGTTCGCGGGACCGATGCTCGCGCGCGCGAAGACGGTGAGCATCGGCCAGCCGGGCGGCGACGTCATCGGCCGCCGCCGGACGGACACGCACTGGCTCGCCCTGCGCGCGCTCGGCGCGCGGCTCGAGGCCTCTCCCGGCGGCTACCGTCTCGAGGCGCCGGACCTCGCGGGTGCGGAGGTGCACCTCGACGAGGCCTCCGTGACCGCGACCGAGAACGCGCTGCTGTGCGCCGTCCGCACGCCGGGACGGACGGTCATCCGCAACGCCGCGAGCGAGCCGCACGTGCAGGAGCTCGCGATGGTCCTGGTGCAGATGGGCGCGCGCGTCCACGGCATCGGCACGAACACCATCGAGGTGAAGGGCGTGTCCGAGCTGCGCGGCGTCGACCATGTCATCTGGAGCGACCACATGGAGGTCGGGAGCCTCATGGCGCTCGCCGCGATGACGCATGGCGAGGTGACCGTGCACCGCGCCGCGCCGACCCATCTCACCATGACCCGCGCGATGTTCCGCCGCCTCGGCGTGGAGACGCGCATCGACGGCGACGACCTGATCGTCCCCCAGAAGGACGAGTACGTCATCGAGGACGACATCGGCGGCAAGATCCCGAAGGTGCAGTCCGGGCTGTGGCCGGGCTTCCCGAGCGACCTGACGAGCATGGCCACCGCGCTGGCGACGCAGTGCCGAGGCACGGTCCTGATCCACGAGTGGATGTTCGAGGGAAGGATGTTCTGGACGGGGACCTTGGAGTCCATGGGCGCTCGGCTCGTCTTGTGCGACCCGCACCGCGTGGTCGTTCTCGGGCCGTCGCAGCTCTACGGCAGCGAGATCCGCAGTCCCGACATCCGCGCGGGCCTCGCGCTCCTCGGCGCCGCGCTGTGCGCGAAGGGGACGAGCGTGATCAACAACGCGGAGCAGATCGACCGCGGCTACGACGCGATCGACGTCCGCCTGCGCGCCCTCGGCGCGAAGATCTCGCGGGAGTGATCGGCCCCTTCCCGACCGCGCCTCCGCGCTCGTACGTCACGTCCCTCGAATGCGCTCGCTGCGGCGCGCGATCGGACCACACCACGCAGGCGCACCTGTGCGACACGTGCGGCGGCCCGCTGCTGGTGCGCTACGACCTCGAGCGCATCAAGGGCAGCGTCCCGCGCAACGTCCTGTACGGGCGCCAGCACTCGCTGTGGCGGTACCGCGAGCTGCTGCCGCTCGACGACATCGCGAACGCGGTGTCGCTCGGCGAAGGCAACACGCCGCTGTACGAGCTCCCAGTGCTCGGCTCGAAGCTCGGCCTGCACCGGCTGATGGTCAAGGACGAGGGGCTGCTGCCGACCGGCACGTTCAAGGCGCGCGGCGCGGCCGTGGGTGTGTCGCGCGCGGGCGAGCTCGGCGCCGCGACGATCGTGCTCCCGACCGCCGGGAACGCCGGCGCGGCCTGGGCGGCGTACGGCGCCCGCGCGGGCCTCGGGGTCGTCGTCGTCATGCCCGCCGACACGCCCGAGGTCATCCAGCGCGAGACCTCCGCGTACGGCGCGCGGACCTACCTCGTGGACGGCTCGATCGCGGATGCCGGCGCCGTGGTGAAGCGCGCGGTCGCGGAGTACGGCTGGTACGACGCATCGACGCTGAAGGAGCCGTACCGCATCGAGGGCAAGAAGACGATGGGCTTCGAGCTCGCCGAGCAGCTCGGCTGGCACCTGCCCGACGTGATCATCTACCCGACGGGCGGCGGCGTGGGCCTCATCGGCATGTGGAAGGCGTTCGACGAGCTGCGCGCGGCCGGCTGGCTCGCCGAGAGCGAGAAGCGCCCGCGGTTCGTCGCCGCTCAGGCCAGCGGGTGCGCGCCCATCGTCAAGGCATTCCACGAGGAGAAGGACGAGTCGGAGATGTGGCCGGACCCGAAGACGATCGCCGCGGGACTGCGCGTGCCGAAGGCCCTGGGTGACTTCCTCGTGCTGCGCATCCTGCGCGAGTCGAGCGGAGTCGCCGTCGACGTGGACGACGATCGGATCCGCGAGATGATGCGCGTCGTCGGCGTGACCGAGGGCCTCCTCGCGTGCCCCGAGGGCGCCGCGGCCTTCGCGGCCGCGCATCAGCTGCGCCAGGCCGGCATGATCCACGAGCACGAGGACGTGGTCGTGTTCAACACGGGCACGGGCATGAAGTACTTCGAGCACCTCCCGGGCGAAACACCCAGACGTCTCGCGAAGGGCGAGCTCATGCCGCGCATCGAGAAGGATCACGTGGACGTCGATGGCTACCACCGACCGCTCGCGGTCGAGCACGGCCGCCTGCGCGTCGCGCCCCACGAGGAGGGCGATCGCTAGCGCCTACCATCCCGTTCGTGCAGGTCGCGGACAACATCCTCGCGCTCGTCGGGAATACGCCGCTCGTGCGGCTGTCGCGGATCTCGAAGGGTCTGCGCCCGACGATCCTCGGCAAGCTCGAGCACCTGAACCCGGGCGGCTCGGTCAAAGACCGCATCGGCCTGCTGATGCTCGAGGACGCCGAACGCCGCGGCCTGGTGAAGCCGGGTGGGACGATCGTGGAGCCCACGAGCGGGAACACCGGCGTGGGCCTGGCGATGGCCGCGGCGATCAAGGGCTACCGGCTGGTCTGCACGATGCCGGACAAGATGAGCCAGGAGAAGCGCGACCTCCTGCGCGCGTACGGCGCCGAGGTCGTGATCTGCCCCACCGCCGTTCCGCCGGAGTCGCCCGAGTCGTACTACCGGGTCGCCGAGCGGCTCTCCCGCGAGATCCCCGGCGGCTTCCAGCCGAACCAGTACTACAACCCGAACAACCCCGAGGCCCACTACCGGACCACCGGCCCGGAGATCTGGGATCAGACGGAGGGCACGGTCACGCACGTCGTGATGGGCGTCGGGACCGGCGGCACCGTGAGCGGGGCGGGGAAGTACCTCAAGGAGCGCAACGCGCGGATCCAGATCGTCGGCGCGGACCCGGAGGGGTCCGTCTACACCGGCGACATCCACCCGTACAAGACGGAGGGGATCGGCGAGGACTTCTATCCGGGGACGTTCGATCCCGGGATCGTCGATCGCTGGTTCCGCGTCACCGACCGCGACTCGCTGTTGACCGCCCGAAGGATCACGCGCGAGGAGGGGATCCTCGTCGGCGGATCGGCCGGTACCGCGATGTTCGCCGCGCTGGTGCTCGCGAAGGAGCTCGACGAGAAGGCCATCGTCGTCGTGCTCTTCCCCGACTCCGGCCGCTCATATCTGTCGAAGGTCTACAACGACGAGTGGATGCGGCAGAACGGGTTCTTCGAGCGGGCGCTGCCCGCAAGCGTGCGCGACGTCATCAAGGACCGCGAGAAGGGTGTTCCCGGGATGGTCGTGGTCTCGAAGGCGCAGACCGTGCGCGCCGCGATCGACACGATGCAGCGCTATGGCATCTCGCAGATCCCCGTGGTGAACGACGGCACCGCCGAGCACGTCCAAGACATCGTCGGCAGCGTCCAGGAGAAGACGATGCTCGACCGCGTGTTCCGCGAGCCGTCGCTCGTGGACGAGAAGGTCGAGAAGGTGATGGAGGCCCCGTTCCCGGTCGTGCAGGCCAACGAGGACGTCGAACGTCTGTACGCCGAGCTCGCGAGCGGGATCCCCGCGCTCATCGCGGCGCAGGACGACCGGCCGGTGTCGATCATCACGAAGGCCGACCTCCTGGAGTTCGTCGCGCACCAGCGCAAGCGACGATGAGCGTTGCCGGTGCTCCGGGCAGCGATGGCTCGCGGTCAGCGGTTTAGGGACGTCTAC
>JACPEQ010000001.1 GCA_016183435.1 Chloroflexota bacterium
CTGCCAGACCGACTCCGTAGACGATGACGAGTAGGCCAATCAGACGAGCCGGCAGTCGCCTCGACACGCGCGGAACGATAGGAGCTACGCGCTGGCGGTCTGGTCCGTGAGCGATTCGGAGGGGGAGCAAGTGCGGGCTCCCCCTCCGACCTACTTCGCGTGCGCGGTTATTGGATGCTTCTCAGGGACTCAGAACCCGGCAGTACCGGCGCCACCACCGAGAACGAGAGCCGCGAGAGCGACGAGCGCGGACACGATGCGACGCATTTGCTACCCCTCCACATGACGTCGCGCCGGCCCCATCCCGACGGCTCGGCCGGTTAGCGCAGGGGGAAGCGTACAGGGCGGCGATACACTGCGGAAACCCCTAAACGTTCCGCGGTACGGGATCGACACGCCCGTTGGGGGAGTACCTCAGTACTAGGACCCAGGCCGGATGGCCCCTCTTGGGACGCCCGCCGACTCGGCTACAGCCGCTCGTGGCGGGCGACCTCGAGCACGAAGACAGTCGCACCGCCGAAGGTGACCTCCACCGGATAGGGCATGTAGAACTCCCCGGGCTCCATGAGCGGGGGCATCGGGTTGATGTACTGGCTGCGCGCGTGACACGTCTCGCGGATCAGCGCGAGGACCTCCTCGACCTGCTCCTCTTCCACGCCGAGCATCACGGTCGCGTTCGCCTGCTTGAGGAAGCCGCCGGTCGAGTGGAGGCGGGTGACGCGGTAGTCCTTGTCGGTCAGCGCATCGACGAGCGCGCCGGCATCCTCGCCATGGACGACCGCGATCACCAGCTTCATCGGCGCTGGAGCATACGCGGGGGGCTCTGCCCCCCGCGATCCCCCCACCGCGTGCCTCAGGCCGGCGCGGCGAGGAGCACATCCACATCGCGAGTGATCTCGGCCGCGATCGCCCGCTCGTCGCGGTCGCCCTCCACGACGACGAATCGACGGGGGTCATCGGCCGCGAGCCGGAGGTAGCCCTCCCGCAGGCGCTCGTGGAAGGCGCGGCCTTCCACCTCGAAGCGGTCCCACCGCCGGCCGGCGTTCGCACCGCGACGCGCGACGATCACCTCCGCGGGGATGTCGAGCAGGAAGGTCCGATCCGGGACGGTCGCTCCGACCGCGAAACGCTGGAGAGCGCGCAGGCCGTCGAGGTCCGCCCCGCCGGCGTACCCCTGGTACGCGAGGGTGGAGTCGAAAAAGCGATCCGCGATGACGACGGCGCCGCGTTCGAGCGCCGGCCGGATCACGTCGCGGACGAGCTGCGCGCGCGACGCGGTCACGAGGAGCGCCAGCGACTCCGGCGTCATGGCCACGTCCCGCGCGTGGAGGAAGATCTCACGCATGCGCTCGCCCGCGGGCGTGCCGCCCGGCTCGCGCACGAGGACGACATCGGCGCCCCGCTCCCGCAGCGTCGCGGCGAGACGCTGGGCCTGCAGCGACTTCCCCGACGCTTCCCCGCCCTCGAAGGAGATGAACAGCCCGCCGCGGCGCGCCACGGCTACCGGTATATCTGCACGCGGCGGTATGGCTCGTGTCCCGAGCTCGTCGAGGAGAGGCTCGCGCGCTCCGCGAGCTCGTGCTGCAGCCGGCGGACGATCGCCGGCTGCGGCGACAGCTCCATCTCTTCGGCCTGGCCGTTCTGGATCGCCTCGATCGCCTCGCGCGCCTCCTCGACCGCGGACTCCTCGGGGCCGCGGCGCATCTCGAACACGCTGGACAGCGCCGATGCGATCTGCGCCGCGGAGTTGCTGCGCGCGATGAAGATCGGGATGCCCGAGGACTCGGCGTCGCGCAGCCGCGGCGTCTTGCGCCGGTAGTAGTTCTTCAGCGTGATGACGACGTCGGCCTCCTCCGGCTCGCGCACGATCGCGATCGGCAGGCCGAGGCCGCGGCCCGCCTCCTCGACCCGGTTCCAGGAGATCCCGAACGGGTACACCTTCACCATCTCGCGCGCGCCGGCGAGGGTCCGCGCGACGCTGCGTGGGGTGGCGGTCCCGTCCTCCCGGCGTCCGGTCCGCGACGGCGCGCTCGTGACCGCGACCTCGCCCCCGGGCGTGCGTTCACGGATCTCCGGGGCGACGGGCACCCCCAGGAGGATGGCGTCCACGGTCTGCGCGACGTCCAGGTAGATCGCCATCCGCTGATAGGCCTGGATCTCGACGAGCACCTGGAACGTCGGCGGGGCCTTCCGCTCCAGGACCGACTTCTGCGTCCCGCGGCGGCGGGCCTCTTCGTCCGAGAGCGTCACGGTCTGGATCCCGCCGACGAGGTCCGACAGCGTCGGGTTCAGCATGAGGTTCTCGAGCGAGTTGCCGTGGGCCGTGGCGATGAGCTGCACGCCGCGCTCGGCGATCGTGCGCGACGCGGCCGCTTCCTGCTCCGTCCCGATCTCGTCGATGACGATGACCTCGGGCATGTGGTTCTCGACCGCCTCGATCATCACAGCGTGCTGCAGCGCGGGCGCCGGGACCTGCATGCGCCGGGCGCGTCCGATGCCCGGATGCGGGATGTCGCCGTCGCCGGCGATCTCGTTCGAGGTGTCCACGACCACGACGCGCTTCCCGAGCTCGTCCGCGAGGACGCGTGCGGCCTCGCGCAGCAGCGTCGTCTTCCCCACGCCGGGCCGTCCGACCAGGAGCACGCTCTTTCCGGACTCGATGACCTCACGGATGATGTTGACGGTCCCGTACACCGCGCGGCCGACGCGCAGCGTCAGCCCCACGACCTTGCCCGCGCGATTCCGCAGCGCGCTGATGCGATGGAGCGTCCGCTCGATCCCGGCGCGGTTGTCGCCGCCGAACTGGCCGATCCGCGACATCACGTACGCGACGTCCTCGGGCGTCACCTCGCGGTCGGAGAGGTTCTCCTCGCGGTCGACGAAGCGCGCTTCCGGCGCGCGGCCGAGGTCCATGACGACCTCGAGCAGGCCGTCGAGGCCCTCGAGCACGCGCACGCGCTGGTCGAGATAGGGAGGGAGGGAGCGGAGGAGTGCGTCGAGATCGTCGGTCACTGGACGGTCGAGCGTCATCTCACCACCAGGGGAGCGAGCGCTGGCTCCTCGATCCGCACGGCGAGCTCCTTCACGAAGAGCATAGCCGTGGCGCTCTCTTTGAAGCCATCGGACAGCAGGGCGCGGGCCACGTGGTCCTCGTACGAGCGGACGGGCGCGGCGAGCGGCCGGTCCATGGGCAGGTCCTGCGATGCCGCGCGCAGCAGGTCGCGCGCGTTGTCGACCTCGACGTCGGCGGTGCGGACCTTCACGACGTGGGGGTGGCGCTCGAGGCCGCGAAAGGAGACCGCGAGCGCGCGCGGCCGATCGTCCGCACGCTCGAGCAGCGTCGTCGCGCGCCGCATCGCGAGCGGATTCCCGCCCACGAGGTGCGGAGGCTCGAACGCGCCGGCTCCCCGTCCGACATCGAAGTCGTGCACCGAGAGCTGCTCGGCGCGCTGGACCGCATGCGGCGTGGTCGCGACGTAGAAGCGGAAGATGTCGTGCGCGTCAGCCGGCTTCGCGGTGCGAGCGGCGACGTCACGCGACGGCTGCGGCAGGCGCGCCGCCGCCGAGATGTACCAGGTCTCGCGGGTGTACGAGTAGAACCCCGCCTGGAAGAACGTCTCTCGGGGACGCGCCTCATCCGGGACGCTGCCGAAGACGCGGTGCATCCCGCGGCGCGCGGCGGAGGCGCAGATCGAGGACAGGAGCCGGAACGCACCGTCCACGCCGGCCGGGTTCGGGTCCCCGACGAGGATCAGGACGACCCACTCGGGCCGGTGTGACGCCTCGTACACGAGTGCCGCCGCCCGCGCGCGCCCGCCCTGTTCCTCCACGTAGACACGCACGTTCGAGCGCATCCCGAGGACGCCGGGGAGCAGCCGCGGCCAGCCCGCAACGGCTCCGCCGGCGAGCGGGGCCGGGAGCACGCAGCCGATGATCGACGAGGGGTCGCGCAGGATCGAGTTCACGTAGGCGGTGACCCCGCGCAGGTCGAAGGGCCCCGCGGCCCGGACGCCCATCCCCTAGGTGCGGACCAGCGAGAGGAAGTGCTCGTGCAGGCGCGGGTCCGGCGTGAGCTCGGGGTGGAACGACGTGGCCATGAGCCGTCCCTGCTGCGCCGCCACGATCGTCCCGTCCTCGAGACTGGCGAGCACCTCGACGTCCGGACCGACGCGCGCGATGAGCGGCGCGCGGATGAACACGGCATGGAACGGCTCCGGTCCGATCGCCGCGATCGCGAGATCGCGCTCGAACGAGTCGACCTGGCGCCCGAACGCGTTGCGCTCGACGGTCATGTCCATCAAGCCGGCGGTCGGATGCGGATGCCGCGGCACGTCCGTCGCGATGAAGATCGCGCCGGCGCACGTGCCCCACACGGGCATCCCCTCCTCCACGCGCTCGCGCAGCTTCGGGATGATCCCGTACTGCGCGGCGAGCTTGCCGATCGTCGTGCTCTCGCCGCCGGGGATGATGAGCGCTTCGACGTCGGACGCCTCACGTCGACGGCATCGACACCCATCCGCTGCAGGGTATGGATGTGCTCGATGAAGTCGCCCTGGAGGCCGAGGACGCCCGCGCGGGCGACCGCGGCGGCTACCAGCCTCGGACCGCGAGGCGCTCCTCGGCGGGGATCGCCTCGACCGAGATCCCGCGCATAGGCTCGCCGAGCCCGCGCGACACGTCGGCAATGAGCTTCGCGTCGGTGTAGTGCGTGGTCGCTTCGACGATGGCCTTCGCCATCCGCGCGGGTCCCTCGGATTTGAAGATGCCGGATCCGACGAAGTTGCCCTCCGCGCCGAGCTGCATCGTCAGCGCGGCGTCCGCCGGCGTGGCGATCCCGCCAGCGCAGAAGAGCACGACCGGGAGCTTCCCGGCCTTGGCCACGTCGCGCACGAGCTCCGCGGGGACGCGGTACTCCTTCGCCTTCGCTTCCACGAACGACGCGTCGTCGGCGCGCTCGTGCAGCTCGCGGAGCGCGGACGTGATCGCGCGCAGGTGGGTCACGGCCTCCTTGATGTCGCCGGTGCCCGCCTCGCCCTTGCTGCGGATCATCGCGGCGCCCTCGTTGATGCGGCGCAGCGCCTCGCCGAGATCGCGCGCGCCGCACACGAAGGGCACCTTGAAGTCGTGCTTGCGGATGTGGAACTGCACGTCGGCCGGCGTGAGCACCTCGCTCTCGTCGACGTAGTCCACGCCGAGCGCCTCGAGGACCTGCGCCTCGACGAAGTGCCCGATGCGCGCCTTCGCCATGACCGGGATGGTGACGGCGCTCATGATCTCGATGATCTTCTGCGGATCGGACATGCGCGCGACGCCGCCGGCGGCGCGGATGTCCGCGGGAACGCGCTCGAGCGCCATCACGGCGACGGCGCCGGCGTCCTCGGCGACCTTCGCGTGCTCGGCCGTGACGACGTCCATGATCACGCCGCCCTTGAGCATCTGGGCAAGCCCCTTCTTCAGGGTCCAGGTGCCGGTCGAGCCTTCGCCCTCGGAGCTGCCGTTCGCGGTCGTACGAGGCGCCATTCCACGCATGATCGTACCGCGCGAACTGGTACGCTGGTAGTGCCCATGGGTCCCATCGACGCCAACGTGCTCGTTCTCAACAGTGACTACCGGCCGCTGAACGTCTGCAACGTCCGGCGGGCGGTCGTGCTCCTGGAGAAGGAGAAGGCGCACACGGTCGAGCTCGACGGCGTCATGATCCGCAGCGAGCGTCGCGCGCTCCGGGCGCCGTCCGTGATCCGGCTCTCCTACCACGTGAAGCGGCCACGCCCGGTCGTGAAGCTGACGCGCCGGGAGATCCTCGCGCGCGACGACCACCAGTGCCAGTACTGCGGGAAGCACGGGAACGACCTCACGATCGACCACGTCACCCCGCGTCACCGCGGCGGTCAGCACACCTGGGAGAACGTCGTCACAGCATGCAAGTCGTGCAATCACCGCAAGGGCGGGCGCACGGTCCCCGAGGCCCACATGACGCTGCTCCGGCAGCCATTCCGGCCGCCTGCCACACCGCGCTACCTTTTCTCCTCCTACATCAGGTCTGGGGAGCGCACGTGGCTCAAGTTCCTCGGGGTGGACGAGACCGCGGCAGCGTCATAGCGCTGGCATCGCCCTTGCGACTCGCACGCGTCGGTGCTCCCCCGGCGCGCAGACCGAGGCGCCTCGTCCCCCAGGCGCGCAGACCGAGGCGCGAAGCGACGAGGTCGAGCACGTGGGCCGAGCGAGCGGGTCCCCCGCGAGCGAGGTCGGAAAAGGCGACGAGGTCGAGCACCACGGCCCGAGGGAGGGGTCTCCCCGACCGAGGGTCGGACTGAGATGAGGCTGCTCTTCGTCAAGCGCGGCTACGCGCCGATCGGAGGGTCGGAGAGCCTGTGCTTCCAGTTCGCGACCCGTCTCGCCGAGCGCGGTCACGACGTTCGCGTCGTGTGCGCGTGGCCGAGCGAGCGCGAGCACGCGAAGTGGCAGCTCGACGACACCGGCGCGCGCACGTACGAGGACCATCGCGTCTTCGCGCATCGCGGCGTCGAGGTCGTGCAGGTGAAGCCGAAGGGAGGCTTCCTCGGGCTCGCCGCCGACGCGACGACGCTCGTCGACCTCATGCGTTACGAGATCCTCCAGCGCTACGCGTCGGACCGCGAGGTCATCCACAACGTCGGACGCGAGTACCTCGACTCGACGCTCGAGGTCGGCGCCGAGCTCGACCTCCCGGTCGTGCTGACCCCGCTCCCGCATCCGGGCCAGTTCCACGGCGGTGACACTGGGTCGGACGTCGCGCGCTACCGGCGCGCGTCGGCGATCACGACGATGACCGAGTGGGAGCGGCGATGGTTCATCGACCACGCGGTCGAGCCGTCGTCCGTGATCGCGACGGGCATGGGCCCGAACGTGACGGCGTCGAAGGACGGGGCCTCGTTCCGGCGCTCGCAGCACATCCCCACCGACGCGCCCCTCGTCCTCTACATCGGCCGCAAGGAGCGCTACAAGGGATACATCCAGCTCCTCGACGCCGCGGAGCCGGTGTGGCACCGCTACCCGGACACGCGATTCGTGTTCATCGGGATCGACGGGTTCTACTCGACGTTCATCGACGACTTTGCGCGATACCGCGACGAGCGGATCATCGACATCGAGTGCGCGACCGACGGCATGAAGGCCGCGGCGCTCGACGCGTGCGACGTGTTCGCGATGCCGTCACGGCACGAGACCTTCGGGCTCGGCTACCTCGAGGCCTGGGTCCACGAGCGACCCGTGATCGGCGGCGACATCCCGCCGCTGCGCGAGGTGATCGAACACGGCGTCGACGGGCTCCTCGTGCGGCAGCGTGCCCATGAGGTCGCGGGCGCGATCCTGCGTCTCCTCGACGACGCGGCGCTGCGCGCCTCGATGGGGCGCGCCGGCCACGCGAAGGTCTTGGCCCGCTGGCACTGGGATCGCGTCATCGACCGGGTCGAGAGCGCGTACCAGCACGCGCTCGCCGGCTTCGAGATGGACGAGGCCTCCGCGGCGCTGGCATAGCGCGATGCGCATCGTCATCGCGAAGAAGCTGCTGTCGGCCGTCGGTGGATCGGAGATCCAGGCGCGGCAGCTCGCGGGGGCTCTCGCGGCGCGCGGCCACGACGTGCGGCTCGTCGGGATGCGACCGCCGTGGCGACGGCCTGGGATCCCGGACAGCGCGCTCGCGGGAGGATCGGCGGCGGTCGAGCACATGGACGGCACACCGATGACCTTCGTGCCGTCGATAGGCCGACATGCAGGCGCGGTCCTCGACGCGCTGCTCCCCCTTTCGCTGGCGGACGACCGCGCGCTGAACGCCGCTCTCGCGGGGAGCGAGGTCGTCCACTGCATCGCGCGGGAGTGGGCGGGTCCGCTCATGCGCGCCGCGCGCCGGCTCGGTGCGGCGTATGTCGAGACGCCGCTCGTCCACCCGGGGCAGCCGTTCTCCGGGGCGGGCGCGTCCGACGTCGCCCGCTACCGCGAGGCGGCCGCGGTGCTCGCGCTCACCGAGTGGGAGGCGGCGTGGTACCGCGCGCGCGGCGTCCCGCGAGTGCACGTCACCGGCACCGGGCCCACGCTCGATCCCGTCGGGAACGTCACGCCCGATCCCGCGACCGTGCTCTTCGTCGGCCGCAAGGAGCGCTACAAGGGGTACCACGCGCTCCGGGCGGCGGCGACGCTGGTGTGGCGCGAGCGCCCCGACGCGCGCTTCGTCGCGATCGGCCAGCGCGCATGGAACGGACTGCTCGGCGGCCGATCGCGCGATCCGCGGTGGGTAGACCTCGGCGTCGTGGATGAACGCGCGAAGGCCGAGGCGTACGCGCGAGCGACCGTGCTCGCGATGCCCAGCGAACACGAGACCTTCGGGCAGACGTACCTCGAGGCATGGGCGATGGGGCGGCCCGTGATCGCCGGCGACATCCCACCGCTGCGCGAGGTCGTCCGCGAGGGGATCGACGGGCTGCATGCCGCGAACGAGCCGCTCGCGATCGCGCGGGCGATCCTCCGCATCCTCGCCGATCCCGAGGGCGCGCGCCGTATGGGCGAGGCCGGGCGCGCCCGCCTGCTCGAGCGCTGGACCTGGCCGGTCATCGCCGAGCGGACCGAGCGCGTGTATCTGTCCGCCCTCGGCTACCGTTGACCCATCCCATGAGAGACGTGATCGGGCAGCGTCGCTTTCTCGACAAGCTGGCTCCGCGCGCGGTCCGCGGCGACGTCGCCCATGCGTACGGCCTGTTCGGCCCGCGGTCCATCGGCAAGCGCACGCTCGCCCTGCGCCTGGCGCAGACGCTGAACTGCGAAAGCGGGGTCGCCGGCGGATGCGGCACCTGCCTCTCCTGCCGGAAGATCGAGCGCGGCGTCCACCCGGACGTGCGTATCGTTGCGCGCGCGGCCGAGCGCAAGGACATCACGATCGAGCAGATCCGTGAGATGCAGCAGGACCTCGCGCTCCGGCCGCTCGAAGGAAGGCGCCGCGTCGTCATCGTGGACGACGCCGCGGAGCTGAACCAGTTCGGGCAGGATGCGCTGCTCAAGACGCTCGAGGAGCCGCCCGCGCACGCCGTCCTCCTGCTCATCACGACGACGCCCTCGGCGCTGCACGAGACGATCCGCTCGCGCGTGCAGCCGCTCGACTTCCGCCTCGTGCCGGCGGCCGAGATCGCGGCGGCCCTGTCCGCGCGTGGGCTGCAGGGAGCGGATGCGCACGCTGCCGCGGCCGCCGGCCGCCCGGGCATCGCCATCGCGCTCGCCAACGGCGCGCCGATCCGCGCCGAGCGCGACCGGGTCGAGTCGGAGCTGTACCGGCTCGTCGGCAGCGGGCTCACCGACCGCTTCGCGTGGGCGGCCGATCTGGCGGACGAGAGCGACCCGCGCAAGCGCTCCGAGGCCATCGAGGCGCGCCTCGAGCACTGGTCGGATCTGCTCCGTGACGCCGCCATCGCGGCGCGCGGCGAGCTCGCGCGACCGTTGCGTCCCTTGCGCGCCTCGGAAACGCAACGCCTCGCGGCCAGCGTTCCCGCGTCGGACCTGCTCGGCGCCGCGCTCCTGGTGGAGCGGATGCGGCGCGATCTCGCGTTCAACGCGAACGCCCGGATGATGCTCGAGCTCTTCGCGCTGCAGCTCCCGTACAGCGCGGCGGTGAAAGCGGTATGAGCGCGATCTCTCCACGCACCGTCATCGGCGCACGCATCCAGCAGGCCGGCCGCATGTACTTCTTCGAGCCCGGCGACGTGCGCGACGTCGAGCTGAACGACTGGGTCATCGTCGAGACCGAGCTGGGGCTCGACGCCGCGCGCGTGCACATCCTCCCGACGGACTCGCCGCTCGTGCAGGTCGACCCGCCGCTCGGCCGGGTCGTGCGCACGGCCACCACGACGGACAAGTTCCTCCTCGCGCGGGCCGAGCGCATGGAGGACGACGCGCGCCGCATCGCGCAGGAGATCGCGGTCGAGCGCGCGCTGCCGATCCGCATCCTGGGCTGCGACTGGAGCTTCGACGGCGGCGTCCTGACCGTCTTCTACTCGGCGGGCGAGCGGCTCGACCTCGCGCCGTACGCCAACGACCTCAGCGCGCGCTTCGGGACCGCGCGGGTGGACCTTCGGCGCATGGGCGCGCGCGAGGAGACCCGGGTCACCGGCGGCGTCGGCACGTGCGGCCGCGAGCTCTGCTGCGCGACGTGGCTCGATCGCTTCTCGAACATCTCGATCCGCATGGCCAAGGAGCAGGACCTGCCGCTGAACATGGCCAAGCTCACGGGCGTATGCGGCCGCCTGAAGTGCTGCCTCATCTACGAGCTCGAGACGTACCAGGAGGTGAAGGGCAAGCTCCCGAAGGTCGGCGAGATCTTCCACATCCCGTCGTGCATCGGCGGGCAGTGCGGCACGGCGGGCTGCGCCCAGGTGCAGGGAACGGCGGTGACGAAGGAGGCGATCGTCGTCGGTCTCATCGATGGCGGTCGCACGCAGATCACCGCGGAGGAGCTTGGCGTCGAGTTCGCCCCGGTCGCCGCGCACACGCGGGGCGTCGGCTCGTACGGGGCCGACGAGGTCCCGCGGCAGGAACGGCCGACGCCGGTGGCCGTCGAAGGCGGTGGTGGCCGCCGACGCAAGAGGCGCCGCGGCCGGCGAGGGGGCTCCGACCGGTAGCTGCTAGCGCTCGCGCGAGACGATGAAATCCGCGATCGCGCGGAGCGCCTCGCGCTCGCGTGTGGCGGGAAGGCGGTCCAGCGCGGCGACCGCCTCGTCGCGGGACCGGCGGGCCCGTTCCTGCGCGCGCTGCACGCCACCCGAGGCCCGGATCGCGGCGATGAGCTCGCGGATCTCGGCGGGGTCCTTGTCCGCGGCGACGATCCTCGCCGCCAGCGACGTCGCCTCGCCGTCGCGCTCGACCGCGTAGATCATCGGCAGCGTCGGCATGCCCTCGGCGAGGTCGCGGCCGACCTCCTTGCCGAGGTCGTCCTCCTCGCCGACGAGATCCAGCACGTCGTCGGTGATCTGGAACGCGAGCCCGATGTTCGTGCCGTAGGCGCCGAGCGCCGCGACGTGCTCGGGATCCGCCTCCGCGAGGAGCGCGGCACCCTGGCAGCACGCGGCGTACAGCGACGCCGTCTTCAGCTCGATGCGCTCGAGGTACTGGGCCTCCGTGGGCATCGTCGACGGCGCGGCGACCTCGGTCAGCTCGCCGTCACAGAGCGCGAACACCGTCTGCGCGACCATCGCGATGACCTCCGGCTTCGGGAGCACCGCGGCGAGCGCGTAGGCCTTGGCGAACAGGTAGTCGCCGACGATAAGAGCGACGTCGTCGCTCCAGACCGCGTTCACGGTGGGGACGTTCCGGCGCACCTCGGCCTCATCGACGATGTCGTCGTGCACCAGGGACGCGGTGTGCACCAGCTCGAGCGACACCGCGAGGTCGACGATCATGCGGCTCCTCGCCCCGGGGCCGAAGCGGGACGACAGGAACACGAGCGTCGGGCGCAGCAGCTTGCCCGGTGACCCGAAGAGGTGGGCGGATGCCGCCGCGAAGGTCGGGTGTGCGCCGCGTCCGACGTCCTGGAGACGGCGCGTCAGCTCCTCGAGGTCGTCCTCGACCAACGCGTAGAACGAGCCTCGAGGCTGCGCCGCCCGCACGTCAGCGAGCGTATCGGAGCCTTGCGGGGACCGTGCCAAGGTCGGCCCTGCGCCGTGTCAGCGGGACGCGAAGCGGGCGCGCAGGCGAGCGGCCAGCGCATCCCAGCGCGTGGCTCGGGACGGCGTGAGCGTCGCGCGCAGCGCTCGCTGCGCTTCGCGGGCGTCGCCCTCCCACGCGTGGATGAGCTGGAGGTCCGCTTCGGCGATGGACCCCGCCGGTCCGCGGCGCTCCATCGCGGCCTCCGTCGCGGGGATCCGCTCGAACACGTCGGCGACGAATGCGTACGCGTCGGGGGCCTCGCGTTCGATGACGTCGCGGGACGCCAGGAACTGCCCGTTCTCGAGCACGAACGCCTGCTTCGTCTGATCGAACATGGCCATGAGCTCGAGGTCCGCGGCGAGCTCGCGGTCCACGGCGCCGACGGCGCGCTCGAGCCCGGCCTGTCCTTCGGGAGTCCGCCGGGCCGCGGCCGGCGAGCGCAGAAGTGCGAACGCCGCGGCCGCGACGGCGAGCACGGCGCCGATCGGGACGAGGATGCCCACGGGCGGACCGTACCGCGCACGCGCTATATACATCTGATGTGTACAAATGACGCAACCGATGTATCCTGCCGTCGTGCCGCTGCTGAGCGCCGGCTCGCCTCCCGGCCCGCACTTCCCCGTCGGCGGCCCGGTGCCGGCGGAGGACCTCGTCGGCCGCGAGCCCTACATGCGCAGCACGACGACGCGCCTCTCCGAAGGGGAGCACCTGCTCATCGCCGGCCCGCGACGCATCGGCAAGACCTCGGTCATCCTCGAGGTCCTTCGCCGGCTCCGGCGGATGGGCGCCGTCACCGCGTACGTGGACTGTCTCGGGGCGACCGACATCCGGGGTCTCGCCGAGCGGCTCGCCGGGTCGCTCCTGGCGTCGGTGGAGGGAAAGGAGGGCGCCATCGAGGACGCGCGCGCGATCGCGAGCGGCCTGCGCGCCCGCGGCCGCATCCGCTACGAACACCTCGAGCTGGTGATGCCCCTGGTGCGCGAGGCGTCCGCGCAGCGCGCCTTCGAGATCGGCCTCGACGTCCCGCGGGCGGTGGCGCAGCGCACCGGGCGCCGCGTGGTGGTCGCGCTCGACGAGTTCCAGGCCGCGGGTCGCCTGGGGCCACGCGTGTTCGACGTCATGCGGTCGCGCTTCCAGGCGCAGCGCGGCGTCGCCTACGCGTTCCTCGGATCGGAGGAGGGGATCCTCGAGCAGCTGTTCGGCGAGAAGGGACGGCCGCTGTACCGCTTCGCTGTCGCGCACGACCTGGCCGAGGCGGGCGGCCACCGCTTCGGCATCGACCCCGCCGACTGGCACGCCTATCTCGTGCGCAAGCTGCGACAGAAGCGGATCGCGATCGGAGAGACGGAGGTCGACCGCATGCTCGATGCGACCGGAGGCCACCCCCAGGACACGATGCAGCTCTGCGCCGCGTTGTATCACTTCATGCGCGAGCAGGGCCTGCGCACCGTGACGTCCGAGCTCGTCGCCATCGCGTACGAGGTGGCCCTGCGAGAGCTGGAGCGGCCCTTCGCGCTCCACTGGAGCGACCTCGGCACACAGAAGTACCTCCAGGCGGTCGCGAAGCGGATCGCGCGCGGCGAGCCGCTCTATGCCGCGCGACCGGATGGGGACGTTCCCCGCGCCGAGGTCCTGCGCGCGGTCACGTCGCTGCGCGCGCGCGGGCTCGTCGTGCGGACCGGCCGGGGTCGCTACGACTATCTCGAGCCGATGTTCGCCGAGCACGTGCGCCGCCTCGACGTCGCGCCCGGTATCGTTCCGTCCCGGTGAACGCCAAGCCCCCACGTCTCGACCTTCGTTCCGGCGCGCGCGTCCGCTGGGAGCCCGCTCACAGCGGCGCATGGCTTCAGGGGAAGCTGGTGCGGCCGTCGACGACGAACGAGGAATGGCTGGTCACCAGCGATGCCGGCCAGCGGTACTGGATCGACGTCAAACGACTGCGGCCGGCGTCATGACGCCACGAGGCTGAACGAGTACCACCGAGGCGGATCGAACACCTCGAAGACAGGCGTTCGATGAGCCGGAGTCAAGTGCTGTACCCCTGAGGCGAATCGAACGCCTGTCTACGGCTCCGGAGGCCGTCGCTCTATCCGCTGAGCTACAGGGGCAGGGACGAGGAGCGATGTCCATTCTACCGGGCATGACCCGCGCGGCGAGCGAGGCTCTGGCCTCTAGGCTGTCGTGACCGTGACCGCACGCGATCGCGAGCTATCGCTCATCGAGCACCTCGAGGAGCTGCGCCGGCGCCTGTACGTCATGGCGATCGGCGTGGCGGTGATGACCGCGATCGCCTTCACCTTCGCCGAGACGCTCATCCGCATCCTCCTCCTGCCGTCCGGGCTCACCTCGTGCATCACGCTCGCGCCGACCGAGGGCTTCGCGACGTTCATGCGCGTCTCGCTCTTCGCGGGCATCGCGATGGCGATGCCGATCGTCGTCTGGCAGCTCTTCGCGTACATCGACCCGGCGCTGATGCCGAACGAGCGGAAGTTCGTGCTCCGGCTCGGCCCCTTCGTGGTGCTGCTCTTCGTGACCGGCATGGCCTTCTGCTACTTCCTGTTGCTGCCGCAGGCGCTCGGATTCCTGGTGAACTTCGGCGGGACCGTGTTCGACCCGCAGCTGCGCTGCGCGGAGTACATCGAGTTCGTCACGGTCTTCATCCTCGCGATGGGCATCGTCTTCGAGGTCCCCGCGATCATGTTCGCTCTCGTCCGCGTACGGATCGTCTCACGCCAGCGTCTCGCCGCCGCGCGCCGCTACGTCTTCCTCGGCGTCTTCCTCGCCGCGGCGCTCATCACGCCGACGCCAGACCCGTTCAACCAGACCCTGGTGGCGATCCCCCTGTACGTCCTGTACGAGTTCGGCCTGCTGCTCTCACGCTTCGCCGGAGGGTCTCGACCCGCCGCTTGAGCTCGGCTTCGGCGCCGATCTCGGTCGGCGCGTAGTACTCGCGTCCATCCAGCGACGGGGGCAGGAAGGTCTCCTCGGGATCGAAGTGCTCCGGCCGGTCGTGCGCGTAGCGATAGCCCTTGCCGTACCCGAGCTGGCGCATCAGCCCCGTGACGGCGTTGCGCAGATGCAGGGGCACCGGGTCCGCGCGCGTGTTCTCGATGTCGTCACCGAGCCTGCCGCGGGCTGTCTTCAGCGAGTCGGACTTCGGCGCGAGCGCGAGGTACACGGTCGCCTCGGCGAGCGGGAAGTAGCCCTCGGGCAGGCCGATGAGGTGCACGGCCTGCTGCGCGGCGGATGCCAGGACCAGCGCCTGCGGGTCGGCGAGGCCCACGTCCTCGGCCGCGAGGATGACGAGGCGACGCGCGATGAACATCGGATCCTCGCCCGCGTCGATCATCCGCACGAGCCAGTAGAGGCCGGCATCGGGGTCCGAGCCGCGGACGCTCTTGATGAACGCGCTGATGGTGTCGTAGTGCTGGTCGCCGGCGCGGTCGTAGAGGAGCGTGCGGCGCTGCAGCGCGTCGCGGACGGACTCCGTGGTGATGGCGCGGATCCCGTCCGTTCCCGGCGCGGTCGCGTCCGACGCGAGCTCGAGTGCGTTCAGCGCGACGCGGGCATCACCGTTCGCGACGTTCACCAGCAGGTCCTCCGCGTCCGGAGCGACCGAGGCCGCCCCGCCGAGGCCGCGCTCGTCGGCGATCGCGCGCCGCACGATCGTGCGGACGTCGTCGTCGGTCAGCGGTGTCAGCGTGTACACGCGGCTGCGAGAGAGCAGAGCCGAGATCACCTCGAACGACGGGTTCTCCGTCGTGGCGCCGATGAGCACGACGTCGCCCTCCTCGACGTGCGGGAGCACGACGTCCTGCTGTGCCTTGTTGAACCGGTGGATCTCGTCGATGAAGAGCACGGTCCGCTCCCCGGTCGCGGCGCGCAGCTTGCGCGCGTCGTCGATGATGCGGCGGAGGTCGGCGACGCCAGCCGACACGGCGGAGATGGGCACGAAGCGAGCGCCAGCGTGGCGCGCGGCGATCGCGGCGAGCGTCGTCTTCCCCGTGCCGGGAGGTCCCCAGAGGATGAACGAGGGGAGCTGGCCCGCCTCGATCGCTCGACGGAGCACCCGGCCCTCGCCGACGATCTGCCGCTGCCCGACGAACTCGCCGAGATCGCGCGGCCGCATGCGGGCCGCGAGCGGCCGGTCACGCGCCGGGACGTCCTCGCTCGGCTCCGAGAAGAGCGGCGCGTGCGCCCGTCCCCCCATGCGCCCGGCCCGCGGCATAGCGCGAGGATACGGTCCATCGACCCCCTCCCCGGGGGGAGTAGGATCGGATGCGTGGAGTCCGAGGTCCGGAAGGACATCGCTGCCCGCCTTCGATCGATCGCCGGGCACGTCCGCGCGGTCGAGCGCATGGTCGACGAGGACCGCTACTGCGTGGACGTGATGCGCCAGACGATGGCGATCGAGAAGGCGCTCGCGCGGGTCGACGCCCTCCTCCTCGAGGGACACCTGCGTACATGCGTGGCCGATGCGTTCCGCGAGGGCCGCTCGGACGAGACCGTCAAAGAGCTCGCGGAGATCTTCAACACCGCGCGGCGGTGACCCGCTCGGATCTCCGCGACCACGCGCTCGCATCGCTCCCCGGTCCCGGCATCTCCACGGCGGAGCTCGTCCTCTCCGCGCTCGGCGTCGGTGCAGCCGCGAGCGTCGCCGTCTCGGTGCTCCAGCAGATCGCGCGGATCGTGCTGCAGCAGCGCCAGGCACCCAGCGCCGGCGACGCGGTCGCCGTCGCGGCGGGCGTGCTCGTCGTGTGCGTCGTCCGCGGGCTCGACCGGGCCGCCCTGTGGATCGTGCTGGTGCACGCGGTCCATCTGGCCGCCACGTTCTTCGTCGCGCTGCTCGTGTACGTGTACGTGGGCCCGCGTGCGGTCGGCGACCCGCTCGCCAACGTTGGGCCGTCGTTCGGCGCGCTGACCGTCGCCGCCGCCCTCGGTGCCGCGATCGGCACGGTCGGCCGTGCCGCGCTGCCGGCCGGGAGGGCGGACCACGCCCCGGTCCTCCTGCGCGCCGTCGGCGTCGCCGTGGTCGCGGGAACGGTCGTGCACGCGCTGTGGCCGACGGCGCTGCTGGTGACGGCGTTCGGCGGAGGACGGCCGGACGACGTGCGCGCCGTCCTGGTCTCGCTCCCGGACCTGCTGGCCGGTCCGATCACCGGCGGCATCTACGCGGCCCGGCGAGGGGCGGGATACGTCGAGCTGCTCGTGGTCGGGGCGCTGCTCGCGCTGCCGTCCGCGATCGCGCAGATCGTCCTCGCGCGGTCGCAGCTCGCGCTCGATCCCGGTCTTCGCGGCACGTTCGCCGTCCTGTTCATGCTCCTCGGCGTGCGCGTCGCCGCATGGCCCCTCGCCGCGGCGTTCGCGCAGGGCTTCTTGACTCCGGCGCGGAGCACAGACGAGTAGCAGCTTGCGCGAGCGCTTCCACTCATATAAGTTGAAATTGATCTATGGGGAGCATGGGTCTCACCGGCTACGTCTTTCCTGAGCCTCGTCTTCGGACCTTCGCCGAGCAGAGGGGCCCATGGAGGCCGAGATCGCTCGTCGCCAGACGTTCGCTGCGCGCATGAGGGACCTGAACCAACCCGGGTTCGACGATGGGCTGCGTAGGTGGAAGGGCCAAAGACGTGCTCAATGAGTCGTCGCTGCGGGAACTGAAGAACTACTACCGCGCGCTCGCGGATCCTACCCGTCTCAGGATCGTGCAGATCCTCGCAACGGAAGGTGACCAGGCCGTCTCCGATCTCGTGCGCAAGCTGCGGATCAGTCAGCCTCTCGTTTCATGGCACCTCCACCGACTCAAGAGGTCAGGGATCGTGCGGGCGGAACGACTGGGCCGAGAGGTGCGCTGCTCGTTCGACAGGGAACGGTTCGGTCAACTGAGCGAGCGCGGATACCGGGCCTTGATGAATCGATCGACTGCTCCCACAGGCGGTAAGTAGCGTGAGCTCGCCCGTATCTCACGGTGTCGTCTCCGCCCGAGCCGCGCGCGCCACGCGCGGCGCGCTCGCGCCCCTCGGGCGCGCCCTGGCGGCGATCGGCGTGACCCCGAACGCGATCACCGCGTTCGGCGTGCTGCTCACCCTCGTCGGGTCCGCACTGCTCGCCCAGGAGCGCCCGCTCGTCGCTCTCGCGTTCCTCGCCGCCGGTTCGCTGGCCGACACGCTCGACGGCGTGGTCGCGCGCGCCTCAAGCGGCGGAACGAAGCTCGGCGCATTCCTCGACTCCACGGCCGACCGCGTCGCGGACGCCGTGCTCTTCGCCGCGGCCGCGTACGTCGGGTCGTCACGCGGAGACGCCGTGCTGTTCTGGGGATCGCTCGGTGCGCTGTCGGCCTCGTTCCTCGTGAGCTACACCCGCGCGAAGGCCGAGTCGCTCGGGATCGGCGCCACGGTCGGGCCGGCCCCCCGCGAGGCGCGGCTCGTCATCCTCCTCCTGGGCATCGTCGGTTGGGCGCTCCTCGGAACGCTGGCCGCCTTCACCACGGCGATCGTCGCCGTCGCGATCCTCGCCACCATCACCCTCGTGCAGCGGACCGCCCTCGTCGCACGGTCGCTGGCGAAGAAGACATCAGGGGAGACGTAGAGATGGCACGCACGAACGGAAGCAGGAACGGACGCGTCCGCCGGGGCCGCGTACCCCCAGGCGCGCAGACCGAGGCGCTGCGGCGACGAGGTCGAGCGTCGCTACGCGCCCAGGGGCCCCTGCCCCTGGGGCCGGAGGGAGGGCTTCGCCCGACCGACGGTCGGAAGAAGGATCGGAAGATCCGCGTCGCCATCGTGGGCGTCGGGAACTGCGCGAGCTCGCTCGTGCAGGGCATCCACTACTACCGGAGCGCGAAGGTGGGCACGCGCATCCCCGGCCTCATGCACGTAGATCTCGGGGGCTACCACATCCGCGACATCGAATTCGTCGCCGCGTTCGACGTGGACAAGAACAAGGTCGGCAAGGACCTCGCCGATGCCATCTACAGCCCGCCGAACAACACGTACCGCTTCGCGGACGTGCCTCGGAGCGGCGTGAAGGTGCACCGCGGGATGACCCACGACGGGATCGGGAAGTACCTCTCCGCCGTCATCGAGAAGGCGCCCGGCCCGACGGCCGACGTCGCCGCGATCCTCAGGGATACGAAGACCGACGTCGTCGTGAGCTACCTGCCGGTCGGGAGCGAGGAGGCCACGAAGTGGTACGTCGAGCAGATCCTCGAGGCCGGCTGCGCGTTCATCAACTGCATCCCCGTATTCATCGCGCGCGGTGATCCGGAGCCGATCTACCAGAAGCGTTTCGCGGACCGCGGCCTCCCCATCATCGGCGACGACATCAAGTCGCAGGTCGGCGCGACCATCACGCACCGCGTCCTGACACGCCTCTTCATGGATCGGGGCGTGCGGTTGGACCGCACCTACCAATTGAACTTCGGCGGCAACACCGACTTCCTGAACATGCTCGAGCGTGAGCGCCTTGAGTCGAAGAAGATCAGCAAGACGAACGCGGTCACGAGCATGCTCCCCTACCCGCTGCCCGCGGACGACGTCCACGTCGGCCCGTCGGACCACGTGCCGTGGCTGCTCGACCGCAAGTGGTGCTACATCCGGATGGAGGGCACGACCTTCGGCGACGTGCCGCTCAACGTCGAGGTCAAGCTCGAGGTGTGGGACTCGCCGAACAGCGCGGGGGTGGTCATCGACGCGATCCGCTGCGCCAAGCTCGCCCTAGACCGCGGGCTTTGCGGGACCGTCGTCGCCCCGTCGGCGTACTTCATGAAGTCGCCGCCGAGGCAGATCCCGGACGACCTGGCCCGCGAACACGTCGAGGCGTTCATCGCCGGCACGGACAACGAGACACTGAAGGGCGAGGAGATCCGCGCCGCGGCGAAGAGGTAGCGAGATGCGGCTCCGGCTCGCCTACGGCCTTGCCTACTGGCTCTGGCGGATCACCGCCGCGCTCGTGCAACGGCTGCCCCAGTCGGTCGTCTATCCGGTCGCATCCGCGCTAGGTGAGGCCGCCTATCTCGGGTGGGGTGCGAAGCGGCGGATCGCGAACGAGAACTTCGCGCGCGTCCTCGGACGCCCCGCTGACGATCCGAAGGTCGCGACCGTGTCCCGCCGCTCGTTCCGCAACTTCGCGAAGTACGTCGTCGAGATCATGCGGTTCCCCCGCCTCCGGCCTGGGGACCTCGAGCGTCTCGTCTCGGTCGACGGCTGGGAGCATCTGCGCGAGGCGACGAAGCTCGGTCGCGGATTGATCTTCGCGTCCATCCACTTCGGCAACTTCGAGATCGGGGGAGCGCGCATCGCCGACGAGATCCCCCTCAACGTCATCGCCGACGACCTCTCCAACCAGCGGCTGATGGACCTGCTCGTCGGGAACCGCGCGCACAAGAACATCAACATCCACTCGCCGAGCGGTGCCGCGCGGAAGGTGCTGCAGGCCCTGCGCCGGAACGAGATGGTCGGGCTGATGATGGATCTGGGGCCGCGCGCGCTCGCCTTCGATACGGTCCGTACGGAGTTCTTCGGGGAGCCGGCGATGTTCCCGACGGTCGCCGCGAATCTCGCTCGCGTCTCCGGAGCGCCGATCGTGGTCGCCGCGGTCGTCCGCCAGCGCGACAATACCTTCCGAGGCATCGCGCTCCCGCCGATCTTCGTCGACCGGACGCAGCAGGCGGCCGGCGAGACGCTGCGGGTGACCGAGGCGATCGCGAGAGGTCTCGAAGAGCTCATCCGGCGCTGCCCCGAGCAGTGGTACATCTTCCGGCCGATGTGGACGAAGATCGCGGAGCCCCAGCTCGCGGGGACGACGTGATCTCGCTCGCGCTGTCGCGCGCGGTCGAGCGGACGGTGCCGGCGCTCCCCGAAGCGCTCGACCGGCCGATCAGCGAGGTCGCCGGGACGCTCGCCTACCTCGCGGCGCCGCGCGCGCGCGCGGCGGTGCGCTCGAACCTGGAGATCGTGGCCGGGCGGCCGTCGGGCGCCCGTCGCGCCTTCGTCGCGCAGGCGCGGCACTACCTCGAGACCTTCCGGATCCTGAACCTCACTCCGGATCGTCTCCTCGCGATGGTCGACATCGAGGGCTGGGCCCATCTCGCCCAGGCGCACGCGCGCGGCAAGGGCGTCATCCTCGCGAGCGCGCACCTCGGCCCGGTCGTCCTCTGCGGTCAGATCCTCACGGCGCGCGGTCTCGACGTGTCGGTCCTGGTCGAGACGAAGTCCGGCGAGATGGGTCGCCTTGTCGACCGCGCCCGGTCCGCGATGGGGATCAAGACGATCGACACGCGCTCGGCGATGGCGATCGCGCGCGCGCTCGTCCGCGGCGCGGTCGTCGGCGTCCTCGGCGACCGCGCGGTCACCGGGGTCGGCGAGCGGGTCACGTTCTTCGGACGGGAGGCGCTGCTGCCATCCGGCCATGTCGCGCTCGCGCTCCGCACAGGCGCCGCACTCGTGCCGGCGTTCGCCTCACGCGAGGGCGCGCGCCTGGTCGCGCGCATCGAGCCTGAGCTCGTGCTGGCACGGACCGGGGACCGCGACACGGACGTGCGTGACGGCGTGCGCCGGTGGGCCGCCGTGCTCGAGCGCGTCATCGCGCGTGCGCCCGAGCAGTGGTCGGTCTTCGAGCCGGTCTGGGATCGAT
>JACPEQ010000010.1 GCA_016183435.1 Chloroflexota bacterium
CCCCTCCCTCGGCCCCGGTGCTCGACCTCGCCGCTTCGCGTCTCGGTCTGCGCGCCGGGGGGACGCTAGACCCCGACTAGCTCCTTCTCCATCGTCGGCGAGTACTTCCCCATCCGCGCCGCCGACGTGAGCTTCGCGCGGTGGTAGTACGCGCGCTGCGCCGCGGCCACGTTCTCCTTCTTCCCCGACCACGCCTTCTGCGGCGCCGCCTGAAGGCCACGGCCGTACGAGAAGGAGAGCTGCCAGGGCACGCCGCCGATCTCGGCGGCGCGGCGGTTGATGGCGTCGAGGTTGACCGTCGCCTCCTCATCCGACTGCCCGCCGGAGAGGAAGACCACGCCCGGCACCGCGGCGGGGATCGTCTGCAGGAAGCAATGGAGCGTCGCGCGCGCGACCTGGCTAGCCGGAGCGCGATCCCTGGCGCTCTTTCCCGACAGGACCATGTTCGGCTTCAGCAGCATCTCGTCGAAGCGGACCCCCTGCGCCGCGAGCTGGCGGAACACCTCGAGCTGGGTGGCCCGTGTCACGTCGAAGCAACGCTCGATGGAGTGATCGCCGTCCATCAGCACCTCGGGCTCGACCATCGGCACGAGGCCGGCCTCCTGGCTGAGCGCCGCGTACCGCGCGAGGGCGTGCGCGTTCACGTCGATGCAGGAGCCGGTCGGGATCCCGTCCCCGATCGTGATGACCGCCCGCCACTTCGTGAACACCGCGCCGAGCTGCTTGTACTCGGCGAGCCGCTCGCGCAGCCCGTCGAGCCCTTCGGTGACGGTCTCGTCCGGCGACCCCGCGAGGGGCTTCGCGCCGGTGTCGACCTTGATGCCCGGGTAGATGCCCTGCTCCGTGAGGAGCGTGACGAGCGGCGTGCCGTCCTCCGCCTTCTGCCTGATCGTCTCGTCGTACAGGATCACGCCGCTGATGAACTCCGCCGCCCCGGGGGTCCGGAAGAGCAGCTCGCGATAAGCGCGACGGTTCCCCTCGGTGCTCTCGACACCGATCGCGTCGAAGCGCTTCTTGATGGTGCTCGTGCTCTCGTCCGCCGCGAGGATCCCCTTGCCCGGCGCGACGAGCTCCCGGGCGATCTGCCAGAGCTCACCCATCTTGCTGACCTCGTTCATCGTTCATGTCGCTCGATCGAGCCGAGGATATCCCCTCGCCCTCCACCTCACGCGGGCCGCGCCGGCCGCTGAAGAACTCGCCGAGCATCCGCTCGATCTCCTCGCGCCGCGCCCCCATGCGCCACTTCGGGCGATGGAGCGCGCGCGGATCGTCGAAGAGGTCGACCGTCGAGCGCACCGCGCCGGTCTTCTCCTCCGGCGCGCCGAACACGATGAGCGGCAGCCGGGCGAGGATCGCCGCGCCCGCGCACATCGCGCACGGCTCGACGGTGACGTACAGCGCGCAGTCCTGGAGCCGCCAGCGCCCGAGGGTGCGTGCCGCTTCACGCAGCGCGAGGATCTCCGCGTGCGCGGTCGGGTCGCCGTCGGCCTCGCGCCGGTTGCGACCGCGCGCCACGACCTCGCCGTCGCGCACGACGACCGCGCCGATCGGGACATCGCCGTGGCCGGCCGCCGCGCGCGCTTCGTCAATCGCGGTGGCCATAAAGTGCTCGTCGTCGGCGACGGAGGGCAGAGATGGGGGGTCCTCGGGGGGCGGGGCCCCCCGGTGGTCTGTCATACGCCCAGGTAGCGCGACTCGACGTCCGACGCGGCCGCGAGCGCGGCCGGCGTGCCCTCGAAGACGATCGTCCCCTTGTTCATGACGTACACGCGCTGCCCGACCGCGGTGGCCATGCCGAGATCCTGCTCGACGAGGAGGATCGCGAGGCCGCTCGTGTCGCGGAGCCGAACGAGGACGTCGCGGACCTCGGTACGCAGCTGCGGCGCGAGCCCCTCGGAGGGCTCGTCGAGCACGAGGACGGAGGGGTTGCGCATCAGGGCGCGCCCGATGGCGAGCATCTGCTGCTCGCCACCGGAGAGCTCGTCGCCCATGTTGTCGAGGCGCCGGCGCAGGGACGGGAACAGATCGAGCACGCGCTCGAGGTCCCACCCGTCGCTCGCGGGGCTCGCCGCGAGCGTGAGGTTCTCGCGCACGGTGAGGTCCGCGAAGACCCGACGCCCCTGCGGGACGAGCGCGAGCCCGGCGCGGGCGACCCGGTGCGGAGCGGCGCCGGTGAGGTCGCGACCGAGGACGCGCACGGTGCCGCCACGCGGGCGCAGGAAGCCCATGATCGCGGAGATCGTCGTCGTCTTCCCCGCGCCGTTGCGTCCGAGCAGGGCGACCGCTTCGCCCGCGCGCACGTCGAGGTCGACGCCCTGCAGCACGTGGCTGTCTCCGTAGTACGCATGGAGCGCGCGGACCTCGAGCGCGATGGTCGTTGCGTTCGTCACGCTTCGAGCGCCTTCCCGAGGTAGACGTCGTTCACGAGGCGGTCGCCGCGCACCTCCGCGGGCGTGCCCTCCGCGATCGGCCGGCCCTCGTGCAGGACGGTGATCCGGTCGGCGAGCCGGAACACGACGTCCATGTCGTGCTCGACGATGAGGATCGTGAGCGATCGGTCGAGCTCGCCGATCAGCCGCGAGATCGACGCCGTCTCGGCCGGCGACATCCCCGCCGTCGGCTCGTCCAGGAGGAGCACGCGCGGCGACTGCGCGAGCGCGATCGCGAGCTCCAGCTGGCGCCGCTCGCCGTGCGAGAGGCCGCGCGCGCGCGCGGTCTCGCGTCCGGCGAGCCCGACCCGCTCCAGATACACGTCCGCCTCCGCGCTCTCGGCGGACGTTCGGGCGCGCGACAGACGGTACGGGCCCTTCGCCGCCGCGAGGGCGAGCGCGACGTTCTCGCGGGCGGTGAGCGGCTCGAACAGCTCGTTGCGCTGGTACATCCGGGCGAGGCCGCGGCGCGCCAGGTCCGACGTGGCCAGACCGGTGACGTCCGTGCCCTCGAGGCGGACGGTCCCGGACGACGGCGGGATCTCCCCGGTGAGGACGTTGAACAGGGTGGTCTTCCCCGCTCCGTTCGGGCCGATGATCGCCCGGCGCTCGCCGTCCGCGACGGCCAGGGACACGCCGTCGAGCGCGTGGATGCCGCCGAACGAGCGGTGCAGGCCCTCGACCGCGAGCGCGGGAGCGGCGCTCACCGTCGCACGCGCACGAGCGCGGCGCGCAGCGAGCCGACGATGCCCTGCCGCGCCGCGAGCACGAACGCCACGAAGACGACGCCGAGCACGGCCTGCGAGAACGGGATCGCGGACGAGAGGACGCGATCGATGTAGAGCACCACGCCCGCACCCACGATCGGGCCGAGCAGCGTGCCGGCGCCGCCGATGAGGACCATGACGAAGGCCTCCACCGACCTGCCGATCCCGGCGTCGTTGGGTGACACGAATCGGAACGACCACGCCGAGAGCGCGCCCGCGACGCCGGCGAGGGCTCCCGCGAGAACGAAGGCGGACAGCTTCAGGCGCCGGGTGTGGTACCCGAGCGCGCGCATGCGCCGCTCGTTCTCGCGGACCCCGACGAGCGCCCGGCCGTAGTGGCTGCGCGAGATCCACCAGATGAGGAGCGAGACGAGGCCGAACACGATGACGACGAGGCGGTAGAGCGCCTCAGGCGCGCTCGTCTCGAGCCCGCCGAACGTCGGACGCGCGATGCCGGCGAATCCGTTCGATCCGCCGGTCACGTCGGTCCACTGGAACGCGACCGCGAACACCATCTGGGCGAAGGCCAGCGTGAGCATGAGGAAGAAGATCCCGGTCGCGCGCACGCAGAGCAGCCCGATGACGAGCGCGAGCGCCGCCGATACGGCGATCGCCGCCGCCAGCGTGACCGTGAGCTCGGACGTCGCCAGGCGCTGCGACGCGATCGCGGCCGCGTACGCGCCGGAGCCGTAGAACGCCGCGTGCCCGAGCGACGGCATCCCGGCGCGGCCGACGAGGAGGTCGAGGGAGAGGGCGTAGATCGCGAACACGGTCATGTCGCGCAGGATCGTGGTCATGTAGCGCGACCCCTCGATCGCGCCCGACCAGTCCGGGAACGTCAGGAGCGCCAGATAGAAGCCGATCGACGCGAGCGGCGCCATCACCGGCCGATGCGGATCCGGCCGAACAGGCCGCTCGGCCGGCCGAGGAGGATGACGGCCATGATCGCGAAGATCAGCGCGAGCGCGAACTGCGGGAAGAGCACCTTGCCGAAGGTCTCCGCAGGCCCGACGAGGGCCGCGCCGGCGGCGGCCCCGTTCAGCGTGCCGAGGCCGCCCACCACGACGACGATGAGCGAGAAGATCAGCGCGTCGACGTCCATGCCCGGCTGGATCCCGAACGCGGGCGCGGCGACGACGCCGGCCAGGCCCGCGAGGCCGGCCCCGACCGCGAACGTGATGGCGAAGAGCCGGTCGGTGTCGACGCCGAGCGCCGAGAGCATCTGCGCGTCGTCGACACCCGCGCGGATGAGGGCACCCATCGCGGTCCGGCGGTGGATCCAGTACAGCGTCCCCGCGAGCAGGACCGCGAACGCGATGACGAAAAGCCGGTACGTGGGATAGGCGCTCCCGCCGATGTCGATCGACCGATCGAACCCGGGCGGGAACGGGAGGGTCCTGACCTCGCGGCCCCAGTAGAGCCCGATGAGGTCGACGATGACGAATCCGACGCCGATGGTGAGGAGCACCTGGTCCAGGTGCCTGCCGCGCAGCCTGCGGAGCAGCAGCGGCTCGATGACGAAGCCGACCGCGGCAAGCACGACCGGCGCGACGACGATCGCGATCCAGAACTGCCCCGTGATCTGCACGACCTGCAGCGCGACGTAGGCGCCGAGCATGTAGAAGGCGCCATGCGCGAGGTTGACCACGTCCATCATCCCGAAGATGAGCGACAGGCCGGCGGCGAGGATGAACAGCAAGGCGCCGAACGAGATCCCGTTCAGCGCCTGCTGTACGACGAGCTCGAGGCTCACTGGGCCAGGAGCGTACCCTTGTTCCTCCCGGGGGGACCCGTTACTTGCCCGGGTCGGTCACCTTCCCGAACTTGTCGACGATCGTGTTGACCGTCTGGCCGCCGGCGGTCTTCACCTCACGGATGTAGATGTCGTGGATGACGTTGTGCGTCGCCTTGTCGAACGAGAAGTCGCCGCGGGGGCTCTTGAATGACACGCCCTCGAGCGCGGCGATGAGCGCGTCCTTGTCCTTCGTGTTGCCGCCGGTCTTCTTCAGCGCCTCGTCGAGCGCCTTCATGCCATCCCACATCTGCACGGCGAACACGTCGGGCAGGAGGTTGTACTCCTTCTGGTAGAGGTCGCGGAACGCCTTGTTCTCGGGGTTGTCGAGCTCGACGGACCAGAACAGCGACGTGATGGCGCCATTCGCCTGGTCCTTCACCTCCTTGAGCACGTCCTGCTCGGTGAGGAAGCCGGCGCCGAACATCTTGTAGCCGGCCGCGGGCATGCCGAGCTGGTTCCATGCGCGGATGTAGCCGATCGCGTCGGTGCCCGAGAAGAAGCTGTAGACGTTCTTCGTGGACTGCGCCTTGATCTGCGTGACGAACGGGACGAAGTCGGAGTTGAACAGCGGCGGCGCGACGCGTCCGGTCTCCTTGCCGCCGTTCTTGGCGAGGCCCTCGACGAACGCGGCGGCCGACTCGGTGCCGAACGCGTAGTTCGAGAAGCACAGGAAGAACTCCTTCGTCGCGGGCGTCCGGCTCAGCCATTCGCCGAGCGGCTGGCTCACCTGCCACGCGCTGAACGAGGTGCGGAAGACGTACTTGCTCTTGCACGTCGGCTTGCAGTCGGTCGTGTCGCGGGTCATCGCGTTGCCGCCCGCGTTCGTGCCGATGTAGATGAACTTCGCGGAGTCCACCGCGTTGCGGATCGCGTACGCGATGGGCGTGGCGATGATGCCCATCATCAGGTCGGCCTGGTCCTGCTCGATGAACTTCTGCGTCTTCTGCAGCCCGACCTGCGGATCGTTCGCCTCGTCCTCGAAGATGAATTGGACCGACCGGTTCGCGAGCTTGCCGCCGGCCTGCTTGAGGTAGAGCTCCGCCGCGCGCTTCTGGGACGCGCCGAGCTCGGCGTACACCTTCGTGAACGGGAGCAGCATCCCCAGCTTCAGCGTGGGGCCCGGGGTCGACACGGCGGTCGTGGCCGCCGCCGTCGCCGCGGCCTTGGTCGCCGCCGCGGTCGTCGGTGACGGGCTCGGTGCGGCCGCCGGCGCGCACGCGGCCACGAGGGCCGCGGCCGAGCCGGCGACGAGGAATCCGCGTCGAGTGATCTTCGGCCGGCGCTCCGGCCGCTCGGAAGGCTCCATAGGTCCCCCTCCTTCGTGTTCGGCGCTTCGCGCCGAACCCCTGATCCGCATCCTTGCGACCTGAGCTCTTCGACGCCTGGCCCGCGTGATCCTCTTCGATGTTCCTCCGGCTGGCAAGCAGCCCTACGCACTCGGAGGAAGGCGCGGTACTGTCGCCGTCCCAGTGACGATCGATCCGACCGAGGCCTGGACCGATCGCGAACGACGCGAGGCGCAGCGCGAACGCCTGCGCGCCATGCTCGATGTGGTCCTCACTTCCAACACGTTCTATCGCGGCAAACTGCGTCAGGTCGGTGTCACCGACGGGGCGGCCGCGCTCGGGCGCTGGGACGATGTGCCATTCACGACGAAGGCCGAGCTCTCCGACGATCAGGCGGCTCATCCACCTTACGGGACCGCCCTCACGTATCCCGTGCGGCGCTACGTGCGCATGCATCAGACCAGCGGCACCACGGGTCGGCCGCTGCGGATCCTGGACACGGCCGAGTCGTGGACCTGGTGGGCGACGATCTGGGAGCGCATCTATCGAGCGGCGGGCGTCAGTGCGGCCGACCGCGTCTTCTTCTGCTTCTCCTTCGGGCCCTTCATCGGGTTCTGGTCGGCGTTCGCCGGCGCCGAGCGGATGGGCGCGCTGTGCATCTCCGGCGGGGCGCAGAGCACCCCCGAGCGCATCGCGAGCATCGTCGGGAGCGGCGCCACCGTGCTCCTGTCCACGCCGACGTACGCGCTGCGCGTCGCGGAGGTCGCACGCGAGGACGGGGTCGACCTCGCGCCGTCGGATCTCCGCGTGTCGATCCACGCCGGCGAGCCGGGCGCGTCGATCCCCGCGACGCGCGACCGCATCGAGCGCGAGCTCGGCGTGGCCGCGTTCGACCACACCGGCGCGACGGAGGTCGGCCCGACCGGCTTCTCGTGCGAGGCGCGCGACGGCGTGCATCTCGTCGAGAGCGAGTTCATCGCCGAGGTCCGCGACCCGGTCACCGGCGAGGTGCGCGAGGACGGCGAGGGCGAGCTCATCCTCACCAACCTCGGGCGCTGGGGCTCGCCCGCGATCCGCTATCGCACGGGCGACCGCGTGATCGCGGCACGCGAGGGGTGCTCGTGCGGGCGAAGCTTGCTGAAGCTGCGCGGCGGGGTCCTCGGACGCGTCGACGACATGGTCATCGTCCGCGGCGTGAACGTGTACCCGAGCGCGCTCGAGGCGGTCATCCGGCGCTTCCCCGGGGTCGCCGAGTTCCGCATCGAAGCGTATGAGGACCACGGCATGACCGAGCTGCGCCTCGTCATCGAGCCGCAGCGCGAGGGACTCGACGGGCTCGCGCCCACCGTCGGCGACGCCGTGCACCGCCTGCTCGGCCTGCGCTGCGAGGTGGCCCTCGCGGCGCCGGGCTCGCTGCCGCGGTTCGAGCTGAAAGCGAAGCGCTTCACGAGGGTTTCCGCGAAGTGAGTCACCGAACGAAGGCTGCCGACAAGCGGAGGGTCGTCCTCCGCCTCGAGCCCGACCTGGTCGAGGCGATCGAGAAGCTGGCGGTCGAGGAGCTCCGGAGCGCGAACGGACAGCTCGAGTTCATCGTGCGTCAGGCGCTGAACGACCCAGGGCGCCTGCCGCGTGCGGACGAGCGGCCTGGAGGTGCGAGGCGGCGCTAGATGGTCAGCGCTCCCGCTCGAAGAGCGTCGCGATCCCCTGCCCCACCCCGATGCACGCCGTCGCGATGCCGTAGCGGCCGTTGCGCCGCGCGAGCTCGCGCAGCACCGTGCCCGCGATGCGCGCGCCGGACGCGCCGATCGGATGGCCGATCGCGATCGCGCCGCCGTTCGGGTTCGTGCGGTCGTCGGGCAGCCCGAGCTGGCGCATCACCGGGATGACCTGCGCCGCGAACGCCTCGTTCAGCTCGATCGCGTCGCACCGGTCCACCTTCACCCCGGTGCGCTCGACGAGCTTGCGGACCGCCGGGACCGGACCGAGCCCCATGTAGTCGGAGTGGACGCCCGCGGTGGCCGCCGCGACGACGCGGCCGAGCGGCTTCACGCCGAGCTTCTTCGCCATCGCGCGGCTCGTGACGACGAGCGCCGCGGCACCGTCGTTCACGCCCGAGGAGTTGCCGGCGGTCACGGTGCCGCCCTTGCGGAACGCCGGCTTCAGCTTCGTGAGCTGCTCGACGGTCGAATCGGGACGCGGATGCTCGTCCTCGGAGACCGGACCGTTCGACGTGTCGATCGCGACGATCTCGCCGCCGAAGAAGCCCTCGGCCTTGGCCTTCGCGTAGCGCGCCTGCGACCGGGCCGCGTACGCGTCCTGGTCCTCACGCGTGACCTTCTCCTGCTCCGCGACGTTCTCCGCCGTCTCGCCGAGCGAGATCGGATGCACCCCGAGATCGAGCATGCGCGGGTTCACCAGGCGCCAGCCGAGGTACGTGTCGACCACCGTGCGCTCGCCGCGCGGGAACGCCTCCGAGGGCTTCAGCATCACCCACGGCGCGCGCGACATGGACTCCACGCCGCCGGCCACGACGACGTCGGCCTCGCCCGCTCGGATGCGCCGCGCGGCGTCGTTCACCGCCTCGAGCCCGCTGCCGCACAGCCGATTCACGGTGACGCCGGGGACCTCCTTCGGCAGGCCCGCCAGGAGCGCGGCCATGCGCCCGACGTTGCGGTTGTCCTCGCCGGCGCCGTTCGAGTCGCCGAGCACGACCTCGTCGACCTGCGCACCGTCGATGCCGGTGGCCTCGAGGACGCAGCGCAGCACGTGCGCCGCGAGGTCGTCGGGCCGGACGTGCGCGAGCACGCCACCGTAGCGTCCGATCGCGGTGCGGACGTAGCCGACCACGACGGCATCCCTGTCGTCCATCTGTCTCCCTACCTTCCCCCGAAGCTCGCCCTGCGCTTCTCGAGGAACGCGCGCACGCCTTCCGCGTAGTCCGCGGTGCGGCCCGCGCGATCCTGCAGGGTCGCCTCGATCTCGAGGAAGGACGCAAGGCCCTCCTCGAGCCCGGCGTTCAGCCCTTCCTTCGACAGCGCGTACGCCTCGGTCGCTCCGGCCGCGAGCTCGCGCGCGAACGTGCGCCACCCTGCGGCGAACTCCTCTTCCCGCCACACGCGTCCGACGAGCCCGATGCGCAGCGCCTCGTCCGCGGGCACCGCCTCGCCCGTGAGGATCATGTGCGTCGCGCGGCCCCAGCCGACGATGCGCGGCAGGAAGTAGGCGGAGGCGGCGTCGGGCACGAGGCCGACGCGGCCCCACGCCGCGCGGAAGACCGCGGACGAGGACGCGACGCGCAGGTCGCACGCGGCGACGATGCCCAGCCCGGCGCCCGCGACGACCCCGTTCACCGCGGCGATGACCGGCTTGCGCATGGTCCGGATCGTCGCGATGAGCGGGTGGTAGCGACGGCGCAGCTCGTCGCCGAGCCGCAGCTCGGCGCCCTGGGCCTGCACCGCGGCGCGGTCACGCAGATCCTGGCCGGCCGAGAACGCGCGGCCCGCTCCCGTGATGACCACCGCGCGGACCGCCGGGTCGGCTGCGACGTCGTTCAGGCCGGAGCCGAGCGCGGCCGTCATCGCTTCGTCGAAGGCGTTGAGCACCTCCGGGCGGTCGAGGGTGAGGACCGCGAGCGCGCCATCGCGCTCCACGCGTACGGGAGAGCCGGTGACGGTCACCGGGGTCCCCGGAGGCCGAGACAGCGGAGCGGGCTCGGCCGGTCGGGGTGATTCACCTGCCCGTGAACGTGGGCTTGCGCTTGTTCACGAAGGCGTCGACGCCTTCCTTCTTGTCCTCCGTCGCGAACAGGAGGTAGAAGGCTTTTCGCTCGAACTCCAGGCCCGCGTCGAGGTTGGAGTTCAGCGCCAGGTCGATGGCCTCGGTGACAAGGCGGATCGCCACAGGCGGCTTCTCCGCGATCGTGCGCGCCAGCGCCTTCGCGTCGTCGAGCCAGCTCGCCGCGGGATACACGTGCGCGACGAGCCCGATGGCCTTCGCTTCATCGGCCTTGATGCGGCGGCCGGTGAGGATGAGGTCCATCGCGACGTACTTCCCCACCGTCCGGGTCAGCCGCTGCGTGCCACCGGCACCGGGGATGATCCCGAGGTTCACCTCGGGCTGCCCGAACTGCGCGGTCTCCGAGGCGACGATGATGTCGCAGACCATCGCGAGCTCGCAGCCTCCGCCGAGCGCGTAGCCCGACACCGCCGCGACGATCGGCGTGCGGATCCTGCGGATGCGCTCCCAGCGCGTCGTCAGGTCCTGCTTGAGCATCGTGACCGGCGTCGCTTCGACGAACTAGGTCTTGATGTCCGCGCCCGCGGCGGAGGCCTTCTCGCTCCCGGTGAGGACGATGCAGCGGACCTGCTCGTCGTCGTCGTGCTCCTCCGTCGTCCGCACGAGCTCGTCCATGAGCTCCTCGTTGAGCGCGTTGAGGACCTCGGGCCGATCGAGCTGAACGATGGCGATGGGCTCCTCACGCGTCACGATGACGGTCGCCATGTCGCCTCCTCCTACCGCAGCACGGCGAGCGTAAGCTCGGTCACGAACTCGACCCAGCGCGGGTACTTGTACGCCGCGATGCGGCCCTTCACGAACGTCTTCAGCTCCTCGGCCAGGGCGTCGCTCGGTGGATGGCCCTGCTTGAGGATGACGAAGGCCTTCGGCTTCACCAGCTCGTCCTTGTCCTTCTTGCCGACGACGCCGCACTCCAGCACCGCGGCGTGCTCCATGAGCGCGGCCTCGACCTCCGCGGGCGAGACCCACATGCCGGAGACCTTGAGCATGTCGTCGCTGCGGCCCTCGTAGACGAAGTGCCCGTCCTCGTCCTGGTGGTAACGGTCGCCCGTGACGACCCACTCGCCGCGGATCGTCCGCTTGGTCTTCTCGTGCTTGTTCCAGTAGTAGGCGAAGCCGCTGTCACCCGAGACCCACAGGTCGCCGGTCTCCCCGCGCGGGACCGGCTGCTCCTCTTCGGTGACGATCTTCGCCTTGTACCCGGGGACGGCCATTCCGCTGGTGCCGCCCTTCGCGCGCCCGGCGAAGTTCGAGATGAAGATGTGGAGCATCTCGGTCGAGCCGATACCGTCGAGGATCTCGAGGCCGAAGCGCTCCTTCCACGCGTCGAAGAGCGGCTTCGGGAGCGACTCACCCGCGGATACGCAGAAGCGCAGCGAGGACAGGTCGTACGTGAAGCCCTCCTTCGGATACGCGAGGAGCGCCGCGTAGAACGTCGGCGCGGTGAACAGCACCGTCGGCCGCTCCGAGGTGACCAGCCCGTACACGAGGTCCGGTGTCGGGCGCTGCTCCGACTTGTACACGGCCGACGCCCCCACCCGGAACGGGAAGAAGATGCCGTTGCCCAGGCCATACGCGTGGAAGAGGGGCGACACGGTGAACGTGCGGTCGCGCTCGGTCAGATCGAGGACGTGGCGGCCGTACGTGTCGGCGCAGAAGATCATGTCGTGCTGCAGATGCACGACGCCCTTCGGGAATCCCGTCGTGCCCGACGAGTACAGCCAGAAGCACGCGTCGTCGGGCGTCGTGTCGACGGCCTCCAGCTCGTCGTCCGCCGCCGCGAGCGCCTCCTCGAACGAGATCACGCCGGCGGGCAGCGCGCCCTCGAGCGGTGGCGTCCCGGACGTCGTCACCAGGACGTGGCGGAGGTGCGGTGCGTGCGCACGGACCTCGAGGACCTTCGGGAGGAGCGGCGCCGAGACGACGACCGCGACAGCGCGGCTGTCGTTGAGCGCATACAGGAGGTCGCGCGGGGGGAGCACCCAGTTGTACGGGATCGGGATCACGCCGGACTTGATCGCCCCGAACAGCGCATACACGAACGCCGGCGAGTCGACCGTGAGGATGAGGATCCGCTGCTCCCGCTGGATCCCGAGCGAGCGGAACGCGTTGCCGGCGCGGTCGACGTTCGCCCCGAGCTCGCCGA
>JACPEQ010000011.1 GCA_016183435.1 Chloroflexota bacterium
CGCGCGCTCGAGGGCCGCGGACGGCGCGCCGACCGCCTCCGCCCCACCGGGCGGGAGCGGCGCTCCGCGGTAGCGGGGGCGCACGCGCTCGGGCCGCTCGCGCTCCGCGCGCTCGACCCGCTGGCTGGACGCTGCGTCGATCGGGCGGCGCGCGCGCGCGCGCACCCGGTTTCGCTTCGGCACGGGACCGCAGCATAGCGAAGAGGACCGGCGTCTGAGGGGGCGGAGCCCCTCATGGTCTATGGTGCCCGCCGTGACGCTCGACCAGGGGACGCTCTCGACGGTGGCCCTGATCCTCGCGGCCGCGGTCGTGGCGCTCGCGGTCTGGGTGGCGCTCCTCCAGCGCTCGTCGTCACAGCTGCGGCGCCGGCTGCGCTCGGTGTTCGGGAGCGGCGGTGAGCAGGGCCTCGACGAGGTCCTCGACACGATCGTGAAGCGCCTGGACCACGCGGGGCAGCGCATCGACGCGCTGAACGACCTCCAGCAGGACCTCGAGGCGCTCCTGCGCCACGGGACGATCCGCAACGTGGGCGTCGTCCGCTTCAACCCCTTCCCCGACGCCGGCGGGGACCAGTCCTTCGCGATCGCGCTGCTGGCTTCGGAAGGCTCGGGCGTCGTCATCTCGAGCCTCCACGCTCGCACGGATACGCGCGTCTTCGCGAAGCAGATCGAAGGCGGCCGCTCCCGGTACCCGCTGAGCGAGGAAGAGCAGGACGCGATCCGCCGCGCACAAGCCCACCGCGGGGCCTGATGCGGGAGCGGCCGCGGGCGTACGCGATCGTGAACCCCGCGGCCGGCCATGGCAGGGGGGCGCGCCTCGCGCGGACGATCGGCGCGGAGTTCGAGGCGGCCGGCATGACGCTCGAGGTCGCGGTGAGCCCGGGACCCGGCGAGGCCGCGCGTCTCGCGAGCGGCGCGGTCGACGACGGGCACACCGTCGTGCTCGCGGTCGGTGGAGACGGGACGGCGAACGAGGTGGCGAACGGGATGGTCGGCGGCGCGGCGGCACTGGCGCTCTACCCGATCGGGTCGGGCAACGACCTCGCTCGCTCGCTCGGCTACCCGCGCGGTCGCGCCCGTCGGCGCATCGCGCAGTGGCTCGCGACCGAGGCGCGCCGGCGCACGATCGACGTGGGCGAGGTGAACGGGCGGATCTTCCTCAACGCCGCGGGGATCGGCATCGACGGCCATGTCGCGGAGCGCGTGGTCGCGGCCGAGCGCGTGATCGGCCCGCGCTGGGCGGCATACCTCATCGGCTCGGTGATCTCGATCGCGACGTATCGTCCACAGCGGATGGAGGTCCGCATCGACGGCGAGACCCAGCTCGGGGACTTCCTCACGATCGTCGCGTCGAACGGCCGCTTCTTCGGGAGCGGCATGCAGCCCGCCCCTCGTGCGCGGCTCGACGACGGGATGCTCGACGTCACCGTGGCCGGCGATCTCTCGAGGCTCCAGTCGCTCGGGGCGCTCGCACGGCTCTACTTCGGGAAGCACGAGAACGGCACGACCATCGTCACGAGGACGGCGCGCCGGGTCGAGATCGACCTGCCGCGCACGCTCCCGATGGAGCTCGATGGCGAGGTCGGGCACGTGGATCACCTGAGGATCGCCGTGCGTCCGGGCGCACTGGACGTCATGGCGGCGCCCGTGCCGTGAAAGCGCCTGCGGCTAAAGGCGGCGCGCGCAGCGCGACCGCCGAGAAGAAAGCGCCTGCGCCGTGAAAGCGCCTGCGGCCAAAGGCGGCGCGCGCAGCGCGACCGCCGAGAGGAAAGCGGCTGCGGCTAAAGGCGGCGCGCGCAGCGCGACCGCCGAGAGGAAAGAAGACGCGCGGCGGCGCCTCCCGTCCGTCGACGCCGTCCTGCGTGAGGCGGGACCGCTCGACGCGCGCGCGCGCGAGCGGCTGACCGCGGCGGTGCGGGACCTGCTCGCCGAGCGGCGCGCGAGCGGCGAAGGCCTCGGTGCCGGCGCCGCCGCGCGGCTCGCGCGCGAGCGCCTCGCCGAGCGCGACCGGCCCACGCTCCGCCGGGTCCTCAACGCCACCGGCGTGGTGCTCCACACGAACCTCGGCCGCGCGCCGCTCTCCGCGCGGGCGATCGACGCGATGCGCGACGCGGCCGCCGCCGTGAGCGTCGAGTACGACCTCGCCGCCGGACGCCGTGGCGAGCGGCATGGCCACGCCGCGCGGATCCTCGCCGAGGTGACCGGCGCCGAGGACGGCGTCGTGGTGAACAACAACGCCGCCGCGGTGCTGCTCGCGCTCGCCGCGCTCGCGGCGCGCCGCGAGGTCATCGTCGCCCGCGGCGAGCTCGTCGAGATCGGCGGCGCGTTCCGCATCCCGGACGTCCTCGCGCGGTCGGGTGCCAAGCTCGTCGAGGTCGGGACCACGAATCGCACGTACGCGCGCGACTACGCCGCCGCGATGGGCGGCCGGACCGCGGCGATCCTCCGCGTCCACGCGAGCAACTTCCGCGTGATCGGCTTCACCGCGAGCGCGTCATCGAAGGAGCTCGCGGCGCTCGCGCGGGAGCGCGGCGTCGCGTTCGTGCACGACCTGGGCAGTGGAACGCTGCTGGACACCGCGCGCCACGGGCTGAGCGAGGAGGAGACGGTGCAGGAGGCCGTGCGCGCCGGCGCGGACGTCGTGACGTTCAGCGGGGACAAGCTGCTCGGCGGGCCGCAGGCCGGCCTCGCCGTGGGCCGGGCGGCCGCGATCGCGAAGATGCGCTCGCATCCGCTGATGCGCGCCATGAGACCCGACAAGATCACGATCGCCGCTCTCGTGGCCACGCTCGCCTCGTATCGCGACGGCACCGCTGAGCGCGAGCTGCCCGTCTGGCGGATGATCGCCGCGACGACCGCGTCGATCGGCCGCCGCGCGAAGGCGCTCGCCTCGGCGCTGACCGCCGCCGGGGTCCGTGCGAGCGTGATCGAGACCCGTTCCACGGTGGGCGGCGGATCGCTGCCCGAGGAGACGCAGCCCTCGCGCGCGGTCGCCCTCGACGGTCACGCGACGCGGCTCGCGCAGCGGCTACGGCGCGCGGACCCACCCGTGATCGGCCACGTGATCGAGGAGCGCTTCGTGCTCGACCTGCGCACCGTCCTCCCGGAGGACGACGAGCTGCTCGCGCGCACGGTGATCAAGGCCCTGAAGGAGATGTAGCGATGGAGATCCGACCCAGCCACAGCGAGGACGCGCCGAAGGCCGTCGGCCCGTACAGCCAGGCGATCGTCGCGGGAGAGCTCATCTTCTGCTCCGGTCAGATCCCGCTCGATCCCGCGACCGGCAAGATCGTCGAAGGCGACATCGCGGTCCAGACCGGGCGCGTGCTCGACAACCTCGCGGCCGTCCTCAGCGCCGCCGGCAGCGGGCTCGCGCAGGTCGTCAAGACGACCGTCTTCCTCGCGGACCTGAGCGACTTCAACGCCATGAACGAGGCGTACGCGCTCAAGTTCGGGCAGCACCGGCCCGCGCGCTCGACCTTCCAGGTCGCGGCGCTGCCGCGCGGTGCGCGCATCGAGATCGAATGCGTCGCGATAAGGAGGTAGCGGGCGAAGGCCCCGAGCGACCTTCCCTCCCGCCGCTCGCGACGGGGATCTCGCTCGGCCTTTGGATAGCGCTCATGTTGTTCCTCGCGTTCGTGATCGTGCCGGCGGTGTTCGCGTCGTGCCAGGGGGTGTCGCCGGCGTGACTCAAGGAGGCGGCGCGCGAGGATCCGGCTCCGCCGGTCCGAGCGAGCCCCACAAGAGCGGAGCGACTAGCCGCGAAGCGAGGCCGAAGGCCGAGCCGACGGCTATTGAACAGGCTGTCCGTGTCATCGGCACGGCCGGGCACGTCGATCACGGCAAGTCGACCCTCATCAAGACGCTCACGGGGATCGACCCCGACCGCCTGCGCGAGGAGCAGGAGCGCGGGATGACCATCGACCTCGGCTTCGCGCACCTGCGCCTGCCCGGGGGGACCGAGGTCGGCATCGTCGACGTCCCGGGACACCACGACCTGGTCCGCAACATGCTCGCCGGGGTCGGCAGCATCGACGCGGTGATCCTCGTGGTCGCGGCCGACGAGGGCGTCATGCCGCAGACGCGCGAGCACCTCGCGATCCTCGCGCTGCTCGGCATCGAGAGCGGGGTCATCGCGCTCACCAAGCGCGACCTCGTGGACGCCGATTGGGTGGCGCTGGTCACGGAGGACGTGCGCGCGGCGGTGCGCGGGACGGCGCTGGCCCAGGCAGAGGTCGTGCCGGTGTCGTCCTCGGCGCGCACGGGCCTGGACGAGCTGCTCGGCGCGATCGAGCGCGTCCTCGGCGAGGCACCGGTGCGCCGCGACCTCGGCCGGCCGCGCCTGCCGATCGACCGCGCGTTCACCATGGCCGGTTTCGGCACGGTGGTGACCGGAACGCTGATCGACGGCGGCTTCGCGGTGGGGGAGGAGGTCGAGATCGTCCCGGGCGGCCGGCGGGCGCGCATCCGCGGACTGCAGACCCATCGCCGCGCCATCGCGGCGGCGTCGCCCGGACGGCGCGTCGCGATGAACCTCACCGGAGTGGACAAGGCCGATCTCGAGCGGGGCATGACGGTCGTGCGACCGGGCACCGTCGCGCCGCTGTCGGTCGTGGGGCTGCGCCTGGTGGTGCTGCCCTCGGCCGGCGGAGCGGTCGAGCACGACGAAGCGCTGAAGGTGCACATCGGCACGGCCGAGGTCATGGCCCGCGTCTCCGTGCTCGAAGGCGACGCCATCGCGCCCGGCGAGGAGCGCTGGGCCCAGCTGCGCCTGGCGCAGCCGGTCGTCGCGGTGCCGGGTGACCGCCTGGTGGTGCGGCGGCCCTCGCCGCCCGAGACGCTCGGCGGCGGGGTCGTCGCGGATGTCTCCGGCGAGCGTTTCAAGCGACGCGCCGAGGCGCTCGACACGCTGGTGCGTCGGGCCGCCCCGACCCCGGCGGCCCGGCTGCTCGCGGTCCTCGACGTGCCGCGCACGCCCGAGGAGGCCGCCACGCGCGCGGGTCTCGAGCCCACCGAGCGCGATGCAGCCGCCGCGGAGCTGGTGGCGGCCGGCGTGGCGATCGAGCTCGGTGACGCGCTGCTCTCTCGTGAGGCCTACGAGACCCTGGCGACGCGCGTCGAGCGCACCCTCGCGATGGGACATCGCCGCTCGCCGCTGCGAGCGGGCGTGCCGCGCGACGAGGTCCGGGGTGCCCTCGGCCTCACGGCCAAGCGCGCCGCCGCCATGCTCGCGCATCTGGTCACCGACGGCCGCGTCGCGGAGCGCGGCACGGCGTACGCGCTCCCGGGGCACCGGCCCACGCTGTCCGCCGAGCAGGAGGCGGCCTGGCGGCGCGCCCGCGAGGCGCTCGCGCGCGACCCGCTGCAGCCGCCATCTGTAAACTCCCTGGATACAGAACACGGCGTGGACCGCGAGCTGCTGGCGGCGCTCGCCGAGCGCGGCGACGTCGTCCGAGTGGTCGACGCCGCGTTCCTCCCGGAGGCCGTGCGGCGCTTCGGCGACGCGGTCATCGGCGAGCTCGCGACGGCGGGCCGCATCACCGTCTCCCGCGCGCGCGACCTCACCGGCTCGAGCCGCAAGCACGTCCTCCCGTTGCTACAGTTCCTCGACGATCATGGCGTCACGCGACGCATCGGTGACGACCGCGTCCTCGTGCATCCGCCGGACGTCTCGCGTTCACGTCTCGCACAGGCCACATCCAAAGAAAAGGGGTGAGCGGATCCGGCTCTGCCGGGCCAGAGCGAACTCCTGAAGAGCGAGCGAAGCGACTATCCGGGCGAAGCCCGGATATTGAGCAGGGAGGGACACCGCGTGAAGTTCCGTGCCGTACGCGCGTCCGATCTCGGTAACGTGGACGCGCTCATCGTCCCGGTGTTCGAGTCCGGCGAGGCGCCGGCCGTGGTCTCGAGACCCGTGCGCTCCGCCGTCGAGCGCGTCCGCCGCGAGACGGGCAGGCACAAGCTCTACACCGCGACGACGCACATCGGTGGGGAGCGCGGCGTCCCGACGTGCCTCGTGATCGTCGACGCCGGCGACAGGGGCGACTGGAGCGCCGAGCGCGCCCGCAACGTCGCGGCCGCCGGCGTGAAGAGCCTGTGGCGCTCGACGGCGAAACGGGCGGCGGTCGTCCTCAGCGCCGACGGCATCGGCGCCGATCGCGCCGCGCAGGCCACGGTCGAGGGCGCGATCTATTCGATGTGGAGACCTGAGGTGCACCGTTCGGCCGCGGCCGACCGCAAGCTGCCGCCCCTGGCGAGCCTGGCGCTCGTCACGACCGAGAAGGCGGACCTCAAGGCGGCGATCCGCCGGGGCGAGGCTGTCGGCGACGCCGTGAACGTCGCGCGCCGGCTCGCGAACGAGCCGGCCAACAAGATGACCCCGACGATCCTCGCGGACGAGGCACGGGTGCTCGCGAAGGAGCACGGCATCGAGATCGACGTCTTCGACCGCGAGCGCTGCCGCAAACTCGGCATGAACTCGTACCTCTCGGTCGCACAGGGGAGCCACGAGCCGCCCCGCTTCATCGTCATGCGCTGGCGCGGGCGCGGCGGGCGCGGCTACGACATCGCGTTCGTGGGGAAGGGGATCACGTTCGACTCCGGTGGGATCTCCATCAAGGGGGCCGAGGGCCTGCACCACATGAAGGCGGACATGACCGGGGCGGCGTCGGTGGTGGCCGCGATCGCCGCCGTGGCGCGCCTGGGCACGAAGGCCAACGTCCTCGCCGTCGCCCCGTGCACCGAGAACCTGCCAGGCGGCGGCGCGACGAAGCCGGGCGACGTGTTCACGTCGATGAGCGGCCGCACCGTCGAGGTGATCAACACCGACGCGGAGGGGCGGCTCGTGCTCGTGGACGGCGTCACCTACGCGCAGCGCGAGGGCGCGCGCCGCGTCGTCGACGTGGCCACGCTCACCGGCGCGATCCAGATCGCGCTCGGCAACCACTTCACCGGGCTGTTCGGGCGGCCCGACGGCTTCGTGCAGGAGGTCCGCGCCGCCGGGACGGCCGCGGGCGATCGGCTCTGGCCGATGCCGCTCACAGACGAGTACCGCGAGGAGATCCGCAGCGAGATCGCCGACATCGCGAACAGCGCCGGGCGCGAGGGCGGCGCGATCAAGGGGGCGGCGTTCATCGACTCCGTCGTCGACGACGGCACCGAGTGGGCACACCTCGACATCGCCAGCACCTACTGGTCGGACAAGGATCGCCCGCAGTCGCCGAAGGGACCGCAGGGTCCCGCCGTCCGCACGCTCATCGAGCTGGCGGCGCGTGCGGCGCGCGAGTAACGGACCCCGCTCAGGGGTAGGACCGGCCGGCGCCGCAGGCGGGATACAGGAGGAGCTCCCGCTCCGGATCGCGGAGCCCGCTCCCGACATCCTGCGCACGCTCACGGACGAGCAGCGCCAGGCGGTCGAGCATGGCGACGGACCGCTGCTCGTGATCGCCGGCGCGGGCACCGGCAAGACGCACGTGATCACGGCGCGCATCGTCCATCTCATCCAGAGCGGCGCCGCGAAGCCGCACGAGATCCTCGCGCTGACGTTCACCGAGAGGGCCGCGGCGGCGATGCAGGAGCGCGTCGACCTCAGCACGCCGATCGGACAGAACGACGCCGCGATCCGCACGTTCCACGCGTTCGGGGACGACGCCTTCCGCGAGTTCGCGCTCGAGCTCGGCCGGGCGGGGGAGCTGCGTGTGCTGTCGCCGGCGGAGCAGGTCATCTTCGTGCGCGAGAACCTGTACGAGCTGCCTTTGCGCAGGTACAGGCCCGCCGCCGATCCGCTGCGCCACGTCCGCGCGCTCCTCGATCTCTTCGCACGCGCGCGCGACGACGACATCTCGCCCGAGCAGTACCTCTCGTTCGCGCGTGGCCTGCGCTCCATCGTCGGCAGCGCCGACGATCCGGCGGCCGCCGCCGACGAGGCCGACGCGCAGGAGGAGCTCGCCGCGGTGTACGCCGCGTACGACGACCTCAAGCGCAAGAAGGGCGTGATCGACTTCGGCGACCAGATCGCGCTCACGCTCGAGCTGCTCCGGGACCGGCCCGCCGCCGCGGCCCGCCTCCAGGCGCGCTACCGGTACGTGCTCGTCGACGAGTTCCAGGACACGAACGAGGCGCAGTTCGACCTGGTGCGCCGCCTGGTCGAGCCGCACCGCAACATCACGGTCGTCGGCGACGACGACCAGTCCATCTTCGGCTGGCGCGGCGCGACGCTCGGGAACTTCGACGCCTTCATCGCGACGTATCCGGAGCACCGCGTCATCACGCTCGTCGAGAACCGCCGCTCGCCGCAGGGCCTGCTCGACGCGGCGTACCGGCTCATCCAGAACGACCGCGATCGCCTCGAGACCAAGCTCGGCGTGTCGAAGCACCTCCAGGGGCGCCCGTCGCCGGAGGGCGAGGAGGTCGAGCACCTCGCGTTCCTCACCGCCGCCGACGAGGCCGAGGCCGTGGCCACGGGTATCGCGACGGCCGCTATGCGCGAGGGGCGGAAGTACGGCGACTTCGCGGTCCTGGTGCGGAACAACCGCGATGCCGACCGCGTCCTGAACGCCCTCGCCGCGCGCGGCATCCCCGCGCACTTCTCCGGCGGCGGACAGCTGTACGACCGCCCCGAGATCCGGCTGCTCATCTCGTTCCTGTCGGCGGTCGCGCAGCCCAACGAGTCGACGCACGTCTACAACCTCGCGACCTCTTCGCTCTACGCGTTCCCGCCTGGGGAGCTCGCGCGGGCCACCGAGGCCGAGCGCCGCGCGCACAAGCCGCTGCGGCGGCTCTTCGACGAGGTCGCCGCGGGCGCGGCGGCGGGCTATGGTGACGAGGCGGTGGCCGCCGCGGCGCGGCTCGTCGAGGACCTCCGGCACTACGAGGCGCGGGCCACGGAGCTCTCGACCGCGGAGCTCCTGTTCGAGTTCCTCGAGCGCACCCAGCTCCTGAAGCGCTACATCGATCCCGACTCGGCGCTCGCGGAGGAGCAAGGGAGGAACGTCGCCAAGTTCTTCCGCCTCGTCACCAGCGCCGGCCGCGCGCTGCCGACGGACCGCGCCGCGTACTTCGTCCCGTACCTCGAGCTCCTGCGCGAGGCGGGGGACGACCCGGCCGCGGCCGACTTCGAGGCGAGCCTCGCGGCCGTGAACGTCCTGACGGTCCACAAAGCCAAGGGGCTCGAGTTCGGCGTCGTGTACCTCGCCGTCGCGACCGACGAGCGGCTGCCGGGAGCGCTGCGGCGGCCGGACCTGCCGCTCCCGGACGGCCTCGCCCGCACACCCTCGTTCGACCGCGACCGGCACGTGGCCGAGGCACGCCGGCTGACCTACGTGGCGATGACGAGGGCGAAGGACCGCTTCTCCTTCACGAGCGCGACCGACTACGGCGGGCTGCGGGCGCATCGCCCCAGCCGGTACATCGCCGAGGCGCTCGGGCGGAAGGTCGAGCCGGTGCGCGGCCGGCTCTCGGCGCAGGTCGAGCTTGAGCGGTCGCGGCCGGCGGCGGCGGAGGCCGACGCGCGGCTGCCCGCGATGAACGCGGAGGACGTGCTCACGATCTCCTACAGCCAGATCGAGGACTACCGGCGGTGCCCGCTGCGGTACCGGTTCGCTCACGTGCTCCAGATCCCCGTGCTGCCGACGCCGCAGCTCATCTACGGCAATGCGCTGCACCGGGCCGTCGGCGACTTCCTCCAGCGAAAGCGAGAGGGCCTGAAGCCGAGCCTCGACGACCTCGAGCGAACGTTCCGCGCGACGTGGCTGAGCGAGGGGTTCATCTCCCCGGAGCACGAGGCCGAGCGGTTCGAGGCGGGTCTTGCCGCACTACGCCGGTTCTTCGATCAGGAGAAGGGTGCGCCCGCGCCCGACCTCGTCGAGCAGCGCTTCTCGTTCATGCTCGGGAAGGACCGCGTGGTCGGTCGCTGGGACCGCGTCGACCGGACGCCGGACGGCGCGATCGTCATCGACTACAAGTCGACGGCGCTCGAGGACGACGAGGGCGAGAAGGCGCAGCGGAAGGCGATGACCGACCTGCAGCTGCTCGTGTACGCCATCGCCTACGAGCGCATGTACGGCGAGCCGCCGGCGAAGGTCGCGCTGCACTTCCTGGAGACGGGGGAGCGCGGCGAGGTCGCGCCGCGGCCCGACGCGGTGAACGCGGTGCGCGCGCAGATCACCGCGACGGCGCAGCGGGTCCGCGAGCGGCACTTCCCCGCGGAACCGCTGAAGCCGGAGGCGCGGACGTGCCGCGCGTGTCCGTTCGAGCGCATCTGCCCCGAGTCGTGGTTCACGCGCGCCGTCGCGGGGACGATCTCCTAGCGCGCGTTCGCGCCATGTGCCTTTGCGCACGGACGCGATAGGGTGGCGGCTCAATGGCTGGGGTTGAGGAGAGGGAGGAGGCTGCGGCGCAGTTCGGCGCCGCGCGCGCGATCGCGTACGGCGGCGGCAACGCGGGAGCGGGGTTCCTCTTCGCGTTCATGAACACGGCGGTCCCGCTGTACCTCAGCAGCTATGGGATGCCCAACACGTGGATCGGTCTCTTCTCGCAGGAGCGTCCGCCGACGGCGGGCATCGGGCAGATCGTCATCGGCGCGCTGTCGGACCGGACGCGCGCTCGTCTCGGGCGACGCCGCCCCTACATCCTCATCGGGATCCCGCTCACCATCCTCGCCCTGCTGGGGCTCATCCCGCATCCGCCCCTCTCGGTCGTCGTCGCGCTTCTGCTCCTCCTCACGATGGCGTTCGCGATCGGCTACGGTCCATACCTCGCGCTGCTCGCCGACCTTGTGCCGCCCGATCGCCGTTCGCGGGTGGGCGGCGTGCTGAACATCACGAACATGCTCGGGCAGCTCGCGATCCTCGTCCTCGCGATGCAGCTGTGGAGCTCGAACGAGCGGCTGGTGTTCTTTGTCGTCGCGGCCGCGCTGCTGGTCGGCTTCGCGATCACGGTCCTCTTCGTCCCCGAGCGCCCTCTCCGCGCAGCACCGCCCGCCGGGCGTATGGACCTCGGTGACTACGTGCGCGATGTGTTCGCGCACCGTGAGGTGATGAAGTACCTGCTCGCCACACTCCTGTTCTGGCTGGGCACTGCTGGTGTGGTCCCGTTCATCACGCGATTCGCCGTCACGGAGCTCGAGACGACGGAGGGGGTCGCGTTCCAGTTATTCATCGTCGCGGTCGCCGGAACCGCGCTCGGCACGCTGCCGGTCGGATGGTTAGCGGACCGCGTCGGCAAGAAGCCCGTGATGATGGTTGGGCTTGCGGTCTTCGGCCTCAGCGCGCTCGCTGGCTCGCAGGTCCGCACGGTCGAGTCCGCGATGGTCGTGATGGCGGTGATCGGGCTCGCGAATGCCGCCTGCACCACGCCACTCCTTCCGCTGCTCGCGGACCTCATCCCGCGCGACCGGGCGGGCGAGTTCAGTGGTATCGGCACCGGTGTGTGGGAGTTCGCTCAGCCCTTTGGCGCGATCATGGGTGGAGCGATCGCCGACGCGACCGGCTCGCTGCGCTCGACGCTGGTCATCGCCGGCGTGCTTGTGCTCCTCGCGAGCGTGCTCCTCACTCCGGTCCGCGCACCGCGCATCACGACCGGGTGAACGTTGCCGGAAATGCAGCTGCGTGAACGGCGCGAAAGAGAAAGGCGGGGTTCGCCATGATCGCCGGGCGGTAGACGACATGACCCTCTGCCTGCCGGTCAACGGAGTGCCGCAGTTCCGGCAGGTGAATGGTTCCGCGGCCGCCACGGCCGCGTATGGTAGAACACCTGTGCTATTCTGCCGTGTCTGACGAGTAGCACAATCGCCATGCGCGGGGCGGCGCGACGAAGGGCCGGAGGAGTAGCGCCGTGATGGAGATCGTCGCCGCGTCCGCGCTCCTGTTCGCGGGTCTCGCGCTCGTCGCCGTTGCGCTCTTCGTGCGTCGCGGGCGGACGCACGACGACGCCGCGGCGGCCGGCAGCCGAACCGCCTTCGAGCTCCTCCAGGCGCAGGTCGCCGAGCTCACGCGCGCGACGACGACGAGCGTGGGCGAGCTCCGCGGTGAGCTGCAGCGCACCCTCACGACGGCAGAGGAGCGCATGGGCACGCAGTCCGGCGCGACGCAGCGCGCGCTCACGGATCTCGCGCGGCAGCTCGGTGAGCTCTCGGCGCGCAGCGAGCGGATCGGCGAACTCGCGCGCGAGGTCGGCTCGCTGCACGATCTGTTGAAGGTCCCGCAGCCGCGCGGCGGCTTCGGGGAGCTGATGCTCGAGCGGCTCCTCGCGGACAACCTGCCGGCCGGGGCGTTCGAGCTCCAGCACACCTTCCGAGACGGCCTGCGCGTCGACGCGATCGTGCGATCCGGCGGGCGCATCGTGCCGATCGACGCGAAGTTCCCGCTGGAGGCGTTCCAGGCGCTCCTCGCGGCGAAGACCGATGACGAGCGCCGCTCGAAGCGAAGCGCGTTCCTGCAGCAGGTGAAGCGGCACGTGGACGCGGCGGGTCGGTACGTGCGACCGGAGGAATCCACGATCGACTTGGCATTCATGTACGTGCCCTCCGAGCAGGTCTTCTATTCGGGCTTCGTCGTGCTGGAAGAGGGCGAGGACATGCGCGCCTACTGCGCGCAGCACCGAGTCGTTCCGGTGTCCCCGAACACGCTCGTCGCCTACCTGCACCTCGTCGCGCTCGGGCTGCGCGGACTCGCCATCGAGCAGCGCTCGCGCGAGATGCACGAGCAGATCCGCCGCGCGGCGCTCGAGCTCGACCGCTTCCGCGAGCTGTACGACCAGCTCGGGCGGCACGTGGAGAACGCGTCGAAGAAGTTCACCGAGTCGCTGCGCGCGCTCGACCGCGCGACCGACGCGGTTGAGACGCTCGGACAGACGCAGCTCGCCGCTCCCGCGCAGGGCACGCTCCCGCTGGAGATCGCGAACGGCGCGACGCACGAGCGGCCGCGCGTCGGCACCGAGGTCTAGGTCCTGGCGCGGCTCCTGGTCGTCGCGCTCGTCCTCGCCCTCGCCACGCTCGTGCTGATCGTCCTCACGCAGGAGCCAGTGGGACCGGTCGTGATAGCGGCCATCGTCGCGATCGCGGTGGCCGTCGCGTCGGCGGCGAGCCTCCTGATGCTCCGCTTCGCCACCGCCGGCCGGAGCACGCGGGCGCGCTCGTCGCGGGCGCGGGCCCTGCGCCGCGGCGGCGAGCTCGGCGCGATCGTCGGCTTGATCGCAGCGCTCCAGGTCGTCGGCGGGCTCACGCCGCTCACGGTCCTCTTCATCGTCCTCTCCTTCGCGATCGCCGAGTACGTGCTCTCGGCGGGCGCCACTCCCTCGCGCTAGCGTCACCTCCATCAGCACCCTGCTCCTGCGTGGTGGCACGGTCATCGACGGGACCGGCGCGTCCCGCCGCGAGACGGACGTGGCCGTGCGCGACGGGCGCATCGCCTCGATCGCGGTCGAGCTCAGCGCGAGCGGCGCGGATCGCGTCATCGACGCGCGCGGCATGGCCGTCGTCCCCGGCTTCATCGACATCCACTCCCACTCGGACGAGGCCATGTTCGTGAGCTCCGCGCTCGAGAGCGCAGTGCATCAGGGCGTCACCACGGTGGTGTGCGGGAACTGCGGCGGCGCGTCCGCACCGGTGCTCGGGCTCGCCGCGTCGGAGCTGGACCGCGACCTGAGGCGGTACGACGTCGAGCGCACGTGGACGTCGTTCGGCGAGTACGCGCGCGCCGTCGAGCGCAGCGGCGCGTCGATCAACGTGTGCTCGTTCGTCGGCCACGGGACGCTCCGCATGTGCGTCATGGGCGCGGAGGCGCGCGAGGCCCGGGCGGGCGAGCTCGCGGCGATGAAGGCGCTGCTGGCGTCCTCGCTGAAGGAAGGCGCGATCGGGATGTCGACCGGCCTGATCTATCCGCCGAGCGCGTACGGGACGACCGACGAGATCGTGGCGCTCGCGTCGGTGGTGCGGGAGCACGGCGGGCTGTACGCGAGCCACATCCGGAACGAGGGCGATCGCCTCCTCGACGCCGTCGGGGAGGGGATCGAGATCGGCCGGCGCGCCGGCGTCCGCGTCCAGCTGTCGCACCACAAGGCATCCGGGAAGCGGAACTGGGGTCGCGTCAAGGACTCGACCGCTCTCGTCGAGCGGGCGCGCGCGGACGGATCCGACGTGACCGCCGACCAGTATCCGTACACCGCGTCGTCGACGGGGCTCGCGGTGACGATCCCGAACTGGGCGCACGAGGGCGGACCGCTCGCGATGGTCGAGCGCCTGCGGGACCCGACCGTGCGCGTGCGCATCCGCGACGAGTACGTCGAGACCGGGCGCGACTGGGACGCCATCGTCATCGCCCGGGCGCAGAGGCATCCCGAGTGGAGCGGGACGAGCGTCGCGGCGCTCGCGGGCGCCGCCGAGCAGGATCCGCTCGAGTGGACCTGCGACGCGCTCGTCGCGCACGACGGCGCCATCGACATCGTCCACCACAGCATGTGCGAGGACGACGTGCGGTACGTCATGGCGAAGGACTGGATCGCGATCGGCAGCGACTCGCGCGCGAACGCTCCCTCCGGTCCGCTTTCGTTCGGGAAGCCGCACCCGCGGTCGTACGGAACGTTCCCGCGCGTGCTCGGCCGCTACGCGCGCGACGAGCGGGTCGTGTCGCTGGAGGACGCGGTGCGGAAGATGACCTCGCTGCCGGCGTCGCGCCTGCGGCTGCGCGACCGCGGCGTCTTGCGCGAAGGCGCGGCGGCGGACGTGGTCGTCTTCGATCCCCAGGGCGTGGCCGATCGCGCGACGTACGACGATCCGCACCGGTACCCCGAGGGCCTCCCCTTCGTGATCGTGAACGGCGCGGTCGTCATCGACGCGGGAGAGGCGACCGCCGCGCGGCCGGGCCGGTTCCTGCGCCTGGGGGTCGACGCGGGATGAAGGTCGCGATCCTCGCCGCGGGCCTGTTCACGCGGATGACCGCCAAGACGGCGATCGGCGTCCTGCGCTACGCGCCGTATCCGGTCGTCGCCATCATCGATCCCGATCGGGCGGGCACCGACGCCGCCGCTCACGTCGGTGTGGGCGCGGGGATCCCGGTCGTCGCCACGGTCGCCGACGCGGTCGCCCGCAGTGCCGACACCATCCTCATCGGGACGGCCGCGGCCGGCGGTCACATCGCCGACGCCGACCGGCCGTTCCTCGCGGACGCGCTCCGTCGCGGCCTCGAGGTGTGGAACGGCCTGCACGAGCGCGTCCTCGACGATCCCGCGCTCCGCGCGGCGGCCGAAGCGGGCCGGGGCCGCGTCCGCGAAATGCGCGAGCCGCCCCGAGATCTCCCGATCGGCGGTCATCGCGCTCCGCGCGCGGGCGCGACGACCGTGCTCACGGTCGGCACCGACGCCGCCGTGGGCAAGATGACCGCGTCGCTCGAGATCGTCGCCGCGCTGCGGCGCGCGGGGCAGCACGCGGCCTTCGTCGCCACTGGACAGACCGGCATCGCCATCGCCGGGGAGGGGATCTCCGTCGATGCGGTCGTCGCGGACTTCATCGCCGGCGCGGCCGAGCGCATGGTCTGCGACGCTGCGGAGCAGGCGGACTGGGTGATCGTCGAAGGCCAGGGCTCGCTCACGCACCCGGGCTTCTCCGGCGTGACGCTCGGCCTGCTGCACGGGACCGGGCCGGACCTCATGGTCCTGTGCCACGACGCCGCGCGGCGGGTGATGAAGGGCTACGACGCGGAAGGCCTTCCGGTGCGCACGCTGCGGGAGTGCGTCGCGATCTACGAGGACGCAGCGTCGTGGCGGCGCGCCGCAGGCCATCCGCGCGCGCGCGTCGCCGCCGTCGCGCTGAACACCGTCGCGCTTGACGAGCGTGCGGCCTCGCGCGCCATCTTCGACGCGTCCGCCCTCACGGGCCTGCCCGCTGCGGACCCGATCCGCGAGGGCGCCGCCGGCGCGGACCGGCTGGCCACAGCGCTGATCGGAGCGCGCAGCGGCGAGCCGGCGCTGTCGTGAACGCGACGATCCGCGCGGTCGACCTGCACCTCGAGGTGCCGTTCGCCATCTCGCGCGCGGTGCGCACCGAGAAGCGCGTCATCCTCGTGGAGCTCGACGAGGGCGGCGGCGTCTCCCGCGGCGAGGCGTGCCCCGACGCGTTCTTCGGCGAGAGCGCGGAGAGCGTCGAGCGCGACGTGCGCGACGCGCTCGCGCTGCTGCCGGATGACGCCAGCGATCTCGCGACGCTTCGAGTGCGCCTCGACGAGCGCTTCCCGCACGGAGGCGCGGCCGCGGCGGCGATCGACATCCTCGCGCACGACCGCGCGGCACAGGAGGCCGGCGTCCCGCTGCGGACGTTCCTCGGCCTCGCGCCGGCGGAGGCGCCTCCGACGTCGTTCACGCTCGGGATCGCCGAGCCGGAGGTGATGGGCCAGCGGGCCGAAGCCGCCGCCGCGAAAGGCTTCGGCGTGCTGAAGGTCAAGCTCGGGAAGGGGGACGACGTCGCGATCCTCTCGGCGGTCCGGTCGCGCTTCGGCGGCACGATCCGCGTGGATCCGAACGCGGCCTGGACCCCGCAGGAGTCGCCCGCGCGGATCGAGCGCATCGTTCCGTTCGGGATCGAGTTCGTCGAGCAGCCGGTGCCGCCCGAGGACATCGAGGGCCTGCGCTACGTCCGCGAGCGCTCGGCGCTGCCGATCGTCGCCGACGAGGCCGCCGTGCGGCTGCCCGACGTCGATCGTCTCGCGGGGGCGTGCGACGGCATCAACGTGAAGCTGCAGAAGTGCGGCGGCGTCGCCGAGGCGCGCGACATGGTCGCCCGCGCGCACGAGCTCGGCCTCAAAGTGATGCTCGGCTGCCGTGCCGCGGAGACGAGCGTCGGCATCGCCGCGGCCGCGCATCTCGCGCCCGCGGTCGAGTGGGCGGACCTCGACGGCAACCTCCTGATCGTCGACGACCCGTTCATCGCGGTGCCCGTCGAACGGGGCCGCTTCGTGTTCAGCGACCGTCCGGGCCTCGGCGCGATCCCGCGTTCATGACCGCTCCGCGATGGACGGTCGCAGCGTTCGCGATCGCGCTCGCGGGGTGGGGCTTGGTCGCGCTCGCGATCTACTTCGCAGGCGGCGGAACGTATGCCGCCATCGCGCGCGAGAGCGGCTTCGCCGAGACGCAGTTCCTCTACCCGCCGGGGGACCCCGGAGCGCAGCCTCGACGCACCGATCTCACGAGTCTTCTGGAGTGGCACGAGCGCTGGACCGCGTACGTCCTGGGGCGTTCGGAAGATCCTCTGCTGAACGCGGAGGAGCCCGCGTTCACGGCCGATGAGGTGAGCCACATGGCCGACGTGCGCCGCGTGTTCATCGGGGCGCAGGCGCTGATGTACGCCTCCGCGGTCCTGGCGATCCTCCTCGTCGCGCTCGCGCTGCGGCGGGGCCGGCGTGCCGCGGCTCGGCTGCTGCGGAACGGCGCGCTCGCCGCGGGCGCGACCGTCCTGGTCGTCGGCGTCGCCGCCGCCGTCGCCTTCGAGCCGGCGTTCCTCGCCTTCCATTACGTGTTGTTCCCGCAGGGCAACTTCCTGTTCGGGCCGGGCTCCAACCTCATCCGCCTGTATCCCGAGGCGTACTGGTACGCGGTCACGCTCAGGGTCGGCGCCGCGTTCGTGCTCATGACGGCCGTGATCGCCCTCATTGGATGGCTCATGTCGCGCTCCGGTATCGTCACGCGGCCATGAGGCGCGTTCTCGTCGTCGAGGATCTCCCCCAGGTCGCGGAGCACCTCAAGGGTCTGCTCGGGCGCGACCAGGAGATGCAGATCACCGGTGTCCAGACGCAGCCGGACGCGGCCGTCGCGCAGGCGACGACCGAGAAGCCGGAGATCGTCCTCGTCGACTACTTCCTGGGCGGCAAGGAGAACATCGGCCTCCAGGTCGCGAAGCGCATCCGCGCCGGTTCGCCGGGGACGCGGATCGTGATGATCACCGTGCCGCAGAAGCCGGTCACCCCCCGCCCGGAAGAGGGTATCGACGCGGTGTTCGTCCTGCCGGGCGGAGCGAACGAGATGGTGCAGGTCCTCGGCGGCGAGAAGCCGGGCGGGGGGGCCAAGGGCGGCGCGACCGCCGTGTACTCGCCCAAGGGCGGGTCGGGGAAGACGCTCATCGCCGTGAACCTCGCGACGGTCCTTCGCCGCCAGGGATCCTCCGTCGCCGTGATGGACGGGGTGATGCAGTTCGGCTCGGTGCGCCATCTCGTGCAGGTGCCTCCCGACGCGCGTTCGATCGTCGACCTGCCTCCGGGTGGCGCGATGAAGGGGGCCATGCCCGAGGCGCTGTGGGAAGGCCCGGCGGGCGTGCACTATCTGCTCGCGCCGCCGCGGCCGGAGCAGGCTGACCTCGTCGCGGCCTCGGAGGTCCAGACCGCGGTCACGATCCTCTCGGAGACGCATGACCACGTCGTCGTCGACACGCCCAGCCGGCTCGGTGACGACGCGCTGGGGATCCTCGACGCGGCGAAGACCATCCTCCTCGTAGTGACGTACAGCGGGCCGGCGATCGCCACGGCGCGGGCGGCGATCGAGACGTTCGACATGCTCGGCTATCGGAAGCAGAAGCCGATCCTCGCGGTGATCTCGCAGTCGGACGAGACCGGCGGGCTGACGCGCGGCGCCCTGGAGCATGCCCTCGGCCTGCCGGTCGCGGTGGAGATCCCGACGGATCGCAAGCTCGTCGCCGAATCACTGGCGCGGCAGGAGCCGTTCACGGTGGCGGCGCCGACGGCACCGATCTCCCAGGCGTTCGGCGCGCTCGCCACCGCGCTCGTCGCACAGCAGCGGAAGTGAGCGGGCCCGACCGACCCATCGGGGTCTTCGACTCCGGTGTCGGCGGCCTCACGGTCCTCAAGGAGCTTCGCCGCCAGCTGCCGAACGAGTCGACGGTCTACCTCGGGGACGAGGCGCGCATGCCCTACGGCGAGCGCGAGGCCGCGGAGGTCGTGGAATTCACACGCAAAGCCGTGCAATGGTTCGAGCGCGAAGCACAGCCAAAGTTGATCCTCATCGCGTGTAACACGGCGACGGCCGTCGCGCTCGAGATAGTGCGTGAGGAGTCATCCGTGCCGGTGATCGGCGTGATCCGTCCAGGTGCTTCGGCGGCGCTGACCGCCACCTCCAGGCGAGCAGTTGGCGTCTTGGCCACGCGATTGACCGTGCGATCGGGCGCCTATTTCCGGGCACTGCGGGATCTCGACCCTCTGATCGACGTCATCCAGCAGCCGGCGCCGAAGCTCGTGCCGCTGATCGAGGCCGGCGGCGCGCGGTCGGACGAGGCGCGCGCCGCGGTCCGTGAATACATCGCGCCGATGCTGAGCGAAGGCGCAGTAGTGGCGCCAGGTGTCGACACGATCCTTCTCGGCTGCACGCACTATCCGTTGGTAAGGTGGGCCATCGAGCAGATCACGGGCCCGGTCGTGCGCGTCGTCGACTCCGCGACCACGACAGCGCTTGCGGTGCGAGAGGTCCTGGACTCGCATCGTCTGCGTGCGACGGGAGACACGCCGACCCAACGCGTTCACGCGACCGGCTCCTTGGACACGTTCGTGCAAGTCGCGCGCGCAATGTTCGGTCAGGCGACTGAGGTACATCCTGCGACTTTGTCCTAAGGCTCCCGCCTTCGAGATACTGGTTTCCCGAACTGGTGCGCCGTCGTCCTGGCTTCGGAGAAATTCCGAAGCTCAGGCCTTTCCACTCTCAGGTGGTCCACGAAAGCCGGGTCAACTCCACTCCTATGCGGCCTCGCCTGTAGCGCGCCACACGCCGCCAGCTTCTGAGAACTGCTCCTCCTTGGTCCGGACATCGCGGGAACGATCGCATTGACAGCCAGGACAGTGGTAGTCCGCCGCCCGTACTCCGCTTGGCTGCGCTTGGCGCCAGAGCTCGAGGTTCTCCGGCCGGTTGTCGTCCCGACGCCCATTCTTGTGATGCACGCGCTCATTGGGCTCGAGGTAGCGTCCCTGGATGGAGTGGCAAGCGCCCGCGAGCGCGCTCGCGTTCTACGAACGCCTTGGTTTGAAGGGTGATGCCTGTCCCGATCCAGGTCACCCGTTCTTCGAGATCGACTTCGCTAGGACCGACAAGTCCCGTCCAGCGTGAAGCCGCCAGGTGCGCCGAAGCTCGTCCCGCTCATCGAGGCCGTCGGTGCGAGGTCGGAAGAGGCTCGCGAGGTGCTGGACTCGCACGGCCTGCGCGCGCTCGGCGGCATGGCGACACATGAGGTGTTCGCCACGGGGGAAGGCCGCCGCTTCCGGGAGATCGCGAAGACGATGTTCCGCGAGGACGTGATCGTGAACGAGGCGGTCCTCGCGTGAACGTCGTCACCACGATCACCGGGCTGCCGTTCGTCGGGAAGACGACGCTGTTCGACCTTCTCACCGGGCAGCACGTCGCGACCGGGACGTTCGCCGGCGCCGAGGCGGAGACGAACGTCGGCGTGGCCAAGGTCCCCGACGAGCGGCTCGACAGGCTCGTCCCGCTCTTCAAGCCGAAGAAGACCACCCACGCCGAGATCACCTATCGCGACCTCGGCCTCGCGAAGGGCGGGGGAGAGATCAGCACGAAGAAGCTCGGCGACCTACGCACGTCCGACGCGCTGCTGCACGTGGTGCGGGCGTTCCGTGATCCGACCGTGCCGCATCCGGAGGGCTCGGTCGATCCCGTGCGCGACCTCGCGACGCTCGATCTCGAGCTCGTGGTGTCCGACCACTCCGTCGTCGAACGGCGGATCGAGCGGATCGAGCCGGAGATCCGCGGCGCGCGCGCGGGAGGGGAGCGCGAGGCGAAGGAGCGCGAGCGGGACCTGCTGCGGCGGTGCCTCGCGGCGCTCGACGCGGAGACGCCGCTACGCGAGCTCGACCTCGAGGCGGAGGAGCTGAAGGTACTGCGCGGCTACCGCTTCCTGACGCTCATGCCGCAGCTGGTCGTCGTGAACCTGGATGAGGCCGACGTCGCCGCTCCGGACGCGACGCTCGCGCCGGTCCGTGCGGCGGCGTCGACGCACCGCTCGACCGGGGTCGTCCACGTCTGCGCGAAGCTCGAGGCCGAGATCGCCGAGCTGTCACCGGAGGAGGCGACGGCCTTCCGCGAAGAGGCCGGCCTGCACGAGCCGGCGCTCGACCGCGTGCTGCGCGCGACGTACGACCTGCTCGGGCTCATCTCCTTCTTCACGGTCGGCCCCGACGAATGCCGCGCGTGGACGGTCCGCAAGGGCGCCACGGCCCCTGAAGCGGCCGGGGCGATCCACTCGGACCTCGAGCGCGGCTTCATCCGCGCGGAGGTCACGAAGTGGGACGACATGCTCCGTGCCGGCTCCGAGGCGGAGGCGAAGAAACACGCGCTGACGAGAACGATCGGCAAAGACGCGGTCGTGAACGACGGCGAGATCGTCCACGTGCTGTTCAACGTGTGATCTCGAGCGTCCCGCTCTAGTCCTCGGTCAGGTGGAAGAACTCCTTCCGCAGCTCGGGGTCCTCGGCGTAGAACCCGCGCCACGTCTGGGTCCGCGTCTTCGGGCTGACCTCACGGACACCGCGCATCTGGGTGCACAGGTGGTGGGCCTCGATGTGCACCGCGACGCCGTGCGCATTCACGAGCGACTGGAGCGCCTCGGCGATCTGATCGCCCATGCGCTCCTGCACCGTGAAGCGCTTCGCGAACACGCGCACGATCCTGGTCAGCTTCGAGATCCCGATGATCTGCTCGTGGGCGATGTAGCACACGTACGCCTGTCCGTGGAAGGGGAAGGCGTGGTGCTCGCACAGGGCGAAGAAGGGGATGGGCCCTTCGACGATCTGGTCGACGTGGCACGCCGCGCCGCCCTTGCACTCGGTCGGGAAGGCCGTGAGCACCTTGGGGTCACCCTCGTAACCCTCGGTCGCGTCGTAGAGCGCGCGGACGAAGCGGCGCGGAGTGTCGCGCGTGCCGGGCTCGTCGACGGCCATGCCGAACGCCTCGAAGAGCTCGCGGACATAGCCCTCGAAGGTCGCCCACTGCTCGTCGGAGAGCTCGCGCCTGCGGACGAGCAGGGGCGAGCGGACCTCCTCGTCGTCCGCGGGCAGATGGGAGTGCGCGACGGCCTGCGGTGGCGTGGCTCCGCGGTCCACTGCGTCCCAGTATGTCCGCCTGCGAGACTGAGCGTCGTGGTGCCGGACTGAGCGAGCGCGCCCGATCCCTCTCGATCGGCCACGTCGCACGGGACGAGTTCCCCGACGGGGCCCACCGGCTCGGCGGCACGGCGCTCTACGCGGCGGCGACCGCCGCTCATCTGGGCGTCCCGAGCGCTCTCGTGACGCGCGTCGGCCCGAACGAGAGGGCCGAGCTGACGCGCACGTGTGCCGAATCCTGAGCGCGCTGCTCTTCAACGTCTAGGGAGCGCCGAGGCCGATGACCTCCTCGACGGGCAGCACGAAGAGGAACCCGACCCCCGGCTGATCGAGGTCGCCGGCCCGGACCATCGCGCGAACCACCGCCTCGGCGTCGCGTTCCGGCACGACGACGAGCACGATCTCCTTCTCCGGCTCGACGGCGAGCCCGAGCAGGCCGAGCCGCTCGCGGATACCCAGCCCGCGACCGAAGAACGCGACCGCGCTCTGCGCGCCCGCCTTCAGCGCGGCCCTGATCGGCCGTTCGGCGCGTCCACGCTGGACGATGGCCACGATCATCCGGCTCGCACCGTTCGCGCCTCGCGCCATGTCGCTCATCGCGCGTCCTCCCTGATCGCTTCGAGCAGCCCGACGACGTGCGCGACCGGCACCGTGATCACGCGGTCGGATGCTCCGTACCCGTCGGCCGCCGCCCCGACCATCGCCCGCGCGACATCGCCCGCTATGCCTGGATCGACCACAGTGAGCAGGACCTCCTTCTCGGCCTGGATCGCGAGCCCGGACGCGCCGACCTGCTGATGAGCGTCGTATCCACGGCCCACGAACACCGTCGCCGCCTGAGCGCCGGCGCGTATCGCCGCGCCCGCGTGGCGGTCACCTTCTCCCCTCGGGACCACGGCGATGATGAGCCGCGGGCGGGCGCCGGCCGCGCTCACGGCGAGGGTCCGGTCTGTGGCGACATGGACACCGACCGGTCGTGCTCGAGCACCGCGGAGGGCCGGACGCTGGTATGCGACACGACGAGCCCGAGCCCGAGCACGGTGAGGATCGGCCCGATCGAGGCCAGCGCCAGCATGCCGAACGCGTCTGAGACGCCGACGCTCCCGCCGATCCCGAGTCCCATGGCGAGCACGAGCGGGACCGTGATCGGGCCGGTCGTCACGCCGGCGCTGTCCCAGCCCACGTTCGTGTACTTCTCGTCCGAGACCGCCGTCACGACCATCAGCGCGAGGTACGGTGGGATCACCAGGACCGCGATCGGGACGTCGAACATGACCTTCGCGATCCCCGCCGCGAGGCCGAGGCCGACCCCGACCGCGACGGCCTGGATGAGGAGGGTCTTGCGGAAGGCGCCGGCGGTCACCTCCTCGACGGTGATGCCCATCGCGTTGAGCGCCGGCTCCGCCATCGTGGCCCCATATCCGAGGACGAAGGCGAACGCGACCGTGACCAGACGGCCGCCGACCTCGCCGTACAGCGCGACAGGCGGGGAGAACGCGTTCGGGACGTTGCTGCCGACCTGCTGGCCGAGCGTGACCAGGCCGGTGCTCAGCCCGAGGTTGAACAGCCCGAGGCCGATGACGGCGAGGATGAGACCGAGCGTGATCTGGTCGAGTCGGCGCACTCGCTCGCGCAGGACGATGCGCTGGATGACCAGGAGGAACGCTGCCAGCGGGATGACCGCCTGGAGGGCGGACTGCATCGAGACGAGCATCAGCTCGGCGAGCGACGGAGCCGGACCGCTCGCGGAGGCGGACGGAGCGAGCACGCTCGCCATCGCCGCTCCGCCGCCGACGTAGAAGACGGCGAGCGCCAGCGACAGCACCGTCGCGACCGGCCACAGTGACGCGAGCGTCACGATCCCGAAGCCGCTCATCCCGGTGTCCGACCTGCCTAGCACCGCGGACACGCCCAGGCCGAGCGCGAGCACGAGAGGGACGGTCACCGGTCCGGTCGTGATCCCGCCGGTGTCCCATGCGAGCGCGACGACGTCGCGTGTGTCGGGATGCATCTGCGCGATCACGGTCAGCGCGAGGCAGCCGGCGAGCGATGGGAACAGCAGCAGCTTCAGGCTCCAGCCGCGCGCGAACCGGTACACACCGAGCACCGTGGCGATCCCAACTCCGATGCCGATCATGAGGATGAGCAGCGGAGAGCTCCGTCCGAGCAGCTCGTGGAGCAGCGGAGCGTCCTCCGCGCTGATGCCCGAGCCGGCTGCTTTGAGCGTGCTGATCGCCGGCTCGGCGTAGGTCGCGCCCAGGCCGATCACGAACGCGATCGCGAGGATCACCCACATCCTCGCTCGTCGGGGCAGCGTCGCGCCGATGTTCTCGCCGAGCGGCATGAGCCCGAGGCGGAGGCCCTCCATGAAGAACATCAGGCCGAGGATCACGAGGGTCAGTCCGAGGGCGATGCCGACGGCGCCCGCGACGCTCAGGCGCAGTGCGACCAGCTGGAAGAGGAGGAGGAACAGCGAGATCGGTGCGACCGCGATCACCTGTGCCTTGATCCGATCCATCACGAACGGGCCGAGGATCGAAAGGACGAGACGCGGTGTGATGGGAATGCGGTAGCGGACCGCGGCCGACCGAGTGTGGTCGGCGGTGGAATGGGCCTCCACGCTGCCCCCTTGGGCCCCCTTCACTTCGGCGCGGAGCCTAGCGGCCCTCCGTACGCTCGGGATACGGGCGAACGGTCGTTCGAGCGAGCGCGCCGACCGCGCGGGCCTGATGCTTCGCCTCGTGCGGGACCGGGTGCGCTTCCTCGCGATCGGCCACGTCGCACGGGACGAGTTCCCCGACGGGGCACACCGGCTCGGCGGCACGGCGCTCTACGCGGCGGCGACCGCCGCTCATCTGGGCGTCCCGAGCGCTCTCGTGACGCGCGTCGGCCCGAACGAGAGGGCCGAGCTGACGCGCACGTGTGCCGAGCTTGGCATCGACCTCCGCGCGCTCGACGCGCTCGTCACGACGACGTTCGCCTTCCGCTGGGACGGGACCGGCAAGCGGATCCTGCGCCTGAAGGCGCGCGCGAAGGCGATCGCGCTCGCCGACGTCCCCGATGACCTGCGCGCGGCCGATGCGCTCGTCCTCGGATCGATCGCGCGCGAGCTGTCGGAGGACCTGCTGCTCGGCGAGACCGCACGGATCTCGGTGCTCGCCGCGCAGGGTCTCTTGCGGACATGGGACGCGGACGGCACGGTCCGGCCGGCGACCTGGGACCGCGCCGAGCAGGACATCCGCGCCCTGTCCGCGGTCGTGCTCAGCGACGAGGACGTCGCGGGCGATGCGGGCGCGGTGGCGCGCTGGTCGGCGGTCGTGCCCGTGGTGCTGACCCTCGCCGATCGGGGCTGCCGCATCTACGAGCGCGGGCATCCGACCGTCGAGCTCCGTGCGTATCCGCCGGCGCGCATGGTGGACACGACCGGGGCGGGCGACACGTTCGCGGCGGGCCTGGCCGTCGCGCTCGGTGAGGGCCGCGCTCTCGCCGATGCATGCCGGTTCGCCAATGCCGTCGCGTCCTTCGGGCTCGAAGGGCCCGGCATCGCGGGCCTGGCGACGCGTGAGGCCGTGGAGCGGCGGCTAGGCTAGATCGCGCATGCTGCGGTGCCCCGTCTGCAACGCCGACAACCCTGAGGCCGCGCGTTTCTGCAACAGCTGCGGGAACCGCCTGCCCGAGCGGAAGACGACGGGCACGTCCGAACGCAAGGTCGTGACCGTCCTCTTCTGCGACGTGAAGGGCTCGACCGCGCTGGCGGAGAAGCTCGATCCCGAGGAGTGGACCGAGGTCATCGACGGCGCGTTCCGGACGCTGACCCCGCCGATCCAGCGCTACGGCGGCACGGTCGCGCGGCTCCTCGGCGACGCGGTCCTGGCGTTCTTCGGCGCGCCGGTCGCGCATGAGGACGATCCTGAGCGCGCGCTCCGCGCGGGGCTCGAGATGCTCCAGGCGACGGTGGCCTACCGCGAGCGGCTGGTGCGCGAGCGCGGCGCGTCCTTCAGCGAGTTCGACATCCGCATCGGCATCAACACCGGCCTCGCGGTCATCGGCGACGTCGGCGGCGGCCAGGCGGTCGAGTACACGGGGATGGGGGACGCCGTGAACGTCGCCGCGCGGCTGCAGTCGCTCGCGAAGCCCGGGGCCATGCTCGTGTCCGAGCACACCCTGAAGCTCGTTCCGCCGGTCTTCGACTGGGAGCCGGCGGGCCAGCTCGACCTCACGGGCCGCGAGGGGAAGCTCGAGGCCTTCGTCGTCCGCGGGCTCGCGGCGGCGGTCACGCGCGCGAAGCCGCGCGGGCTCATTACGCCGCTCGTCGGTCGCGATCGCGAGATGGCTGCGCTGCGGGACGCGCTCGCCGAGCTGCGTCGCGGCGGCGGCCGCATCGTCTCGGTGATCGGCGACGCCGGGCTGGGGAAGACCCGCCTCATCGACGAGTTCCGGCGAGAGTGGGAGGCGGCGCCCGTCGACGGCCAGCGCTGGAGCGAAGCGCGCGGGCAGTCGTACGAGCAGGCGCGGCCGTACGGCCTCATCCGTCAGCATCTCCTCTCGCTCGGAGGCGCGAGCGAGGCCGACCCGCCCGACGTCATCCGCGGGCGCGTGACGGCCCTGCTGCCCGAGGAGCGTCGCGCCGACGAGCGGTCCCTCCGCACCCTGGAGGTCTTCCTCGCCGTCGAGCCGGTCGCCGCGACTCCCGGGCCGGAGGGCCAGGAGCTGCGCGCCGAGCTGCACGCGCTCATGCGCGACGTCGCGCGCGGCCTCGCGGCGTGCCAGGCCGTGTTCGTCTTCGACGACCTGCAGTGGTCGGATCCCGCGTCCGCCGAGCTGCTGATGGAGACGCTCGAGATCGCTGACGAGCTGCCGGTGCTGTTCATCTGCTCCTTTCGCCCTGACCGCCAGGCGCCGTCGTGGCGGGTGAAGCAGAAGCTCGAGACGGACTTCCCGCATCGCTCGCGCGAGCTGGTGCTCGAGCCGCTCTCCGGTACGGACAGCGCGTCGCTCCTGGACCATCTGCTGCCGGGGCGAGGGGTCCCGGAGGACCTTCGCGAGCTGATCCTCGAGAAGGCCGAGGGGAACCCCATGTTCCTCGAGGAGATCGTGCGGACCCTCATGGACGATGGGACGATCGTTCGTGACGGAGCGGGCTGGCGGGTCACGCGTGAGGTCGCGGCGATCGCGCTCCCGGGATCGCTGCGGGCGGTGCTCGCGGCGCGCATCGACCGCCTCGACGCCGATGCGCGCGAGACGCTTCAGGCGGCCTCGGTCATCGGCCGCACCTTCCTGTACCGGATCCTCGCGTCCATTCGCGAGGCGAGCGCGACGCTCGATCGTCAGCTGCTGGCGCTGCAGCGTCTCGAGCTCGTCCGCGAGCAGGCCCGCGAGCCCGAGCGGGAGTACGCGTTCCGCCATGCGCTCACCCAGGAGGCCGCGTACGGGTCGATCCTCCAGCGCCGGAGGCGCGAGCTCCACGCGCGCGTCGGGGAAGCGCTCCAGCGGCTCTTCCCGGACCGCATGGAGGAGCTGGCGGCGATCGTCGGACACCACTACGCGGAGGCCGGGGACGCCCGCGCGGTCGGGCTCCTGCGCATCGCCGGCGATCGGGCCTCGCGTCTCTTCGCCGTCGACGACGCGATCATGCACTACCGGCGCGCCGTCTCGCTCCTTCGCCCGGCCGAGGAAGAGCCCGAGCTGCTGTGCGCCATCTACGCGAAGTACGGTCGCGCCCTCGAGCTCCAGGGCTCCTATCCCGAGGCGCTCGCGCTTTATCGCGACCTCGAGCGGATCGGCCAGGAGCGCGGCGACCTCGGCATCGAGGCGGCCGCGCTCTCGAGCCAGATCACGGTGCACTCGAACCCGACGCCGCTCATCGACCCGAAGCGCGCCGCGGAGCTCGCCGAGCGGTCGATCGGGGTCGCTCGGAAGCGCGGCGACCGCCGCCTCCTCGCGCGGCTGCTGTGGAACAAGGGGCAGGCGGGCATGTGGCGGGGGGAGCCGGACGCGGGCAGCGAGGCGGGCATCGAGTCGGTCACGATCGCTCGCGAGATCGGCGACACGGAGCAGCTCGCGTACTCGCTGAACGGGCTCGGGCAGTCGTACCGCGAGCTCGCGCGCCTCGACGACGCGGAGCGCGTGCTCACGGAGTCGGTCGCGCTCTTCCGCGAGGTGGGGAACCGCGCGATGGAGGCGGACAGCCTGAGCACGCTCGCGTTCATCCACGTCGGCCGCGGCGACCTCGAGAGGGCGCTCCGGTCAGGCGAAGAGGCGTACCGCATCAGCGACGAGATCGACAACGCGTGGGGCCGCGGCTACGGGCTGTTCACGCCGTCGTACGTGCACGCCATCCGCGGTGACCTCGGAAAGGCGCTCGACACCTATGAGGAGTGCGTGCGGTGGGCGGAGCTCGGCGGCTTCTACGCCGCGGTCACCGGCCCCGGGTCGGACCTCGGCTGGCTCTACGTCGCGTGCGGCGACACCGATCGAGGCCTCGCGCACCTCGAGCGGGTCGCCGAGCTGTCACGGCGGCAGTTCCCCAGATGGCAGGCGTGGCCGCTCGCGCAGACGGCGAGGGCCCTCCTCCTCGTCGGCCAGGTCGCGCGGGCGAGCCAGGTGCTCGCCACCGCGAAAGAGGTCGCCGCCGAGGGTGAGAGCGGGCCGCGCCGCCGAGAGGTGTTCATGGCCACGTACCTGTCGCTGGCGTCGGCGGAGCTCGCGCTCGCGGCCGGGCGCTTCGGCGAGGCCGCGAGGGTCGCCGCCGAAGGGGCCGTCCAGCTCGCTGCGCTCAAGGTCCGCCCGGACACGCTCGAGTTCTACCTGCTCGAGGCCGAGGCGCGCGTCTCCGCGGGTGACCTGTCCGGGGCCGAGGCAGCGATCGCGCGCGCACAGGAGAACGCCGACGCGCTCGGTGCTCGGGCGCAGGTGTGGCGGATCCTCGCGGTCCGCGCACGCGTGGCCGAGTCGCGCGGACAGGCCGATGCGGCGATGCGCCACTGGCGGGACGCCGCCGCCGCCGCCGAGGAGATCGCGGCCACGCTGCGCCCGCGGGGTCTCGACGATCGCTTCCGGGCCCGGCCCGACGTGAGCGCGGTCCTGTCACGGGCCCGGGTCGCTCCCGGGCGATGAGGCCGCGGCGCACGCTCCTCGTCGCGCTGGCGCATCCGGACGACGAGACGTTCGGCGTCGGCGGTGTCATGGCCCGCGCGGTCGACGAGGGTCATCACGTCGTCATCGTGTGCGCGACTCGCGGCGAGGCCGGTGAGATCGCGGATCCGTCCCTGGCGACGCCGGAGACGCTCGGCGCGGTGCGTGAGCGGGAGCTGCGCAGCGCGGCGCGGGCCCTAGGCGTCGACGACGTGCGCTTCCTGGGACACCGCGACTCCGGGATGGCCGGCACGCCGGAGAACCAGCACCCCGCCGCGCTGCTGAACGCGGATCCGCAGCTGGTCGTGGGGCAGCTCGTGGGCGTGATACGCGACGTGCGCCCCGACGTGCTCGTGACGTTCGAGCCGGGCGGGATCTACGGGCACCCGGACCACGTCACGATCAGCGAGCGCGCGACGGCCGCGGTCGAGGCGGCGGGTGACGCGACGCACTGGCCTGAAGCGGGGAAGCCGCACCGCGTGCCGCGCCTGTACTACGTCGCGCTGCCGCGCAGCGTGCTCCGCGAGTTCCGGAGCGCCGCCGAAGCCGCCGGTGTGCAGTGGGGCCTCGCTGACGCGATGCGGGTCGAGCAGGCGGTGGACGACAAGGACATCGACGCCGCGCTCGACGTCACGCCGTGGATCGCCCGCAAGAAGGCCGCGGTCGCCGCGCATGCGACACAGCTCGGGACGATGCAGAAGATGCCGGAAGGCTTCACCGAGCGCATGTTCTCGCGCGAGTGGTTCGTCCTCGCGCGCGGCGAGCGCGACGGGGAGCTGCTGGCCGGGCTGTAGGGCGCTACGCGACCTGGTCGCGGAGCTGGACCTCTTCGATCTTGATCCGCGCCTCCACAGGTGCGCGCAGCTCGAGGCGGCGCGACGCCTGTGAGAGCGCGAAGCAGATGACGAAGTAGATGACGGCGATATAGAGGAAGACCTCGAGCGGATTGAAGAACTGCGTGTAAATGACGCGGCCCTGGCGCACGAGCTCGAACACGCCGATGGTCGCGACGAGCGAGGTGTCCTTGATCACCGTCGTGAGCTGGCCCATCATCGCCGGGACCATGAGCCGCAGCGCCTGCGGCAGGACCACGAAGCGCATCGACCCGACGTAGCTCAGGCCGAGCGCCGAGGCGGCCTCGGTCTGGCCCTTCGGCAGCGCGGTGATCCCGGCGCGGATGATCTCGGCGAGGACCGCGGAGGTGTACAGCGACAGGCCGAGGACGCCCGCCCAGAAGCGCGACAGCTCGAAGTCCTCGCCGAAGATCGGGGTCATGATCGGCCGGAAGAGCGCCGTCCCCTTGATGCCGAAGTACACGATCAGCAGCAGGACGGGCAGCGCCCGGATCGTCTCGATGTACAGGATCGACGGCCAGCGGATCCACGGCCGCGTGGAGAGGCGCCCGAGCGCGAAGAGCAGCCCGACGACGAACGAGAGCAGGACCGATGCGACGGACAGCTTGAGCGTCTCGCCGAGGCCCTCCCCGAAGAACCGGACGATCGCGGGATCGACGAACAGGTACCACGTGTCGCAGCGGATGCCGGGCGTGGCGCAGACGGCGGCACGGAGGAGATCGAACGGGTTCATCGGGCGACCAGCAGCCTTCGCTCGAGCCAGTTCACTCCGAGGCTCGCCGGGATCGTGAGGACGAGGTAGAGGAGGACGACGGCGCCGAACGCCTCCTCGGTGCGGAACGTCCGTGACTCCACGATCTCGGCGGCCTGCAGCAACTCCGCGACGCCGATCGTGGAGGCGAGCGACGTGTTCTTGATGAGGGCGATCCCGATGTTCCCGAGCGGCGGGATCGTCGCGCGGAAGGTCTGCGGCAGCTGCACGTAGCGGAGGGTCTGCACGTACGACAGGCCGAGCGATCGGGCCGCCTCGATCTGACCCTTGTCGACGCCGAGGAGGCCGCCGCGGATGACCTCCGCCACGTACGCGCCGTGGTACAGCGCCATCCCCGCCGCCCCCGCGCGGAAGATCGACTCGAACGTGTCCGTCGTCCAGAACCGGAAGCCGAGGGCGCCGAGGCCGAGGAACAGGAAGAAGAGCTGCACCAGGAGCGGCGTGTTCCGGAAGAACTCGACGTAGGCGACCCCGACCCAGCGCAGCGGAGGGATGGGGGAGATGCGGAACAGCGCGATGAGAGTACCGGCGGCGAGCGCGCCGATCGACCCGAGGACCGACAGCTGGACCGTGAGGAACAGGCCGGTGAAGAAGAGGTCGGGGAACTCGAACATGATCGCGCCAGGCATCGTCAGGTCCTTCCGTCCCCCACGCGCGCAGACCGAGGCGCGCACGCCGAGGTCGGGCACGTGGGCCTGAGGGAGGGCTTTGCCCGACCGAGGGTCGGAACAGGAACGGGGGCCGGCATCACGCCGGCCCCCGCCTCTGGAACTTCGCTCTCAGCGCTAGCCGCCCGGACGGCCCTTGTCGTGGGGTCCGTCCTTGACGTCGCCGGACACCGGGGTGATGTGCTTCTTGTAGAGCGCGGCCCAGCGGCCGTCGGCGATCATGTCGGCGATCACCTTGTTGAGGAACGGGGCGAACCCGGTCCGGCCCTTGGCGATGCCGATGCCGTACGGCTCGTCGGAGAAGTAGCCGCCCACGATCTTCGTGTTCGGGTCCTGCTTCACGAGGCCGAAGAGGATCGTCTCGTCGGTCGAGACGGCGTCGGCCTGGCCCTGCTGGAGCGCGATGAGGCACGGCGGGTAGCTGTCGAGCAGCAGGAGCTTGGCGTCCTTGTTCTTGGCCGCGATGTTCTTCTCGCTCGTCGAGCCCTTGGCCGTGCAGACCGTCTTGCCCTTGAGGTCCGCGACCTCCTTGATCGTCGTGTCCGACTTCTTCACGAGGATCTTCTGGCCCGTGCGGAAGTACACGGTGCTGAAGTCGATCTCCTTGAGGCGCTCCTCGTTGACGGTGAACGTGGCAGCGACGATGTCGGCCTTGTTGTCCTTCAGCGTCGGGATGCGGGTCGCGGAGACGACCGGCACGTACTCGATGAACTTGTCCGGGTCGGCCTTCCCCTCGGCCCCGAAGATGGCGATGGCGAACTCGCGCACGACGTCGACGTCGAAGCCTTCGAACTTGCAGGTGGCGGGGTTCTTCAGCCCGAACGGCACGTTGTCCTCGCGCGTGCCGACCTTGAGCTTGCCCTTGGTCTGGATGGCGTACTGGTACGACGCGAGCTCGAACTTGGGCTTGGCGGCCGCCGTCGCGGCCGGGGCCGCGGTCGGCGACGGCTGTGTGGGAGCACCACCTCCGCCGCCGCACGCCGCCGCGAGGACGGCGACGGCCGCGCCGAGGGCGGTGATGCGTACGAGGATGCTGCGCATGGACCCCTCCTTGCCCTTGCCTACTACCTAGTGGTGGATGACCTTGCTCAAGAACTGCCGCGCCCGCTCCTCGCGGGCCCCGGCGAAGAACTCCCCGGTCGGCGAGTCCTCAATGATGCGCCCTGCGTCCATGAACACAACACGGTCGGACGCCTCCCGGGCGAAGCCGATCTCGTGCGTCACGACGACCATCGTCATGCCCTCTTGGGCCAACTGGCGCATCACGTCGAGCACCTCCCGGATCATCTCGGCGTCGAGGGCGCTCGTCGGCTCGTCGAACAGCATGATCTTGGGGTCCATGGCGAGCGCGCGCGCGATCGCGACCCGCTGCTGTTGGCCTCCCGACAGGCGCACCGGGAGCTGGTCGGCCTTCTCGGGGATGCCCACCTTCGCGAGCAGCTCCTGCGCCCGCTTGCGCGAGGCGGCAGCGTTCAGGCCCTTCACCTTCCGCGGCGCCAGCATGATGTTCTCGACCGCGGTGAGGTGGGGGAACAGGTTGAACTGCTGGAACACCATCCCGACCCGGCGCCGCAGCGCGTTCACGTCCGCCTTTGGATCGTGCACCGGCATGCCGTCGACGACGAGGCTGCCGCGCTGGATGGGCTCGAGCCGGTCGATGGTGCGGATCAGCGTGCTCTTCCCGGACCCGGACGGGCCGATGACGACGACGACCTCACCCTCGTCGACCTTCAGGTCGATCCCGTTCAGGACGTGAAGCGGCCCGAACCACTTGTGGACGTCGTGGAACTCGATGATCGGCATGCGCTCGGCGGAGCCTAGCGGGCGAGCGCCGGTGCCGCGAGCCGGCGGGGGCGGCGGCTAGCCTTGCCAGCGTGAGCAGCGTGCTCGGGCGCTTCGCGGATCGCGCGCGGTCGGCGGGCGGCCGCGTCGGCGCGATCGTGATAGGCGAGGACGGCAGCGAGGCGCTCGCGCTCGATCCCGACGGCATCTATCCCGCGGCCTCGGTCATCAAGCTGCCGCTCGTGATGACGCTGTACGCCGACGCGGCGGCGGGCCGCCTGTCGCTCGAGGAGCGCGTGCCGGTGGGCGAGCGCGTCGACGGCTCGGGCGTCCTGCGGGACCTGATCGACGTCGCGCCGATGTCGCTCCGCGATCTCGCCGCGCTCTCCATGACGGTGAGCGACAACACCGCCACGAACCGGCTCATCGAGCGCATCGGCACGGACCGGGTCGCCGATCGGCTGCGGGAGTGGGGATGTTCGGCGACACGCCTGCACCGCGGGATGTTCGACGTCGAGCGGAAGGCGAAGGGGCTCGAGAACCTCATGACGCCGCGAGAGACCGCATCGCTCCTGATGCGCGTGCTGCGCGACACCGACGCCGGCGCGGCGCCCGGTGCCTCGATGATGCGCCTGCTCGGGCGGAACACCGACCTCCTGCGTTTGGGCCGCTACCTGCCGGGCGACGTGAAGCTCGCGCACAAGGACGGCTGGGGCGAGGACCCCGATCCGGTGAACAACGACGCCGGGATCGTGACCGCGCGCCGTCGGGTCATCGTCGCCGGGTTCACGCACCGCGTCGGGACGCTCGTCGCGCGCCCGCTGCTCGGGCTCCTCGGCCTCGCCGCGGCGGAGCTCGCCGGAGCAGAGGTGTCCCTTCCGGAGGAGATGGCCGGCGGCGCATGATGCTCGCGATGCCGCGCCGCCGTGCCCGCTCGTCCCTCGCGCGGTCGATCCGCCCGCTGATCTCGGTCGGCGTGCTCGCCTTCGGCCTCGTGCTGAGCGGCGCGTTCGTCGGCATCGCGGTGCGGCAGAACGCCGTGCAGCAGGAGGGGCGCGCGGCGCAGCAGCAGATCGACGCGGAGCTCGCGCGCCAGGCGCAGCTGCGGGCGCAGATCGCGGAGCGCAAGACGGACACGTACGTGATCGACAAGGCGCGCGAGCTCGGCTACGTGCGGCCGGGGGAGGGCTTGATCGCCGTCGAGCGTGGTCCATCGGGCGAGCCGGTGGTGCGGATCAACGCATCGGACGGCGGGCGGCTCGGTCGCTGGCTCGCGGTGTTCTTCGGGACGCGATAGCGATCGCATTCTCACGCGGTCGGATCCGCTTGAGCGATCGCACGTCGTCACGTAGAATGGCCGAGCGGGGTAGTGGAGTGGCACCACGGAGGGCTCATAACCCTCAGACCGGGCGTTCGAATCGCCCCCCCGCAACAGCGAGACGAAGTCCTTCAGTTGTGGACCATGGAGGACCGGACTGGAGGGCTTTTCTTTGCCATACAAGGATCGGGACCGCCGAAGGGAATACGGCCGCGAGTGGATCAGGAGGAACGGGGAGAGAGCGCGTGCGGCGATGCGTCGTTGGCGCGCGCGCCATCCTGAGGCACACAACGCTGAGTCACGTCTCTTCTACTCGCGACACTCAGACCGGATCCTCGCTCGTTCGAGCGCGTACCACAGGGCGAATCTGCACGTACTGCACAAGCACAAGCTCACCGAGGACGAGTACCGCGAGCGGCGACGCAGGGAGGGCCTCTACGTCCGCCCGCGCGTGCGGCTTCCCCTTCGCTGGGTGGTGGACCGGCTCGATGACACCGGCTGGCTGGGGGAGACCTCGGGCTCCTTCTCCGCCTCGCTCATGAGCTTCGAGGGATAGACCCCGAGGGCTTCGGCGATCTGCGAGAGCGCGTCGACCGAGATGTTCCGGTGACCGCGCTCCACGAGCGAGATGTACGTGCGGTGCAGCCCCGACTCCTCGGCGAGCGCCTCCTGTGACAGTCCGACGTTCTCGCGGTACTTCCTGATCACGCGGCCGACGCGCGGAGCCAGCGCCACAGCGTGAGGGTCGCGGTGGCCGTTACACCGGGTCTACAGACCATAGTGTGCAAGCGCATGCCGATCATCGCAGCGTGCGGTACAGCATCAGGAGCGCAGGCGCCTGGGGCGACCTCGCGGACGTGCGGCATGACGAGGCGGACCGGCTCGGCTTCGCGCTCGCCATCTTCGGGGCCGAGGCGACGCTGCGCTGTGTCGCGCGGGTCGGCACGGTGACGCTGTACGACCGGCGCGGGCGCGAGCTGCTGGCCTACGACGCCGAGCGGCTGTCGATGCTCGGTGGCCCGTTCTTCGAGAGGTAGCCCGAGTTCTACGATAGGATCGACTTCCCGAGCACTCGGCTGGGTAGCTCAGTGGCAGAGCAGCGGCGTCATAATCCGCTGGCCGTGGGTTCGAATCCCACCCCAGCCACTCGATGACCTCCTCGACGACCTCCCAGCAGATCCGCGACACCGTGCGCCGCTTCGCCCTGGAGCACGACCTCTTCAAGCCGGGCGGGCTCGTCGTCGCCGTCTCCGGCGGCGTCGACTCGACCGCGCTTCTCCTCCTGCTGGCCGACCTCGCGCCCGGCATCGGGCTCGTCCTGCACGTCGCCCACTTCGATCACCGCCTGCGCCGCACCGGTGCGGCCGACGCGCAGTTCGTCTCCGGCCTCGCCGCGAGGGTCGGCGCCACGATCCGCGCCGGGCGCGCCGAGCGCGCGCCCAAGAGCGAGGACGACGCGCGCCGGGCGCGCTACGCCTTCCTCGAGCGGGTGGCCGCCGAGCGGCGGGCGACCGCGATCGCGACGGGCCATACGCGGGACGACCAGGCCGAGACCGTGCTCCTCCACTTGACGCGGGGGAGCGGCATCGGCGGCCTCGCCGGCATGCGGCCGTCGCGGGAGGGCATCGTGCGTCCGCTGCTGTGCATCGGCCGCGCGGAGACGGCCGCGGTGTGCGCCGCGGCGGGCATCGCCCCGCGAGAGGACCCGACGAACCGCTCGCTGCGATACGCGCGCAACCGCATCCGCAGACGCGTCCTTCCGGAGCTCGCCGCGATCAACCCGCAGGTGAGCAGCGCGCTCGCGCGCGTCGCGGACGCCGCGGCGGACATCGCCGCATCGCACCGCGAGCGCGCGGTCGCACTGCTCGACGCCGCCACGCGTGACGGCGCGATCGACCTCGACGCGCTCGGCGCCGATCCGGCGGTGCGCGAGGAGGCCCTCGCGGTGGCCTGGGAGCGAGCGACCGGGCGCGTGCTCAGCGCGCGCCATCGCGAGGCCGTGGGGGCACAGGGAGCGCGCGGCGACGGGCACGCGGCGCTGGACCTACCGGGCGGACGCCTTACTCGTGAGCACCGCGAAGTGCGCATCCAGGTACACACGGAATGAGACTGCGTACCCGGGCGCGCAGACCGAGGCGCCGCAGCGCGCTACGCGCACAGGGCTCCTACCCCTGGGCACTCGCGAGGGGTTCCCCCGAGCGACGGTCGGAATAGGGCCGGAATGCCGTGTCGGACCGGTACGTTCTGGTGGCATATCCGCCACGGCATGACGGATGCCCTCACAAATGCCGTGTCCCGACGGTTAGCATCTTCACAGGTAGGTGAATAGGAGAGCGAGCTGGATCTGAACAACCGGGTCTTCAAGAACGGGATCCTCACCCTCCTCCTCGTGGTGATGGGGGTGGCGCTCCTCTATGCCTACCGCGCCCAGTCGCCGGCGACCAAGGAGATCGACTTCAGCGACGCCCTCGCGCGGGTCGACCGCGGCGAGGTCTCGAAGATCTCCGTCACCGGCAACAGGGCGACGCTCGAGCTCCGAGACGGGGCCCAGCGCCTCCAGGTGCAGCTGCCCGACCGCGACGAGCAGCTCGCCAAGACCGTCAACGACTACAACCGCGCGAACCCGACGAGGGCGGTGGCCCTGAAGTACGAGCAGGAGAGCGCGACGTTCGGGCTGATCGGCTCGGTGCTGCTCAGCCTGCTGCCCGTGCTGCTGATCGGTGGCTTCTTCATCTACATGATGAGACAGGCCCAGGGCACGAATAACCAGGCGCTGTCCTTCGGGAAGAGCCGGGCCCGCATGTTCATCGGCAACAAGCCCACGGTGACGTTCGACGACGTGGCCGGGGTGGACGAGTCCAAGCAGGAGCTCCAGGAGGTCGTCGAGTTCCTCAAGTACCCCGAGAAGTTCTCGACGGTCGGCGCGCGCATCCCGCGCGGCGTGCTGCTCGTGGGCCCGCCGGGCACCGGCAAGACGCTGCTCGCGCGCGCGGTGGCCGGCGAGGCCGGCGTGCCGTTCTTCTCGATCTCGGGCTCCGAGTTCGTCGAGATGTTCGTCGGCGTCGGCGCCTCGCGCGTGCGCGACCTGTTCGATCAGGCCAAGCGCAACGCGCCGTGCATCGTCTTCATCGACGAGATCGACGCGGTCGGCCGTCAGCGCGGCGCCGGCCTCGGCGGGTCGCACGACGAGCGCGAGCAGACGCTGAACCAGATCCTCGTCGAGATGGACGGCTTCGACACGGGCACGAACGTGATCGTGCTCGCGTCGACGAACCGCCCGGACGTCCTCGACCCGGCCCTGCTGCGCCCGGGCCGCTTCGACCGCCAGGTGGTCCTCGACCGTCCCGACATCCGCGGCCGCAAGGCCATCCTCGACGTGCACGTCCGCGGCAAGCCGCTGGACAAGGGCGTCGAGCTCATGAAGATCGCGAAGATCTCCCCCGGATTCTCGGGCGCGGATCTCGCGAACGTGGTGAACGAGGCCGCCATCCTCGCCGCGCGCCGCAACAGGAAGACCATCGGCCAGGCCGAGTTCGAGGAGGCGCTCGAGAAGGTCGCGCTCGGCCCGGAGCGGCGCTCCCGCGTCATCACCGAGAAGGAGAAGATGATCGTGGCCTACCACGAGGCGGGCCACGCCCTCTGCTTCAAGCTGCTGCAGCACACGAACCCGGTCCACAAGATCTCGATCGTCTCGCGCGGCATGGCGATGGGCGTCACCTGGTCCCTCCCTGAGGAGGACCGCTACTTCCGGACGAAGAGGGAGTTCGAGGACGACATCGCCGCGGCGCTGGGCGGCTGGGTCGCGGAGCAGATCCATCTCGGCGGCGACATGACCACGGGCGCGTCGAACGACATCGAGAAGGCGTCGCACATGGCCCGCCAGATGGTCACGAAGTACGGCATGAGCGAGAAGCTCGGCCCGCTGCAGTACGGCAAGACCGACGAGCTCATCTTCCTCGGCCGCCAGATCCAGGAGGAGCGGAACTACTCGGAGGACGTCGCGAAGGTGATCGACAGCGAGGTGAAAGAGATCATCGACGCTGCGCGCCAGCGCGCGTACGAGGTCCTCACCGCGCACAAGGACCGGCTGGACGCCGTCGTCCGCCGGCTGATCGTCGACGAGACGATCTCGAGCGAGGAGTTCGACAAGCTCTTCGAGGGCGTCGAGGAGGTCGTTCCCGCCGCCGCCTCCACCGGCCAGCCGACCGGGACGCCGACCGGCACCAGTGGCGGGGAGGAACGCCGGACCGGAAAGGGCCCCGCGCCCGCTCCAAGCCCCGCCTGAACCGAGGCTCGGTCTCCGTGCCGCGGATCTTCGTCGCGATCCCGCTTCCCGCTGACGTCGCCTCCGCGCTGGACCGGCTCCTCCCGCCGCTGCCTTCCCTGAGACGTGTCGCTCCGGAGCTGATGCACGTCACCCTCGCCTTCGTCGGCCAGGTGGCGGAGGAGCACGTTCGGGTCGTGATCGACTCGGCGAAGGTCGCCGCGAGGTCGCATGGCCCCTTCGACATCGAGCTGAACGCGGTCGGGCGGTTCCCCGAGCACGGCCGACCTCGGATCGTGTGGGTCGGGACGGATACCCGCACGGTGGACGCGATCGTCGGCCTCGGCGCGTCCGTGCGCGCCGAGCTCCTGCGGCATCGGGTCCGGTTCGACCCGAAGCCCCTCCGCGCGCACGTCACGCTCGCGCGCGTCCGCGACGACGCCGGCGACGACGACGCGCGAGCGATCTCCTCCGCGCTGGCGCGCGCGTGCGTCGATGGAGCGCTGAGGTTCACGGCGGCGAGCCTGCATGTGATGGAAAGCAAGCTCTCGGCGACGGGTCCCCCCGGGCGGATCAGAGGCCCGCTGTACTCTTCGCGCGAAGAGGTCCCCCTTGCGGGACCGCCGAGGTAGGTAGGGATGTCCGCCGAGCAAGTCCAGGCGATCGTCGACCGCGCCATCGCCGAGGCTCCGTTCCGGGAGCTGCTGTCGCGCGACCCCGCGACCGCGCTCGCCGAGTACGACCTCACACCCGATGAGCGCGCGAGGTTCGGAAGCGGTACCGCCCGGGCGGAGCGGCTCGAGCCTCGCGTCTCACGCAACGACCTCTCGGCAGCGCTCGGTGTGAAGACCGGCACCGTGGACATCCGCCCGCCCTCCAAGACGCTGCGACCGGAACGCTGAGCCGTCAGGCCAGGCCTGGCTCCGGGCGCCGGCGGGCCTCGACCGCTTCGAGCACGAAGGGCAGGACGAGCATGATCGCGAGGATCACCCCGAGGGCGAGGGCGACGAGCGCACGGGTGTCGGCGTCCATCGTCGGAGGCAGCACCGTACGTACCACGCTCGGCAGCCCCGCGATCGCCACGGCGCACATGGCGAGGACGTAGGCGATCGAGGCGACCACGTAGACGAGGGCGCCGGCCTCGCGGCGCGACGCCGGCCGCCGCGGCCGGCCGAGGTCGCCGAACACGGATCGCATCGCCTTGCGGCGGAGCGCGTTGGTGTCGGTGAGGTCGGCGAGGACGTAGTAGCCGTCGAACTCCAGCAGCGGTGAGAGGTTGAAGACGACGAGGACCACGTTCGTCAGCGCGAGCCACGCGAGCACGTCCTGCGGCGTGCCGCTCGCGAGCCGCGCGCCGAGGCCGAACACGCCCGCGAGCGCGAGGTTGAACAGCGGACCGGCGGCGTTCACGCGGATGCGTCCCCAGCGTGGGATCGCCCACGTCGCCGAGGTGTCGACGTACACGACGGGCGTGAACCAGAAGAGGCCGATCCCGGCGCGCCCGAGCCGGGCGCCCTCCGCCTTCGCGGCCAGCGCGTGCGCGATCTCGTGTCCGACCCCGGCCAGCAGGAGCGCGACGAACGCCACGAGGATCCCGGCGATGCCGAAGTCCAGCGGTGACGCCGTGCGGAGCGCGGGGATCGCCGCGATGAGGCCGCCGACGCCCAGGGCCGTCGCGCCGATCGCGGCCGGCGCGCTGAACGCCGGCGCGACGATCCGCAGCAGCCCGGCGACGAGCCCATCCGGGTCGCCGATCTCGATCCGCGGCGCGAGCACCGCGTCGAGCGCCCGCAGGAGCCGGCCGTCGGGGGCGTCGGCCGCCATGCGAGGGGCCGTCGCGAATCCCGCGACCTGGAGGGCGGCGACCGTCGAGAAGACCGCGTGCGGGTCGAGCGTTCCGGTGCGCTCGAAGTGCCGGAGCGAGAGGTCGCGCAGGGTGTGCTCGCCGTCGAGGTCCCGGTAGATCGCGAGCGCCTGGCGGTCGAGCCGCAGGTACGCGCCACGCTCGGGATCCTCGAGGATCACCGCGTTCGGGTCGTCGGGTGCGGGCTCGATGCGATGCTCGCCGGTGCGCAGCGGCGAGTGGCGCGCCTGCATGACCGAGGTGACGCGGTCGAGCAACGCGCGGTGGCGCTTCACGACGTCGCGGACGTCCTCGCCGCTGACGACGAGCGCGTCGACGTCGGTGAGCGCACGCACGGTCGCCGTGCGGGGCGATCCGGTGAGCGCGGCGATCTCCCCGACCAGCGTGCCCGGTCCGAGGCGCGCCAGCGGCCGCTCGCCGTCGGCGTCCTCTCTTGCGGCCTCGACCTGGCCCTCGCGGAGGAGCAGCACGTCGTCGCCGCGCTCGCCCTGCCGCATGAGGACGGACCCCGCCGCGAAGCGCTGTGGCCGGAGCCTCGCCCCGAGACGCTCGATCTCCTCCGACGGGAGGTCCGAGAACGGTCCCTGGGTGCGGAGGAACCGGCTCGCGCGTCGCGCGTCGGCGAAGGCGTGCAGCGTCCGCGCGAAGCCCTCGTGCGACGCGACGACCCGGCGGACCTCCCCAGCGTCGATGCGGAGCGCGCGCACCGGCTCGAGCGCCACGACGTCGGCGGAGCGCCGGCGGCCTTCGAGGACCGCGAGCTCGCCGACGAGGGCCGGCGCGGTCAACGTCGCGAGGACATTCCCGTCCGGAGCGCTGACCCGGACGCGCCCCGCGAGGATCGCGTAGGCGGCGCGGGGCTCGTCGCCGGCGCGCAGGAGGTGCTCTCCCTTGACCACGCGGATCTCGGGGGCCGCCGCGAGCGCGAGCGCCCCGCGGACCGCCTCCGGAAGCTCGAGGAAAGGTCCGAAGTCCAAGGCGCCCATCGCGGACCGCAGCGTAGGACCGGCGGACGTCCGCCGGCCCGCTCACACCGTCGCTCCCGGATGTTCGCGACCGACGTGGGAAGGGCGAGAAGTGGGCATCTTGTCCATTGCGGCGCGAATTCCGACCGTTAGACTCGGAAATACCTCAAGGGGGGGTGCCGATGCGTCTGATCACCGCAGCGCTCCCGCGGCGCCGGGAGCGCACCGCCGACCCGTACCGCGACATCGACGTCATCGATGCCTACGCGCCACGCACCAACCAGAGCGTGGTCGGCCTGGTGTCGCTCGTCGCGGTCCTCACGGGATGGTGGCCGCTGCTGTGGGTGGTCGCGGCGCAGCTCGCGATCGGCCTGACGTTCGGCCGCCGGTACTGCGTGCCGTGCCTCCTGTACTTCGAGATCGTCCAGCCGCGCATCGGTGAGGGTCCGATCGAAGATTCTCGTCCGCCACGCTTCGCGAACATGGTCGGCACCGTCTTCCTCGGCGCGGCGAGCCTGGCCTATGGCCTCGGCGCGCCGGTCGCCGGCGCGGCCCTCGGCCTGATGGTCGCCGCGCTCGCGCTGCTGGCGGCAGCGACGGGCCTCTGCGTCGGCTGCGAGATGTACAAGATCGTCGCGCGCCTGCGAGGCATCGGCCACCGTCAGTTCGACCGCATCGACCTCGCGCAGATCGGCGTGGGCGACGTGACGGGCGAGATCGTCGTGGAGTTCACGCATCCGCTGTGCACCGATTGCCGGCAGCTGGAGCGCGAGCTGCGCCATGCCGGCCGGCGCGTCGTCACCGTCGACGTCTCGCGCCGCCCCGAGCTCGCGCGCCGCTACGGCATCGCGTACGTCCCGACGGCGGTCGCCGTCGACGCGACGGGATCGGTGACCGCCCGCATCGCGGGATGACCCGCTAGGCCGAGGCGCGGCCCCGGGCGCCGATCGCCAGCGTCGCCACCGCGAGCCGCTGGCCCCGCCGGCGGATCCGGGGTGGCATCACGATGCCGCGGCGTCGGTAGTGCGCGAAGGCGTAGCGGTCGCACTGGACCTCGGCGGCGGTGCCCCACCCGTGCACGAGGTACAGCCAGTAGTGGCAGTACTCGTGGAGGTAGAGGAACCGCATGACGTCGCGCCGGGTGCGGAGCTGCACCAGCGGCCGCCCCCAGGACCCGAGATCGACGACCTCGGCGAACGGGACGAACGGCTCCGGCACCTGGATGACCATCTCCGGCCGGTCCCAGAACGTGAACGCCTGCAGGTGCGGCCGGGTGCGGTACCGGAGCGACTTGACGGTCAGCCGGTAGCCCGTCGCCATCGGCAGGCCGCCCAGGACGTCCCGGACCCGCCCCGCGGGGTGGCTGGGCAGCGTCGATCGGACGGCCATGGGGCCGAGCGGGCGACCTGGGCCCTGGCGGGCTGGGGCGATGGCCACGGAGCCAATGTACGGACGGGGCTCGCGCGTCCGTTCCTGGTGGCTGGGGCCTCCTTCCTGGTCCGCCCCCGACCCCTGCGAAATGGCCGAAAAGGGGCTCGGACGCCTTGCCTGATGGGCGGGATCGGTCATACCATCGCCACCAGCGTCGCTCGAGCGGGAGCGAGTAGCCCGGCGGAGGCCGTTCAGAGAACCCCGGCTGGTGCGAAGGGGGACGGCGGAGCCAGGCGAATGGGTCCCGCGAGACGCCGCCTCGAACGCGCAAGCCAGTAGAGGCGGCCGGAAGCCCTCCGTTACCTGGGCATCCGTACCCCCCGGGCGCGCGGACCGAGGCGCGAAGCGACGAGGTCGAGCACCCGGGCCAAGCGAGCGGGTCTCCCGCGAGCGAGGTCGGAACAAGGTCCTCGGCGCGAGCCGTGGACGAGTTCGGGTGGCACCACGAGCCCTCGTCCCGAAGGTGGGGCGAGGGTCTTTGTTTTCGCGGAGGTGGTGCGCAGATGGCGGTCATCGCGGAGGCAGGGCAGCGTTCGCTGCGGTACCGGACGCGCGGTGGCGTCGAGGTCCAGCGGCTGACCACGCCGCTGCCCGTCGCCGGCGCGATCGAGCCGATCGTTGACGCCCTGGACGAGCACCTGGGGGTGCTCCTGGCGTCGAGCTATGAATACCCCGGCCGCTACACGCGCTGGGATATCGGCTTCATCGACCCTCCGCTCCAGCTCGTGACGCGCGAGCGGTCCTTCGCCGTCGATGCGCTGAACGAGCGCGGACAGGTGCTCGTGCCGTCGATCGCCGAAGCCATCGCCGGCCTCGAGGCGGTCGAGGATCTCGAGGTCTCGGCGGCGCGCCTCCGCGGGCGGATCCGGGAGCCCGAGCGCCGGTTCGCCGAGGAGGAGCGCAGCAAGCAGCGGTCGGCGTTCTCGCTGGTGCGCGGCCTCGTCGACCTCTTCTGGTCGGCGGAGGATCCCCATCTCGGCCTGTATGGCGCGTTCGCCTACGACCTCGCGTTCCAGTTCGAGCCGATCCCGTACGGCCTGCCGCGGCCCGCGGACAAGCGCGATCTGGTGCTCTTCCTGGCGGACGAGCTCGTCGTCGTCGACCACACGCGCGGCGTCGCGGTACGCCATGAGTACGAGATGTCCGCCGGCGGCCGCTCGACGCGCGGACTGCCGCGGACCGGCGTGCGCGTCCCGTTCCGGACGGCCGAGTCGGTCGATCGTGCGAGCGATCTCGAGCCCCGCGAGTACGCCGTGACGGTGCGCCTCGCGCACGAGGCCTTCCGGCGTGGCGACCTCTTCGAGGTCGTGCCCGGCCGGACGTTCTTCGAGCCGTGCCGCGTCCCGCCGTCGGAGCTGTTCCGCCGCCTGCGCGAGCGGAACCCGGCGCCGTACGGGGCTCTGATGAATCTCGGCCGAGGTTGGATGGACTTGGGTGCGGGGGAGCATCTCGTGAGCGCCTCGCCGGAGATGTACGTCCGCGTGGACGGCTCGCGCGTGGAGACCTGCCCGATCTCGGGCACGATCGCCCGCGGCAGCGACGTCATGGGCGACGCCGAGGCCATCGTCGAGCTGCTCAACTCGGAGAAGGACGAGTCGGAGCTCACGATGTGCACCGACGTCGACCGCAACGACAAGTCGCGCATCTGCGTTCCCGGCAGCGTCCGGGTCATCGGGCGGCGGCAGATCGAGATGTACTCGCGCGTCATCCACACGGTCGACCACGTCGAGGGGATCCTGCGCGAGGGCTACGACGCGATCGACGCGTTCCTGACGCACGCGTGGGCCGTGACCGTGACCGGCGCGCCGAAGCTGTGGGCCATGCGATTCATCGAGGAGCGCGAGCGCTCGCCCCGCGGCTGGTACGGCGGCGCGATCGGGTTCGTCGGGTTCGACGGGAACATGAACACCGGGCTCACGCTGCGCACCATCCAGGTGAAGGATGGCGTCGCCAGCGTCCGCGCCGGCGCCACGCTCCTCATCGACTCCGATCCCGACGCCGAGGAGCGGGAGATCGACCTGAAGGCCGCCGCGTTCCTCGACGCGATCCGCCGGCCCCGCGGCACGACCGCCGTGCGGGCCGCCGCCGCGCATCCCGGGGCGGGACGCCGCGTGCTGCTGGTGGATCACGAGGACTCCTTCGTCCACACGCTCGCGAACTACCTGCGGCAGACGGGCACCGACGTGCTCACGGTCCGCGCGGCCACGCGCGAGCGCCTCGAGGAGGTCATCCGCTCGTACCGCCCGGACGGGATCGTCCTGTCACCGGGCCCCGGGCGGCCCTCCGACTTCGACGTCGCGGGCGCGGTCGACGCCGCCGTGAGCGCGGAGATCCCGCTCTTCGGCGTGTGCCTGGGGCTCCAGGGCATCGTGGAGCGCTTCGGCGGCGAGCTCGGTGTCCTTCCGTACCCGATGCACGGGAAGACCTCGGAGATCAGCGTGCTCGGCGGCGCGATCTTCCAAGGCCTGCCGCGCACCTTCCGCGCCGGCCGCTATCACTCGCTGTACGCGGTGCGGGAGACGCTGCCGCGGGAGCTGCGGATCACGGCCGTCGCCGACGACGGCGTGATCATGGCGATCGAGCACGAGCGCCTGCCCATCGCCGCCGTGCAGTTCCACCCGGAGTCGATCCTCACGCTCAAGGACGAGGTCGGGTCGAAGATCGTCCACAACGTCGTCGCGCGGCTGATCGGTGGAGGACCAGTGATAGGGAAGAGCGGAGATTGAACGAGATGGACGCGATCGCGGCGCTCGGAGCGATCATCGGTGGGCGGACGCTCACGCGCGAGGAAGCGCGGGCGACGATGGCGTCCGTGATGGCCGGTGAGGCCACGGCGGCGCAGCTCGGCGCGCTCCTCGCGACGCTGCACCTGCGCGGCGAGACGGTCGACGAGATCGTCGGGTTCGCGGAAGCGATGCGGTCCGCCGCCGTCCCGGTGCGCCTCGCGGGTGAGGCGGTCGACATCGTGGGCACGGGCGGATCGCGGATCGACCCGTTCAACATCTCGACCGTCTCGAGCATCGTCACGGCCGCCGCGGGCGGGAAGGTCGCGAAGCACGGGAACCGCGCGGCCACGGGCAAGTGCGGGAGCGCGGACGTGCTCGAGGCCCTCGGCGTGAAGATCGACCTTGGCCCGGAGGAGGCCGCCCGGTGCGTCGACGAGGTCGGCGTCGCCTTCCTGTTCGCGCCGCGGTATCACCCCGCCATGCGCCACGCGAGCCCCGTCCGGCGCGAGATCCGCATCCGCACGGTCTTCAACATCCTGGGGCCGATCTCGAATCCCGCAGGCGTGCGCCGCATGGTCCTCGGCGTCGCCACGCCACAGGTGGGCGAGAGCATCGCTCGCGCTCTCGGGGAGCTCGGCGCGGACCACGTCATCGTCGTCCACGGCGAGGACGGCCTCGACGACATCAGCCCGACGGGACCGACCCGGACGTGGGAGCTGCGCGACGGATCGCTGACGATCGGGACGATCGAGCCCGCGGCGCTCGGCCTGCCCGTGGGCACGGTCCTCGACATCCAGAGCGGCGACGCGGCGGCGAACGCCGCGACGGCGCGTTCGGTGCTCGGCGGAGAGACCGGAGCGCGGCGCACGGCGGTGCTGCTGAACGCCGGCGCCGGCCTCTTCATCGGTGGCATCGCGGAGAGCCTGCGCGAAGGCGTGCTGCTCGCGGCCGCCGCGATCGACAGCGGCGCGGCGACGGCGACCCTCGACCGCTTCGTCGAGACCAGCCAGCGGCTCGGGTCAGCGGCGGCGACCGCATGACCGACTTCCTCGACCAGGTCGTCGCGGAACGGCGAGCGGACGCCGCGCGCGCCAGGCGCGACCGGACGGAGGCCGCGGTGTACGAAGAGGCGCTGCTGCGCGGCTGCACGGCGATCGCGCGGCACGGCAGCGGCGGCGACGCGTTCACGCAGGCGTTCCGGCGGCGGCGCGACCGCGAACAGCTCGCGGTCATCGCCGAGGTGAAGCGCGTCTCTCCCGCGCTCGGAACGCTCCGCGCGGACGCCGACGTCCGCGCGATCGCACGGCGCTACGAACGCGCCGGCGCGACGGCGATCTCCGTCCTGTGCGAGCCTCGCCACTGGGGCGGATCGCTGAAGGACCTCGCGACCGTCCGGGAAGTCGTGGGGATCCCGGTGTTGTGCAAGGACGTGATCGTCGACGAACGGCAGATCGTCGAGGCCTGGGCCTCAGGCGCGCACGCCGTCCTCCTGATCGCGGAGGCGCTGGAGGACGCCGAGCTGCGGCGTCTGATGGAGCGCGCCCGGGAGCTCGGCATGGGCGTGCTGGTCGAGGCGCACGAGACGCGGGCCTTCGAGCGTGCGGCCGCGAGCGGCGCGAGCGTCCTCGGCGTGAACGCTCGCGACCTGCGCTCGCCGAAGGAGATCCATCCGGAGCGCATCGGGCTGCTGCACGACATCGCGAAGCCGTCGCAGATCCTCGTCGCGGAGTCGGGCATCGGCAGTGTCGACGACGCGCTCGCGCTGCCCGCGCGCGTCGATGCCGTCCTCGTGGGCACGGCGCTCATGCGCGCGGACGATCCCACGGCGCTCATCCGCCATCTCGCGGCGCTGCCGCGGGAGAGTCGAGCGGTACCCGCGGGCGCGCAGACCGAGGCGCCGCAGCGACGAGGTCGAGCACCCGTGCCCGAGGGAGGGGTCCCCCCGAGCGAGGGTGGAAATTGAAAGGCCGATTCGGCGTTTTCGGCGGCCAGTACGTGCCGGAGACGCTCATGCCGGCGGTCATCGAGCTCGAGGCTGCCTTCGACGAGGCCTGGAGTGACGCGGCGTTCCGCGACGAGCTCGACCGCCTGTTGCGGACGTACGTCGGCCGGCCCACGCCGCTCACCGACGCGCGGCGGCTCGCCGCGGCGGTCGGGCTCCGGCGCGTGCTCCTGAAGCGCGAGGACCTCACGCACACGGGGGCGCACAAGATCAACAGCGCGCTCGGCCAGGCGCTCCTCGCCAAGCGGATGGGGAAGCGGCGCGTCATCGCCGAGACCGGCGCGGGACAGCACGGCGTCGCGACCGCCACGGCGTGCGCGCTCCTGGGGATCGAGTGCGTCGTGTACATGGGCACGCTCGACATGGAGCGCCAGCGGCCGAACGTCTTCCGCATGCGTCTGCTCGGAGCGGAGGTGCGCGCCGTCGATGCCGGCAGCCGCACGCTCAAGGACGCCGTGAACGAGGCGATCCGCGACTGGGTCACGAACGTGCGTGGCACGTACTACCTGCTGGGGTCCGCGATCGGGATGCACCCGTATCCGACGATCGTGCGCGAGCTGCAGTCGGTGATCGGACGTGAGGCCCGCGCGCAGGCGGTGGACCTGCTCGGGCGCCTGCCGGACGTCGTGACGGCGTGCGTCGGCGGTGGATCGAACGCCATCGGCACCTTCGCGGCGTTCCTCGACGACCGTGGCGTCGCCCTGCGCGGCGTCGAGGCGGGCGGCGCGGGCCTGGAGACCGGCAGGCACGCCGCGTCCATCACGGGCGGCACCGTCGGCGTGCTCCACGGCACCAAGACCTACGTGCTGCAGGATGACGCGGGTCAGATCCGGGAGACGCACTCGGTCTCTGCCGGCCTCGACTACCCCGGCGTCGGACCGGAGCACGCGGCGCTGCACGACAGCGGCCGCGTGACCTACGTCGCGCGCACCGACGCCGAGGCGCTCGAGGGCTTCGGCCTCCTCTGCCGGACCGAGGGGATCATCCCCGCGCTCGAGCCCGCGCACGCGATCGCCGACCTGCCCTTCGTCGCCCGCGAGCACGGCCACGACGTCGACGTCGTGGTGTGCCTGTCGGGCCGCGGCGACAAGGACCTCGATACCGTGATGCGGTCGGCATGACACTGACGACGATCACCGGTAGCGAGCGGATCTCGCGGGCATTCGGTCGCGCACGCGCGGAAGGCCGGATGGCCATCGCCATCTACCTCACGGTGGGGTTCCCGGACCGCGCGACGACGCCCGCCCTATTGCGCGCGGCGCTGGACGGCGGCGCGGACCTCATCGAGCTCGGTGTTCCGTTCAGCGACCCGATGGCCGACGGCACGACCATCCAGCGCGCCGGTGAAGCGGCGCTGCGCGGAGGGGTCCGGCTCGAGGACTGCGTCGCGGACGGCGCGTCGCTCGTGAGCGAGCGCGACGCGACGGTCCTGCTCATGGGGTACCTCAATCCGTTCCTGCGCTTCGGGCCGGAGCGCCTCGCCGCGGAGTGCGTCCGGAGCGGCATCGCCGGGGTGATCGTCCCCGACCTCCCGGCGGAGGAGAGCGGTGAGCTCGACACGGTCCTCGTCCCGGCGGACGTCGCGCGCATCGACCTGTACGCACCGACGACGCCCGACGAGCGCCTCGCGCGCCTGCTTCCGGCGGCGCGAGGCTTCGTCTACTGCGTCTCGCTCACGGGCGTGACCGGCGCACGCGCCGGCCTGTCCGACGACGTGCGCCCGTTCGTGCAGCGCGTGCGCGGGCACACGACGCTGCCGGTCGCCGTCGGATTCGGCATCGGCCGGCCGGAGCACGTCCGCGCGCTGCGCGGGATCGCCGACGGGGTCATCGTCGGCAGCGCGGCGATCGACGCCGTCGCGCAGGGCGGCGAGCGCGCTCTCCGCGACCTCGTGCGCTCGTTGCGCGAAGCGGGGGCGGCATGACCGCGGTGCGCGGTATCCGCGGCGCCACCACGGTCGCCGCGAACGAGCGCGGCGCGATCCTCGCCGCGACGCGCGAGCTCCTCGAGGAGATCGTGCGCCTGAACGAGCTCGCGCCCGCGGACGTCGCCAGCGTCTGGTTCACCGTCACGTCCGACCTCGACGCGGAGTTCCCCGCGTTCGCGGCGCGCGAGATCGGCTGGGGCGAGGTCCCGCTCATCTGCGGCCGCGAGATACCGGTGCCGGGAGCGCTCGAGCGGTGCATCCGCGTCCTCGTCCACTGGAACACGGCGCGGTCGCAGCGCGAGATCCGCCACGTGTTCCTGCACGGTGCGCGGGCACTCCGGCCGGAGTGGGCCGTCTGATGCTCGTCGTCATGAAACGGGACGCGACGCCCGACGAGATCGACGGCGTGATCCGGCGCGTGGCCGAGCTCGGGCTCACGGCGGTGCCGCTGCCGGGCGCGGAGCGCACCGCGATCGGCACCTTCGGGGTCGCGGCGCGCGAGGCGGAGGAGCAGCTCGAGTCGATGCCCGGCGTGCAGGAGATCGTCTACGTGTCCAAGCCGTTCAAGCTCAGCTCGCGCGAGGTCCGCCCGCAGGACACCGTCGTGCGGGTCGGTGGCGTGGACATCGGTGCCGGCCGGCCGCTCGTCGTCGCCGCCGGCCCGTGCTCGGTCGAGACCAAGGAGCAGACGACCGCGACCGCGATCGCCGTGCGCGACGCGGGCGCGACGCTGCTCCGGGCCGGCGCGTACAAGCCGAGCACGTCGCCCTACAGCTTCCGCGGCCTCGGCGAATCCGGCCTGCGGATCCTGTCGGAAGCGGCGCGCGCCGCGGGCCTGCCCATCGTGACGGAAGTGCTCACGCCCGCCGACGTCGACCTCGTGGCGCACTTCGCCGACTGCTTGCAGATCGGGACGCGCAACATGCAGAACTTCTCGCTCCTCGACGCGGTCGGGGAGCAGCGCAAGCCCGTGCTCCTCAAGCGCGGGATGTCCGCGACGATCGAGGAGCTGCTGCTGTCGGCCGAGTACGTCCTCGCGAAGGGGAACCCGAACGTCATCCTCTGCGAGCGTGGGATCCGGACGTTCGAGAAGTACACCCGGAACACGTTCGACGTGAGCGCCATCCCCCTGCTGAAGCGCCTGTCGCACCTGCCCGTCCTCGCCGATCCGTCGCACGGGACGGGGAAGTGGTATCTCGTGGCGCCGGTCGCGCTCGCCGCGGTCGCCGCCGGCGCCGACGGGCTGATGATCGAAGTGCATCCCAGCCCCGACCACGCGCTGAAGGACGGCTTCGAGTCGCTGACGTTCGAGAACTTCGCTTCGCTGATGCGGACCGTCCCCGCGGTGGCCGCGGCCATCGGCCGGCCGGTCGCGACGCCTTCTTCGCAGGGGGCCGTTGACGCGGGGCCTGAGCGGCCCCGCGACCCGGGGCCCCCTTCCACCCCCGCGGGGGCGACCGTCTAGTTGCGCATCGCGGTCGTCGGCCTCGGCCTGATCGGCGGCTCGATCGCCCTCGCGCTCCGCGACGGCCACGATGCGCGCGGCTTCGATACGGATGCGCGCACGCGGGAGGCCGCGCGCACCCGCGGGCTGGCCGTGGTCGATCGGCTCGACGACGTGCTGCCGGCGGACGCGGTCGTGGTCGCGACGCCGCTGGCGAGCGTCGTGCCGACGCTCGAGGCCATCGTCGCGCGCGCCGGCCGCGCGGTCCTGATCGAGGTCGGCTCCCTGAAGGGACCCGTCGGCGCGTTCGCGGAGCGCGCGCGAGAGGACGCGCGCATCGTCGGCCTGCATCCGATGGCGGGCAGCACCGCATCCGGCTTCGCGGCGGCCGATCCGGGGATCTTCCGCGGCCGTCCGTTCCTCGTGGTCCCGACGGCGCGGACCGACGCGGCCGCGATGGCGATGACGGGCGACCTCGCGCGGGAGCTCGGCGGCACGGTCACCGTGTGCTCGGTGCAGATCCACGACCGCGTGATCGCCGCCGTGTCCGCCCTGCCGCTGGCGACCGCGGTCGCGCTCGCGCGTGTCGCGGGCGCCGGGGTGCCGATGCCGCTGGAGGACGTCGCGGGTCCGGGGCTGCGTGATGCCACGCGCCTGGCGTCGACACCTCTCGAGCTCGCGCTGCCGCTCCTCGCCGCGCCCGGCGTGGCGGAGCGCATCGCCTCGCTCCGGGCGGCGCTCGGCGACATCGAGCGCGCCATCGGCGACGAGGCGGCGCTGCGCGCGCTCCTCGACCGCGCAGGGAGCCCGCGGACGTGACCGTCCCCCCGAGCGACGGTCGGACAGGCCGGCTCGGATTCGGCATCGCGGCCGCGCTCGGACCGGGCGTCGCCGGCGACGTCGCGGGAGAGGTCGAACGTCTCGGCTACGAGACGATCTGGACGACCGACGGCACAGCGGGAACGGGTCTGCCGCTCCTGGCCGCCGCCCAACGCTCGTCGCACGCCATGCTGTTGGGCGTCGGCGTCATCCCGTGCGATCTGCGAGGAGCGCGCGAGATCGCGGAGACGATCACGAACCTCGGGATCGACACCTCGCGCGCGATCGTCGGCATCGGATCCGGGCGCGCCGAGCATCCCGCCGAGGCCGTGCGCGCTGCCGTGACGGACCTTCGGGCTCTCCTGCCGCCCGGGTCGGCGATCGGCATCGCGGCGCTCGGTCCGCGGATGTGCCGCCTCGCCGGCGAGATCGCCGACGTGGTGCTGCTCAACTGGATGACGCCGCAGAGGATCCGCTGGGCGCGCGAGCGCATCGCGGAGGGCGCGCGGCGTGGTGGTCGGAAGGGCGGCCCCGTGATCGCGTCGTACGTCCGCGTCGCGATCGGAGCCGATGCGTCCGATCGCCTTGCGGCGGAAGCGGACCGCTACGCGCGGGTCCCCGCGTACGGGCGCAGCTTCGCCGGGATGGCGGTCGAGCCGGAGTGGTGCGGCGGGCCGCACCTTCAGCCGATGAAGTTGCCGATCACGAACTCGTTCGCGAGCGCCCCGAGCAGGAGCAGCGACAGGATCACGTAGGACCAGCGCGCCCGCCGGTCGCCCAGGAGCAGCGCGAGCACGATGAACATCGGGAAGATGACGAGCAGATAACGGCCGACCGACGTCAGCGGGGTCGGCAGGATCCGCGCCCACGCGAGGTACAGCTGCGGAGCCGCGTACAGCGTCAGCTCGACCGGCAGGCGCCGCACCCCGACGGCGAACAGCGCAGCGAAGACGATGAGCATCGCGAGCTGCAGAGCCTGGAGCGGGTCGCCGGTGCGGCGCACCCAGTCGAGCGTGGCGCCGATCAGATCCCATGGCGGGTGGAACGCGGAACCCGTCCACTCGGCCGACGCCTGGAACATGGATCGTCCGACGACGCGGATCGTGTACACGACGTACAGCGCCGCGCTCACCGGGGCGGCGAGCGTCGCGACGGCGGGCCAGATCCGATCGGCGGCGCGCGGAGCATGCCGCAGCTGCCGCCAGGCGAGCCAGGCGAGCGGGAGAGCGATCGTGCCGCCCACCGGACGTGACAGGCCGATGAGCGTGGCGAGGAGCGCCGCGGTGCCCCACTCTCCTCGTCGTGCGCGCTCGATGCTCCAGACCCCGAGCGCGAGGAAGACCGCCTCGGAGAACGGGGCCAGCAGGAAGAACGCCGTGGGGAAGATCGCCAGGAGCAGCATCGTCCGGCGTGCGACGACTTCCCCGTGGTCGTCCGCTGCGAGCCGGTACAGGCCCCAGAGCGCGAGCACCGTCGCGACGACGTTGACGACCATCCCCGCGATCGCGACGTGCGGGCCGGCGACCGCGACAGTGCGCTCGAGCGCCGGGAACAGCGGGAAGAACGCGGTCGAGCCGTCGGGCGTGTACCCGACGGTCGCGATGCGCGCGTACCAGCACGCATCCCACCGCTCCCAGACGCCGACGAGCTTGAACGCGAGCTCGTCCTTGTACTGGAGCGGCATCTCCGCCCAGCCGTTGCGCGCTTCCTCGAAGTGGCAGGGATGGGGGATGACGCGCTCGCTCGCGACATAGAGGCCGAACAGCCAGAGGGCCGCGCGCATGGTGAGCGTGAGCCAGATCGCCTCGATCAGGCCGGGGGGCAGGGACCCCAGGGGTAGGGGCCCTTGTGGGCGGTAGCCCGCGCGATAGCGCGAGAGCGGCGGGATGCGATGCCTCAGTGGCCGAGCTCCCGCACCATGTCGTAGAAGCCGGGGAACGTCTTCGAGACCGTGTCCGCGCCGTCGATCGTCACGCCCGGGACGGCCAGGCCGAGGATCGAGAACGCCATCGCGATCCGATGGTCGCCGGCCGCGTCGACGTTGCCGCCGTGGAGCGTAACGGGATCGATCGCGATGCCGTCCGCGTATTCCGTGACGCGCCCGCCGAGCGCGCGCAGGCCGCTCGCGACGGCGGCGATGCGATCGCTCTCCTGCCTCCGCGTGTGGCCGATCCCCAAGATCTCGCTGCGACCCTCCGCGCAGGCGGCGACGATCGCGAGCGTTGGGAAGGTGTCGGAGATGTCCCGCACGTTCTCGCGGATGCCGAAGGGCGCGCCGGTGCGGCGGA
>JACPEQ010000126.1 GCA_016183435.1 Chloroflexota bacterium
CGAGCAGGCCGTCCTGTGCGGCGGCATCTCGGAGCTCATCAAGGCCGGGTTCGACACGCTCGTCGAGGCCGGGTACCAGCCGGAGGTCGCGTACTTCGAGTGCATGAACGAGATGAAGCTCATCGTCGACCTCATGTACGAAGGCGGGCTCTCGTACATGCGGTACTCGGTGAGCGACACCGCGGAGTTCGGCGACTACACGTCGGGCCCGAAGGTCATCGACGCGCGCGTGCGCGAGACGATGCGCCAGGTCCTGGCCGAGGTGCGCGACGGCACCTGGGCGAAGAAGTGGATCGCCGAGTACGAGAAGGGCGCGCCGACTCTGAAGGCGACGCGCTCGCGCGAGCAGCACCAGCGGATCGAGCAGGTCGGACGGCAGCTGCGGGCGATGATGCCGTGGCTTCCGAAGAAGGGGATCGCGTTCGAGCTGTCGGAGGACTCGGGGGGTGGACGGGGGGCCACAGCCCCCCTGCGAGAGGAAGTGCGGGCATGACACAGGAGAAGAAGGAGAAGCTGTCGCGGCGGCTGATCAGCCTCGGCATGCGTCTCGAGGGCGAACGGCTGGACCGCGCGGCGGCGATCGTCCGCGCGCACGGCGCGAACGCGGAGGAGATCAGTGACATGGCGTTGCTCTCGATCTGCGTCGAGGCGTATCGCCACGCCGAGAAGGAGACGTTGCAGATCGTATGAGCGCCGAGCCCGCCATCGCCCGGGCGGCCTTTTCGCTCGAGGCCGCCGGACAGGAGCAGCACGGCTCGTTCGTGGACGAGACGATCGGCATCATCGTCCGCCACGGAGGGGACATCGTCTCGTTCGCCGCGGGCGCGCCGGCCGCGGAAGCGCTGGCCCTGGCGCGCGTCGACGAGCTGATGACCGACGTCCTCGCGCGCGACGGGATGAGCGCGCTGAACTACGGCGTCACCGAGGGCGAGCAGGAGCTGCGCGAGATCGTCGCCGAGGGCGCTCGCGCCCGCGGCATCGATGCGGACGCCGAGGACGTCATCGTCACGGCGGGGGCGCTGCAGGCCATCGACCTCGCCTGCCGTGTCTTCCTGCGGGCCGGCGATCTCGTGGTGTCCGGTTCGCCGTCGTTCGCGAATGCGCTCTCCGCGTTCCGCAACCGCGGCGCCCGGGTCCTCGAGGTCCCGCAGGACGAGGACGGCATCGACGTGAGCGCCGCGGCGCGCACGCTCCGCCAGCGCGGCGAGCGGGCGAAGCTCTTCTTCGTCGTCCCGAACTTCGACAACCCCACCGGCACGACGCTCAGCGAGGAGCGGCGCGACGCCCTCCTCGCGCTCGCCGCGGCGCACGACGCGGTCGTCATAGAGGACGACCCGTACGAGGCGCTGCGCTACCGCGGGAAGGACCTCGCGCCGCTTGCGGCGCGCATGCGCGATCGCGTGATCCATCTCGGCAGCTTCTCGAAGACGTTCCTGCCGGGCATCCGCGTCGGCTGGGCCGTCGCCGACCCGGTCACCGTGCGGCGCATGGCCGCCGCGAAGCAGACGATGGACTCCTCCACGTCCACGCTCGGCCAGCGCCTCGTCATCGCGTTCCATCGCCGCGGGACCTTCCCGGACCACCTCGGCGCGCTGCGGCGCCTCTATGCCGCGAAGCAGTCCGCCGCGCGCACGGCGCTCGACCGTGAGTTCCGCGGCACCGGCGTGTCGTGGAACGACCCCGACGGCGGGTTCTACTTCTGGATGCGCACCGGCGTGAGCTCGCGCGAGCTGCTCGACGTCGCCATCGAAGAGGGCGTCGCGTTCGTTCCCGGGGACGCGTTCACGACCACGGGCGGCTGCCGCGACGCGCTCCGGTTCTCCTACTGCGCTCCGACGCCAGCTCGCATCGACGAGGGTGCCCGCCGCCTGCGCCGCGCCTACGATCGTGTCCGCGCTCGCGACTAGGACGGGAACGACTCTCGCCCAGAAGGTCTGGGCGAAGCACGTGGTCCGCTCGGCACAGGGCGAGCCCGACCTGCTCTACGTCGATCTCCATCTTGTACACGAGGTCACCTCGCCGCAGGCCTTCGACGGGCTGCGCGTCGCCGGCCGCAAGGTGCGGCGGCCCGACCTGACCCTGGCGACGATGGACCACAACACGCCGACCGACGACAAGCGGCCGGACGACCTCGCGCAGAAGCAGATCGAGGCCCTGGTGCGCAACTGCGAGGAGTTCGGCGTCCGTCTGTACCCATTGGGTTCGCCGGAGCAGGGGATCGTCCACGTCATCTCGCCGCAGCTCGGCCTGACGCAGCCGGGGATGGTCATCGTCTGCGGCGACAGCCACACCTCCACGCACGGCGCGTTCGGCGCGATCGCCTTCGGCATCGGGACGAGCGAGGTCGAGCACGTCCTGGCGACGCAGACCATCGCGCAGGCGCGGCCCGCGACGATGGCGATCACCGTCGACGGCGCGCTGCCACGCGAGGTGACGGCGAAGGACGTGATCCTCGGGATCATCGCCCGCATCGGCGTGGGCGGCGGCGCCGGGGCGATCGTGGAGTACCGGGGGTCCGCGATCCGCTCGCTCTCGATGGAAGGGCGGATGACCGTCTGCAACATGTCGATCGAGGCCGGCGCCCGCGCCGGGACGGTCGCGCCCGATGACGTGACCTTCGCGTACCTGGAGGGCCGGCCGTTCGCCCCGAAGGGGACGGCGTGGGAGCGGGCTCTGGACGAGTGGCGCTCCCTTGCGACCGACGACGGTGCCGCCTTCGACCGTGAGGTGCGCATCGACGCCGCGTCCATGCGCCCGTACGTCACCTGGGGCACGAACCCGGCGCAGGCCGAGCCGATCGACGGCGCCGTCCCGGACCCGGACGCGATCGAGGACGGCGCGAAGCGCGAGGCGGCACGCCGCGCCCTCGCGTACCAGTCCCTGCGCCCGGGGACGCCGATCCGCGACATCGCCGTCGACGCCGTGTTCATCGGCTCGTGCACGAACGGCCGCATCGAGGACCTGCGTGCGGCCTCTGCGGTGGTCGCGGGCCGCCGCGTCCGATCGGGCATGCGCGCGCTCGTCGTCCCGGGCTCCGCGCGCGTGAAGGAGCAGGCGGAGCGCGAGGGTCTCGATCGCATCTTCCGCGATGCAGGGTTCGAGTGGCGCAACGCCGGATGCTCGATGTGTCTGGGGATGAACCCCGACGTGCTCCGTCCCGGCGAGCGCTGCGCGTCCACGTCGAACCGCAATTTCGAGGGGCGTCAGGGCCCCGGCGGGCGCACCCACCTCGTCTCGCCCGCCGTCGCCGCGGCCACCGCGATCAAGGGCGCGTTCGCGCTGCCCTCGGATCTCCGCTGATGGAGAAGGTGACGCGCATCGCCGGGCGCGCGGCCCCGCTGGACCGCGCCGACGTGGACACCGACCAGATCATCCCGGCGTCGTACCTGAAGCGCCTCGAGCGCACCGGCTACGGCGACGGCCTGTTCTCGGCGTGGCGGAAGGACCCGGCGTTCGTCCTGAACGACGCGCGCTACGCGGGCGCGAGCGTCCTCGTCGCCGGGCCGAACTTCGGCTGCGGCTCCTCACGAGAGCACGCCGCGTGGGCCCTGCGCGACGGCGGCTTCCGCGCCGTGATCGCGCCGAGCTTCGCCGACATCTTCCGCTCGAACGCGCTGAAGGTCGGCGTCGTCCCGGTGCGCCTCGCGCCGGCGCAGGTCGAGCGCGTGATGCGCGCCGTCGAGGCCGACCCGGCGACCGAGGTGGAGATCGACGTCGCCGCGGGCCGCGTGCGCGCCGCAGGCATCGACGCGGCCCTCGACCTCGACGAGTTCACGCGCTGGCGTCTGACCGAAGGCCTCGACGACATCGGACTGACGCTCCGGCACGAAGCCGACATCGCCGCGTACGAATCGCGCCGACCCACATGGCTGCCGCAGGTCGCGGGAGCGCCTGCGGCCGAAGGCAGCGCGCGAAGCGCGACTGCCGAGAAGAGCAGGGGGAACACATGAGCTCGAACATGCCATTCACCGCCTATCGGCCGTTCCTGCCCCTCCGCGAGGGCCTGCCGGACCGCACCTGGCCCGACGTCCGCGTCACGAAGGCTCCGCGGTGGTGCTCCGTGGACCTGCGCGACGGGAACCAGGCGCTCATCGATCCGATGGACCCGCCGCGCAAGCTGCGGATGTTCCAGACGCTGGCGCGCATGGGATTCAAGGAGATCGAGATCGGCTTCCCGGCCGCCTCGAAACCGGACTTCGACTTCACGCGCCAGCTCATCGAGGGCGGGCTGATCCCGGAGGACGTGTGGATCCAGGTGCTCGTGCAGTGCCGGCCGGAGCTCATCGAGCGCACGTACGAGGCGCTCCGCGGCGCGCCGCGCGCGATCGTGCATTTCTACAACTCGACCTCGGTCCTGCAGCGCCGCGTGGTGTTCCGCGAGGACAAGCCAGGCATCACGCGCATCGCCACGGACGCCGCGCGCCTCTGCCGCGCGTCCGAGCGCACGGTGCCGGGCACCGCGGTGCGCTACGAGTACTCGCCGGAGAGCTTCACGGCCACCGAGCCGGAGTACGCCCTCGAGATCTGCCACGCCGTCATGGACGCCATCGAGCCGACGCGCGAGCGGCCGATCGTCCTCAATCTGCCGTCTACCGTGGAGTGCTACACGCCCAACGTCTACGCCGACGTGATCGAGTGGTTCGGCCGCAACGTGCGCGACCGCGAGGCGATCGTGCTCTCGCTGCATCCGCACAACGACCGCGGCACCGCGGTGGCCGCGGCCGAGATGGGGATGCAGGCCGGCGCGGACCGCCTGGAGGGCACGCTGTTCGGGAACGGGGAGCGCACCGGGAACCTCGACGTGGTCACCGTCGCGATGAACCTGTTCAGCCAGGGCGTCGACCCGGAGCTCGACCTGAGCGACCTGGACGGGCTGCGCCGCGTCGTCGAGTACGCGAACCGCATCCCGGTCCATCCGCGCCACCCGTACGTGGGCGACTTCGTGTACACGGCGTTCTCGGGCTCGCACCAGGACGCGATCAAGAAGGGGCTCGAGGCGCTCCCGCCGGGCGCGCCCGTCTGGGAGGTGCCGTACCTCCCGATCGACCCGAAGCACGTCGGGCGCACGTACGAGGCCGTCATCCGCGTGAACAGCCAGTCGGGGAAGGGCGGCGTCGCCTACATCATGAAGGCCGAGCACGGGCTCGACCTGCCGCGGCGGCTGCAGATCGAGTTCTCGGGACGGATCCAGAAGATCACAGAGGACACCGGCACCGAGATCGCGCCGGACGAGATGTGGAAGGCCTTCGCCGCCGAGTACCTCCCCGCGCAGGCGCGCA
>JACPEQ010000129.1 GCA_016183435.1 Chloroflexota bacterium
GAGCGCGATCGGCTCATCGCGGCGGTGGACACGTGGGCCTCACCGTACGACGCGATCCTCACGCTCGCGACGACCGGTGAGGCGCCGACGACCGAGACGACCGGCGACCCGATCTTCTGCTCGCGGTGGTCCCTCACGGGCGCGCCCGCGGTGACGATCCCGATCGGGCGGGGGCCGGCAGGTCTGCCCTTGGGATTGCAGATGGTCGGCGCGCCGGGCGACGACAGGCGGCTCTTCGCCGCTGCCGCGTGGGCGGAGAAGATCCTCGCCGGCTGGTGAGCTGAGCCCGGCTTCCGCTCTAACGCAGCTCCAGCTGTCCCCCTCGCCGCGCGCGAGCGTCGGTGTGCGCGAGCTCGACGGCGAGGTCGACCGCCTCTTGGGGCGTCGCGGCGTAGTGGAGGGCGCGGCGGCCCGACTCCTCGAGATGCACGCCCTTGTACGCGATGTCGCGGATGCGGTCGGCCCAGCCGCCGGTCCCCTCGAGTACCACCGTGGGCTTGTCCTCGTACGCGACGGTGAGCTCGTTCAGCGTGCCGATGCCGCCGGAGATCATGATCACCGCGTCGGCCGCGCGGACCGTGAGGGTGTTGCGCATGAACCCCATCCCGGTCGTGAAGGCGACGTCGACGTAGGCGTTCGCGTCGTTCTTGTCGAACCCCGGCAGGACGCCGATCACGAGCCCACCGGCGGACTTCGCGCCGCGGCTCACCGCCTCCATGACACCCGAGAGGCCGCCGGTGACGGCGATCGCGCCCGCCTCCGCGATACGGCGCCCGACCTCCTCCGCGGCGACGATCGCCTGGGGCGGAACGGGGTCCTCGGGGTCCCGCGCGCTCTTGCCGATGACGGTGATGAGGAGGGGCCGGCTCACGCCGGTATGGTCGCGCGGATCCGCCCTCAGCGCTTGAGCGGGTCGACCCCGGCTCATTCGATCCAGGGCCACCTGCTCGCCGCCGCGTCGTGCCGCAACATGAGCGTCGTGGCCGAGATCGTCCCCTTCCACGGGCTGCGCTACGACGAGGCCAAGGCCGGGCCGCTCGCCGACCTGATCTGTCCGCCCTACGACGTCATCGGCGACGGGTTGCGTAACGAGCTCTACGCGAAGAACGAGCACAACTTCGTGCGGATCGAACACGGGAAGCCGCAGACGGGCGACGACCCGGTGGACGACAAGTACTCGCGTGCGAAGGTGACGCTGGATGCCTGGACCGAGAAGGGCGTGCTGCGATACGACACGACCCCGGCGTTCTACCTGTACGACCACTACTTCGAGCTGGGCGGAGAGCGCCTGCGGCGGCGCGGCTTCCTCGGCGCGCTCCGCCTCTATCAGATGGGTCGTGGCGTGGTCCGGCCGCACGAGCAGACGACACCGAAGGACAAGACGGACCGGCTCCGTCTCCTGCGCCTCACGCGCTTGAACGCGAGCCCCATCTTCGGGCTGTACGAGGATCCCAAGGCACACGTCGCGGGCATGCTCGAGGAGTGGATGGCGCGGGGCCCGGCGCGGTTCGTGGCCGAAGCGCGGGTCGGCGACGAGCGCCACCTGCTCTGGGCGCTCGACGACCGCGCGCTCACCGCGAAGCTCCAGGGCGCATTGAAGGAGGCGCGCATCTACCTGGCCGACGGCCACCACCGGTACGAGGTCGCGCTCGAGTACCTGAAGGAGGAGAACGAGGCCAAGCGCATCGACTTCGCCGAGGACACGCCCAACTACGTCATGGCCTACCTCTGCGCCCTGGACGATCCGGGTCTGCGGATCCTGCCGACGCACCGCGTCGTGCGTGGGGCGAGCGCCGCGATCGACGAGGCCGTCGCCCGCAGCTTCGAGGGCTCCCCCATCGACAAGGGCGGCCTCGCCGACACCCAGCCGGGGATCGTGCTGGTGCGCGACGGCGTCTTCACACGGCTGGAGCCGCGCGCGGACGTCGACCTCTCTCATCTCGCCGAGGCGTGGCGTTCGCTCCCGATCGCGCAGGCGGAGGCGCTGCTCATCGACCCCGCGCGCTCCGCGGGCGGCACGGTGGCGTACGAGCACGACACCGACCGGGCGATCGCCGCCGCGGCGGGCGAAGCGAGCGCGGTGCTCGTGCGCGGGGTCGGGCCGATGACGCTGAAGACGGTCGCCGACGCGTGGGAGCGCCTCCCGGCGAAGACGACGTACTTCTATCCGAAGGTCCCGGCGGGACTCGTGGCGCGTCCGCTCGGCGTCTAGCGAGGCCTCGACCGGCCTGTGAGCGGTACAGCGGGGAGGGCGGGATTCGAACCCGCGGAGCCGGAAAAACCCAGCTCAGAGGTTTAGCAAACCTCCGCACTCGACCTGGCTATGCGACCTCCCCGGTCGAGGAACATGACCATTCTAGAGGTCGCGAGGCGATCCGAGAACAGGCGAGGCCTAGCATCCCCGACATGACCGACGAGCGCATCCTCGCGATCGACATCGGCGCCGGGACCATGGACGTCGTCCTCCACGACCCGGCGCAGCCTATGGAGAACGCCGTCCAGCTCGTGCTCCCCTCGGCCACAGCGATCGTCGGCAAGCGCATCGAGCGGGCCCGGCGCGAGGGCCGCGCCGTGTTCCTCCACGGCAACCTCATGGGCGGCTACCACACCACGAACGCCGTGTGGCGCCATCTCGAGGCCGGTCTCGAGGTGTACGCGACCGAGAAGGCCGCCCGCACGGTCCACGACGACCTCGACCTCCTGCGCAAGCGCGGGATCCAGATCTCCGACGAGGCGCCGCGCCATGCCGTCGCGGTCGACTTCCGCGACGTCGACCTCGCCCGGCTCGAGCGCACGCTCGCGGCCTACGACGTGACGCTCCCAGCGACGATCGCCGTCGCCGCGCAGGACCACGGCTTCTCGCCCAAGTACTCGAACCGGCTGTTCCGGTTCGACCACTGGCGCCGCACGCTGACACCGGGATCGACGCTCGTCGATCACATCTGGCCGACCCCGCCGGACTACATGACCCGGCTCGTCGCGATCCAGGACGACGTGCCGGGGGCGATCGTCGCGGACACCGGACCGGTCGCGGTCCTCGGCGCGCTCGAGGACGAGCGCGTCGCATCCGAGGCGGAGCGCGGAGCGTGCATCGTGAACGTCGGGAACCAGCACACGCTCGGCCTCCTCGTTCACGGAGAGGAGCTATTCGGCGTGATGGAGCACCACACGGAAGCGGTCACGACGGAGAAGCTCGAGCATCTCATCGGCAAGCTCGTGGCCGGCTCGATCACGCACGACGAGGTGTTCGACGGCGACGGCCACGGCGCGCTCGTGCTCGAGCGCTACCGCGACGTCCACCCGTTCCCGTTCGTCGCGGTCACGGGTCCGAACCGCCACCTGGCGGCGCCGCTCGGCTGGTACGAGGCGGTACCGCACGGCGCGATGATGCTGTCGGGCTGCTTCGGGCTGATCCGCGGCGTGCGTGCGCTCGCGGCACGCGGCGCTACGCCGGCTCCGGTCCTCGGAACACCTCGTTGAGGAACGCCTTCAGCGCCGCGCGCTGACGCAGCGACCCCGACCAGAAGAGCGTCAGTGTCACGAACGCCCCGAACGCCGCGACCGTGAACCCGGTCGGGCTCATGCCCAGGCCCTCCTGACGCGACAGCAGCCCGATCGACGCCAGCACGAAGAGCGCGAAGAAGACGATCATCAGCACCCACGTCCGGCGGCGCAGCCGGATGTGCGCCTCGACACGCGAGCCGCCGCGCCGGCCGCGGATCGTGCCGGTGGCGACCGTGGCGTGCTGCTGCTTCTCCCAGACCGCGAATTCCTTCCCGGCAACGAGACCGGTCCACTCAGCGTTGACCTTCAGCACGCCGAGCGCGCGCCTGGGCCGCGCGTTGATCGCCGCTTGTAGACGGCTGACCAGCGCCTCGGGCGCCACTGCGACGTCGCGTACGTACCGCTCGCCGATGAGGGGCGACACCACCCACCGGCGCGCGAGCTCGATCACCCTGCTGACGCTACGACACGGGACCCCGCCCGGTACGTCCGAGCGGGGTCCCCAAGATCCGAAAGGTGCCGGACCGGTCAGCGTGCGATGAACTGCCTCAGCCACGGATCCGCGAAGTAGATGAGGAACGCGGCCGAGGAGATCCACATCGCCCTGGACACGTCCTTCGAGCGGCCGCTGAGCGCCTTGAGGAGCGTGTACGCGACGAAGCCCGCGCCGATCCCGTTGGTGATCGAATACGTGAGCGGCATCACGAACACGGTGAGGAGCACGGCGAAGCCGGTGGCGAAGTCGATCTCCCCGACCTTGTTCAGGTCGAGGATGGGCTTGAACATGAACCAGCCGACGAGCATGAGCGCCGGTGCGGTCGCCTGTGGCGGCACGACGCCCGCGAGCGGCGCGAGGAAGATCGCCAGCGCGAAGAGGATCGCGGTGACGAGGCTCGCGAGCCCCGTCTTCGCGCCTTCGGCGACGCCCGAGCCGGACTCGATGTACGTCGTGTTGCTCGACGTCCCGAAGATGCCGCCGAAGAACGCGCCGAGCGAGTCGACCCAGAAGACGCGATCGGCTCGGTCGATCGTGCCGTCCTTCTTCAGCCACCCGCCCTCGGCGGCGACGGAGACGACCGTACCCGCCGTGTCGAAGAAGTCGGAGAGCATGAGCGAGAAGATCGTGAGCAGCGCGACGATCACGCCGAGCTTCGCGAAGACATCGACGTTCAGTCCCTGCCCGATGGTCGACAGGTCCGGGGTCGAGACGAAATTCGCGGGCATCACGGCCACGCCCGGGAGATCCTTGTACGTCGCGCCGGCGTTCACCATGTTCACGACGATCCCGATGACCGTGGCACCGATGATCCCGAGAAGCAGCGAGCCCTTCACGCCACGCGCGTAGAGCGCGGCGGTGAGGAGGAGCCCGCCGAGGGTGACGATCGAGGTCGCGGAGGCGAGGTTGCCGAGCGCGACCGGGTCGGCGGGGATGCCGGTCGCCTGTGCGAGCCCGCCGTTGAACACGCCGATGGTGAAGATGAACGCGCCGATGCCGGCCCCGATCCCGAGCTTCAGGGGCACGGGGACGGCGTCGAGGAGCGTGCGGCGGATCCCGAAGGCCATGAAGACGAGGATCGCGAGGCCCTCGAGCATGACGACGCCCATGGCCGCCTGCCACGAGAGGCCCGCCCCCTTCACGAGGCCGAACGCGACGACCGCGTTGATGCCGAGGCCGGCCGCGCCGGCGTAGGGGTAGTTCGCGTAGAGCGCCATCGCGCCGGTGAAGAGCGCGGCCATGATCGCGGTCGCGGCGACGACGCCGGGGAACGGCACGCCGGCCTGCGACAGGATGACGGCGTTCACCACGAGGATGTAGGACATGACGAGGAACGTCGTGATGCCGCCTCGGACCTCTGTGCCGATGGTCGAGCCGCGTTCGGAGACCTTGAAATAGCGGTCCAGGGAAGCGAAGCCGCCGGTCGCGGCTGTGGTCCGTACTGCCATGCGGAGTCCCCTTCCTCCCGAGCTCACACCGGCAGGCGCACGCGGGGACCAGCGCTCACGCGCTGAGGAAGCGGCGGCAGTCTAGGCGAGAGCGCGCTGGGCGGCTAGTGGAGGCGAGGATCGTCGGCGCCACGCTCGCGGATCCTCGACGCTCATCGTCGAGGGTCCTCTCAGCCGTCGTCCTCTCGAGTTCGCCTCGGTCGGACCCACCACAACACGAAGAGCGACCCGAGGGCCAGGGCCATGCCGATGATCACCCACTTCGGATCGCCGTACATCGCCTGGCTCGGCAGCACGCGCAGCCCCTGGAGGGCGAAGACCGCGCCCATCAGCAGCGCGAGGAGCGCGACTGCGGTCACGCCGAAGCGGGCCGTCACAAGGGCTCGAGCACGAAGCGCCCGTAGCTGATGGACGCCGCCAACAGCGGGGCGCGGGCATCAACTGGGCGCCAGAAGAGCGCTCCATGAAGCCCGAAGAAGATCGCCGCGAGGACCTGGGCGGCCCAGAGCCCGACGTTCATGCGGACCCGCGCTGGTGCGGTGCGGACTGGCTCGCCGCACGCGCGCCGAGGAGTCGACTGATGAGCGCAAGGACCGCACCGGCCGCCATGACCCCTGACCTCATACTCCCAGGACACGAGGTCGTATCGGACGAGCCCCGTGCCGACGCTCACTGCCCCGGGGTCGGGACCGTTGCCGCGGATGGCGTACTGCGCCTCCGTGCCGCCGAAGTCGCCGAGCGAGACGATCGTGTACGTCGGGTCGTACAGGTTCGGGGCGATCGCGAGGTGTCCCCGCCAGTACGTCGCCTGGTGGATGCCGAC
>JACPEQ010000005.1 GCA_016183435.1 Chloroflexota bacterium
GGCCGTCATGCTCGCCGTCTTCCTGCTGTTCGGGCACTGGATGGAGATGCGCGCGCGGCGCGGCTCGAGCGATGCCGTGCGCAAGCTCCTCGAGCTCGCCCCGGGGGAGGCCAGCGTCGAGCGCGACGGGCGCGAGGTGCGTCTCCCCGTGGCCGAGGTGCGCGTGGGGGACGTGCTCGTGCTGCGTCCGGGCGAGCGGATCGCGGTGGACGGTGAGGTCGTCGACGGGCGCACGTCGATCGACGAGTCGATGGTCACGGAAGAGTCCATCCCGGTCGAGAAGGATCGGGGGAACGCCGTCGTCGCGGGGACGGTCAACCAGACGGGCTCGATCCGGTACCGCGCGACCAAGGTCGGCGCGGACACGGCGCTCGCCCGCATCGCGCGGCTCGTCGAGACCGCGCAGTCGTCGAAGGCGCCGGCGCAGCGTATCGCGGACCGCGCGGCGCACTGGCTCGTGATCGTCGCCGTGTCGGCCGGACTGCTCACGCTCCTGTACTGGCTCTTCGTCGCGCAGCAGCCGCTCCTCTTCGCGATGACGCTCGCGGTCACGACCGTCGTCATCGCCTGCCCGGACGCGCTCGGTCTGGCCACGCCGACCGCGGTCATGGTCGCGACGGACATGGGCGCGCGCCGCGGGATCCTGTTCAAGGAGGCGACGAGCCTGGAGCTCGCGTCGCGCATCCAGGTCGTCGTGTTCGACAAGACGGGCACGCTCACGGAGGGCAAGCCACGAGTCACCGACGTCGTCGCGGTCCCGCCCATCAGCGAGGCCGAGCTGCTCCGTCTGGAGGCCGGCGCCGAGGCGCGCTCTGGCCACCCCCTCTCGGAGGCGATCCTCGCGGAGGCGACGCGCCGCGGGATCGAAGCACCGAAGGCGATCGAGCGCTTCGAGGCGCTCGGCGGGCGTGGTGTCCGCGCTCGCGTGGACGGGCACGACGTGCTGGTCGGCACGCGACGCCTGATGGACGAAGAGCGCATCGACGTCGCGCCGATCGCGACCGATATCGAGCGCCTCCTCGGCGAAGGCAAGACGCTCACCATCGCCGCGGTCGACGGGGCCGTCGCGGGCGTCATCGCGGTGCAGGACACGGCACGGCCGAGCGCGCGCACCGCTGTCAAGGGACTGCGCGCGATCGGCGTCGAGGTGGCGATGCTCACCGGCGACAACCGCCAGACCGCGGAGGCCATCGCGCACGCGCTCGGGATCGAGCGCGTGCTCGCCGAGGTCCTGCCCGAGCACAAGGCGGACGAAGTGAAGCGGCTGCAGGGCGAGGGCCGGTTCGTGGCGATGGTGGGCGACGGGATCAACGACGCGCCCGCGCTCGCGCAGGCCGATCTCGGGATCGCCATCGGCGCGGGGACGGACGTCGCCGTCGAGACCGGCGACATCGTGCTCATGCGCAGCGATCCCTCCGACGTCCTCGCCGCGATCCGCCTGTCCAAGGCGACGGTGCGCAAGATGAAGCAGAACCTGTTCTGGGCGGCGATCTACAACGTCGTCGCGATCCCGATCGCCGCGGGCGCGCTCTATCCCTCGCTCGGGCTGCTGCTCCGCCCCGAGTTCGGCGCGCTCGCGATGTCGGCCTCGTCGATCACCGTCGTCACGAACGCGTTGCTGCTCCGGCGTGCGGAGGCGAGGCTGTCCGTGCCGGCGTAGGCCGGCACGCGGACGACCGCGCTCGTTCCGACCGGCTCGCGCGGGCGCAGCTCGATGCTCCCGCCGTGACGGTCGACGATCCAGCGGGCGATCGACAGGCCCAGCCCGGTCCCCTCGGGAGCGAGGCGCCGTGCGGCATCGCTGCGATAGAAGCGATCGAAGGCGTGAGCTTCGGTCTCGGGGTCGATCCCGATGCCCGAGTCGTCGACCCGCAGGACGCCGGTCCCGTCCTCGATCGCGACCGACGCTTCCACGCGGCCATCGCCCGGCGTGTAGCGGAGCGCGTTGTCGAGGAGGATGAGCACGACCTGTTTCAGGCCGTCACGATCGCCGAGCACGTGGATCTCATCGAGCCCGACGACCCGCAGGCGATCCCCGGCCTGGGCGCGCAGCTCCCCGAACGCCTCCATGACCACCTCGTCGAGCTCCACACGCTGCCCGTCGAGCGGCTCCGTCTCCGCGTCCGCTCGCGCAAGCGCGAGGAGCTCGTCGATGAGGCGCGTCAGCCTCGTCGCCTCCCGCAGGATCTGGCCCGCCGCCTCGCGGCGCTCACCGGGGTCCGCGTCGTCCTGGACGAGCAGCTCGGCGTTCCCGCGCACCGTGGTGAGCGGCGTGCGCAGCTCGTGCGACGTGTCGCTCACGAAGCGCTGCTCGAGCTGGTACGCGGTCTCGAGCCGCGCGAGCATGTCGTTGAGCGTCCGCGCGAGCTCGCCGAGCTCGTCCCGTCGGCGGATGGCCGGCAGCCGTCTCGAGGACGCGCGGCCGCCCGCGATGGTCCGGGCGGTCTCCGTGAGCAGGGCGATCGGGCGCAGCGCCCCGCTGGCGATGGCCCAGCCGCCGAGGAGCGTGACCGAGATACCGCCGGCCGCGACCGCCACGAGGAACGCCCGCAGACGCGCGAGCGACTCGTCGAGGGACGCGAGCGAGGTCGTCGCGACGAGCCGCGTTCCTGGGATCCCATCCACGGCTCCGACGCGGATGCGCACGCGGACACCGTCCGCGACGGCGGTGTGGATCCCGTCCGGAAGCTCCCGGAGCTGCTGGGGCGCCGGCGCCGGCACGTCGCCGGCGCTGGCGATCGGCCGATCCGACGACATCTCGACGAGCGACAGCCCGTGGTCGTGTCCCGGCACCGTCAGCGAGACGACGCGAAGCGGAGCAGCCGCGGCGTCCGCCGCGCGGACCTGGGCCTGCGCCGCGTCCCATATCCAGTCGAGCTCCGCATCGACCTCCGCGATGTGCGCATCGCCATGAGTGACGGACGTCGCGGTGAGCGCGACGGAAAGCACGAGCGCCAGCAGCGCGCCGTACCAGAGCGCCAGCCGCGCGCGGATGCTCATGGCGCGCTCTCGCGAAGGACGTACCCAGCGCCGCGGAGGGTATGCAGGAGCCTGCGCATCCCTCCCGCTTCGAGCTTGTCGCGGAGGTAGCCCACGTACACCTCGACGACGTTGAGGTTGCCGTCGAAGTCGTACCCCCAGACACGCTGCGTGAGGTGCTCCTTGGAGAGCACCTGCCCCGGGTGACGGACGAATTCCTCGAGCAGCCGGTACTCGGTCGTGGTGAGGTGGATCTCGCGCCCGCCTCGCCGGGCGACGCGCGGCCCGGTGTCGAGCTCGAGATCGGCGCAGCGCAGCAGCTCCGTCTGCGGCACCTCGCGCCGCCGCAGCAGCGCGCGCACGTGTGCGGCGAGGACCTGCAGGCTGAACGGCTTCACGAGGTAGTCGTCGGCACCGGCGTCGAGCCCGATGACCTGATCACGCGCCCGGTCCTTGGCGGTGAGCATGAGGATCGCGACGTCCTCGTCCACGCGGCGGAGGCGGCGGCAGACCTCGAGCCCGTCGATGCCCGGCATGAGGATGTCGAGCACGACGAGGTCCGGCTTGAACTCGCAGGCGGCTCGCAGCGCTTCGTCGCCATCGGTTGCGGTCCGGACCGCATACCCGGACCGGGTGAGCGCGCGCCGCAACACGCTCGTGACGCCCGGGTCGTCGTCGACGACGAGCACGCGTTCCGGCGCCGGAAGGGCGGTCGGCACGGCGACATCCTCGGGGGCGAACGGCAGGCTCGCGAGGGTCGAATGGACCGGTGAAGGGAGCGAACGGTATCGGGCGAAAGGCCCGATCGGCCTCTTCTCAGCGGATCCTCAGGAACGGCATCGTGCGGAACCTGAGAACGGGCTGAGAATGCAGATGAACCGTCGCGCTCTCCTGCGTCTCTTCGGGGGTGCCGTCGCCGGCGCCGCGCCGCTCGGCATCGCGCAGGCGGCCGCCACCGCCTCTCCGGTGGCGTCGGCACCCGGCCACCGCGTCCGGCGGTGGGCCATGGTCATCGATCTCAGGCGATGCGACGGCTGCCGATCCAGCGGGAAGTCGCCGCAGTGCACTACCGCGTGCATCGAAGGGCACTTCGCTCCAGAACCGATGGAGTGGATCGAGGTCTACGAACGGCCGCTCGGAGGCGGCGGGACGCAATTCCTCCCCGCGCCGTGCATGCAGTGCCAGAACGCGCCCTGCGTGAACGTGTGTCCCGTCGGTGCGACGTTCCACGCGCCCGAGGGGACGGTCCTCATCGACCAGCAGCGCTGCATCGGCTGCCGCATCTGCATGGAGGCCTGCCCGTACGACCGCCGGTTCTTCAACTGGGGCAGTCCGCCGCTCCCGCCGGAGGCGCTGTTCCGCGAGTACTCGGTCGAGCACCAGTCGCCGGCGATCCGCGGGACGGTCATGAAGTGCGACTTCTGCCCGGACATGGCGCGGGCCGGCCGGCTGCCGTACTGCGCGCAGGGATGCCCGAACGGGGCCATCTACTACGGCGACGAGGAGGAGGACCTCGCGACGAACGGCCGCGAGGTCGTCAAGCTCTCGAAGCTCGTCTCCGACAACGTCGGCTACCGGCTCAAAGAAGAGCTCGGCACCAAGCCTCGCGTGCACTACATCCCCGGCTACGGCCAGCTCGTCGGTCGGCGTCCTACCGAGAAGGGGCGCACGCCGACCGAGTGGCCCTGGCAGAAGCGGGTCGCGGGAGCGTCGACGTGGAAGCGGTAAGCGCGCCTGCGGAGCGGCCGAACGTGTCGCCGGAGTGGGTCGAACGCCTCGAGCGACGGGGCCTCGCCCCGCTTGCGCACACGGGCCCGGGCTACTGGCTGTGGATCGCCTTCCTCGTCGCGGTCGTCGGGTGGGGCGTGTACGCGTACACGACACAGATCGCGAGCGGCCTCATCGTGACGGGGCTGCGCGACCGCATCTCGTGGGGCGTGTACATCGCGAGCTTCGTCTTCTTCATCGGCATCAGCCACGCCGGGACGCTGCTCTCCGCCATCCTCCGCGTGACGAAGGCGCGCTGGCAGATGTCGGTGACGCGCATGGCCGAGTTCATCACCGTCGTCGCGCTCATGGTCGGCGCGCTGTTCCCGCTCATCGACCTCGGACGCCCCGACCGGCTGCTGAACATCATCCAGTACGGGCGCTGGCAGTCGCCGCTCCTGTGGGACATCTTCGCGATCGGGACCTACCTCACCGGAAGCACGCTCTACCTCTACCTGCCGATCATCCCGGACTTCGCGCTCGCGCGTGACCGGCTCGGATCCACGGCGCCGTGGTGGCGGCGCAAGCTGTACGAGCTCGCGGCGCTGGGATGGACCGGATCGCCGGGCCAGCGGCGCGCCCTCGAGCGCGCCATGTCCGTGATGATGATCGTGATCATTCCGGTCGCGGTGTCGGTCCACACCGTCGTGTCGTGGATCTTCGCGATGACGCTGCGCACGCCGTTCAACACGACGGTCTTCGGTCCGTACTTCGTCGCCGGGGCGATCTTCTCGGGGGTCGCCGCGATCATCGTCCTCATGGCGGTGCTGCGGAAGGTGCTGCACCTCGAGGAGTGGATCACGCGGACGCAGTTCGTGTGCCTCGGCTACCTGCTGGGAGCGTTCACGCTGATCATGACGTACTTCAACCTCGCGGAGTACGTCACCCACGGCTACAAGATGGAAGAAGGCGTCCCCTTCCAGTTCACGCAGCTGATGACCGGCCCCTTCGCGCCTCTCTTCTGGGGCTACTGGATCTTCGGCCTGCTCGTCCCCGGGCTGCTCATCCTGTCCCCCGCGACACGGACCGTGCGCGGCATCACGGCCGCCGCCGTGATGGTGCTGCTGGCCATGTGGGTCGAGCGCTACCTCATCGTCGTCGCGGGCTTCCGCGTGCCGGTCATGCCGTACGACCCCGCGTGGTACGTGCCCACGTGGGTCGAGTGGTCGATCCTGGCGGGCGCCGTCGCGCTCTTCATGCTCCTCATCTCCGTCTTCGCGAAGATCTTCCCGGTCATCTCGATCTGGGAGGTCATCGAGCATCGCGGGCCCGAGCCGGCAGAGCCGTCCGCACCGGAGCCCGCGCGTCCCCGCCGCTTGCTTCCCGAAGGGAC
>JACPEQ010000006.1 GCA_016183435.1 Chloroflexota bacterium
ACACCGGCCGCGAGTACGCCCGCAGGGTCCGCTCCCCGTCCCAGTTGTAGTAGTCCTCGAAGTAGGACATCACGAGCTCGCGCAGCGTCCGGTACACCGCCGACCGGAAGCGCAGCCCGGCGAACTTCGACAGCGCGACCGAGCCCCACAGGCCACGGTCGCGGTAGACCGCGACGACGTGGTCGTCGTCGCGGACGGCCTCGAGGTCCACCACGATCGGCGGCCGGCCGTTCACACGGAACGCCGCGGCCGCGAGGAACGCGGCTTCGGCACAGTGCGCGGTGCGGTCGCGGATGACGCGCCGGGGCGACCGGAGCGTGTCCCCGCCCTTCTCGAGGTTGTACGTGAGGCCGTCGAGGTAGGCCTGGACCTTCGCCGGGGTGGACAGCCTGCGCAGCACCGCCGTCTCGCGCCTGGTGAGGCCGTACACGTCGGGCGACAGTCTGCGGGAAACCGCGCTACGCGACCGTCGGGCGACAGTCTGCGGGAAACCGCGCTACGCGACCTTGGCGGCGTAGTGGCCCGGAGCCTCGGCGCGACCAAGCAACCCTTCGTCGAGCTCGCGCACGCCGGCGTGCACCTCGCGGTGACAGTTCGCGCACAGCATCACGCACTTCACGAGCTCGGCGACGATCCTTTCCCAGCGGCGTGGGATCCCGTCTGACGTGATCCCGAATTCCTTCTCCGAAGGGTCGCAGTGATGGAAGTCGAAGATGGCCTGACGACCTGCTCGACCACATCCCGAGCAGGCATCGCCCATGTACGCAACAGCGCGCGCCTTCAGCCGACGGCGGAACTCGACGACCGGCCCGCCTTTCGCATTGACGTCCTCGGCCGCGTGTCGCAGGCGATGACAGTTGGCGCACAGCAGCACGCACTTTGCGAGTTCCGCACGCAGACGGCTCATCGAGCCGCCGAACGCGCTGAACGAGAACTCCTTCGTGGACGGGTCGGCGTGATGAGGATCAAGTGCAGCTGAGCACGCGCGATAGGCGCAGTCTTGACAGCGCCCGCCGAGCAGATCGATGACGATCGCTTTCAGCTCGCGCCTGTGCCTCTTCTGGTACCGGTACGTCTTCGCGTTCCGCCGCTTGCGCCGGTGCTCGCGCAGCTGATCGGGCGCCAACGTCCCGGGTGGCATCTTCGACGTGTTGTGGATCCCGAAGGGTGAGCACTCGAAGCAGAACCGGCGCCGGTAGAGCGAACGGACCTTGCCGTCGATCACGACCTTCGCGGTGAACGCCTTCCCGCACGCTTCGCAGACCTTCGTCCGCACCGGTCGCGGGGTCGGCGGCGCGGTTCGGCGATGAGGACGGTGCGGCCGGCACTCGAGGCACAACTTGCGCCCGCCCGTGCAGGTTGAGCCGCACGCCGTTCACGACTGGGCTCGAGTCGAAGGTCGAACGACATCGTTCGCAGGCTTGGAGCATTAGAACAGCTATTCTAACGGATCGGATCTGCAAGATCAAGTGGTCCGGCCCTGAAAGAACGAGAGAAGGATCGCCTCTCGACGATCCTTCCCTGCTCCGGTGGGAGGATTCGAACCTCCGACCCAGCGGTTACATGAACCCCGAGGTTTCCCTCGGGCACGGACTATCTCTTCGCCATAGCCCTGGAGGCCTTAGGCGCCGGGCGCATAGTCTCTGAACCTTCCCGGAGCGTTGACTCCGGGCTTGGCTGCGGATCGCCATGGTGGCGACACACCGAAGGTTTCCCGCAATTCACCCAGTTACACCCCTGACTTTCGCCAAGGGGCTGCCCTTTACCGTGAGCCGCGCGCTCTACCTCTGAGCTACACCGGACCGGGCGCTCCAGCCTCTCAGCCGTTGCGCAGCCTCCATTCTACCCGCAGAGCCGGTAGCCCAGCGAGACTGACCGAATGGAAGCGCGCGTGATCCTCACGGGGCTCCCCGGCCGGATACGTCCGCTCGTCCCCGCGCACCTCCGCGGCTTCCGCGCCGGCGCGCAGTGGTCCTACCTGATGAAGCTCTACTACGGCAACCAGCAGCTGCATTACGAGGCCTCGCACCGTCCGCGGCTACGGACGATCGAGATCGGGCTGCATTTCGAGGCCGACGATCTGACGAACGCGCGCCTGCTCGGCGCGTTCCGGACGCACGAGCGTGCCGTCCGCCGCAAGCTGCCGGCCGCACGGTTCGAGGAATGGGACAGGGGCTGGGCACGCGTGTGGGAGGCGGTCGCGTACGACACACTCGACGCGGCACTGCGCGACGATCTCGCACGCCGCCTCGCCCTGTACATCGCGACGCTCGAGCCGATCCTCCGCGAGGAGCTCCCGGCCGACGTGCCGTGGTCGCTGTAGGCTCGCGCACCGAGATGGCCATCCCCGCCCGGGTCTCGTTCGTCACGCTGGCCGTGCGCGACATGCCGCGGATGCAGCGCTTCTACCGCCAGTTCCGGTGGCCGGAGTCGAAGTACACCGACGAGACGTTCGCGGCATACCAGTGCGGCGGCGCCGTGCTCGGGCTCTACGGCGCCACGAGCTACGAGCGCGCCCACGGGCCGCCGCCGCCGCGCGGCACGTTCCGCGGCGTCGTGCTCGCGATCAACTGCCGCGACGCCGCCGAGGTCGACAGCATCCACGAGGCGATCCGCGGCTTCGACGGCATCACGATCCACGGCGAGCCGCGGGACATGTCCTTCGGCGGCCACAGCTTCGAGTGGAGCGACCCCGAGGGCAACGTCTGGGAGGTCACCTGGGCGGAGGGCACGTCATTCGACGAGAGGGAAGGCCTCATCTTCCCGTGAGCGACACGGTCGAGACGATCCGCACTGTGCGCCAGATCCGGCAGTACGCGCCCGACCCCGTCCCCGACGACGTCGCGAAGCAGCTCCTGCGCGTCGCGCGCTGGACCGGCAGCTCGCGCAACTCGCAACCCTGGCACTTCATCGTCGTCACCGACCGTGAGCAGCTGCGCCGGCTCGGTCAGCTGCGCCCGCCGATCGCGTGGCTCGCGGGCGCGCCCCTCGGGATCGCCATCGTCCTCGACGGCACGAGCGCGACCGGCGAGGCGTACGACGAGGGGCGCGTGACCGAGCGCATCCTCGTGGCGGCGCACGCGCTGGGCTACGGCGGCGGTGTCGCCTGGTTCGGCGACGAGAAGCAGCAGGCCGGCGCGAAGCGCATCCTGGGTATCCCCGCCGAGCGGACCGCGCGCTCGATCGTCATGATCGGTCGCGCGACCACGCGAACGGACCCTCGTCCGAACCCTCGGCCGGGCGGGCGCAAGCCTCTCTCCGAGCTCGTGAGCTACGACCGCTGGGGTCGCTCGCGCTCGTAGACTGCGTCACGCCATGAGTGGCGACGCTATCGAGCTCGCGCGGCACCGCGCGAAGCTCGTGCACCAGCAGATCCTCAAGGCCGTCGACGGCCTCACGGACGATCAGCTCGCGTGGCGGCCCGTCCCGCGCGCCCACTCGCTCGGATGGACGCTCTGGCACCTCGCACGCGGTGCCGACGCGTTCCAGGCGAGCGTCCCCCACCCCGAGCCGCGGCCCCAGATCTGGCAGACCGAGGACCTCGCGAACCGGTGGAGCCTGGCCGAAGCGCTGATGGGGACCAATGGGCTCGGCACCGGCGTCGACGACGACGTCGCGGCGACCCTGCAGCCCCCTCCGAAGGGTGCGCCCGTCGACTACGCGAAGAAGACCTTCGGCGCGCTCGACGCGATCGTCGACCATCTCGACGAGGATCTGTGGTGCCGAGAGCACATCAGCATGTTCTTCGACGGGCCGGCGACGGTCGGCCGGTCGGTCATCGCCGCCATCAGCCACGACAGCCGCCACCTCGGCGAGATGGAGTACATCAAGGGCCTGATGGGCCTCCGGGGGACCGTCACCCGCTAGCGCCGGCGGGCGGCCTCCACGGCTTCGCGCGCGTTGCCGACGAGCCGCTGCGCGCCGCCGAGGGCGCGGGGCACGTCGAAGCGGTGATCGAAGCTGCCCAGGTTCTCGGCGGCCTCGAGGGCCTCCTCGAGGGCCGATTCGGCGAGCCGGAGCGCGCTGTCGAGGCGCTCCAGCTCGCCTTGGTCGACGTCTGCCACTACTCGAGGTAGTCCTTGAGCTTCCGGCTGCGGCTAGGGTGGCGCAGCTTGCGGAGCGCCTTCGCCTCGATCTGGCGGATGCGCTCGCGCGTCACGTTGAACTCGCGCCCCACCTCTTCGAGGGTGCGGGTGCGGCCGTCCTCGAGGCCGAAGCGCAGCTGCAGCACGCGACGCTCGCGAGTCGTGAGGCCCTCGAGCACGGACTCCACCTGCTCCTTCAGCAGCTTGTGCGAGGCCGCGTCGCTCGGCGCGAGCGCCTGGTTGTCGGGGATGAAATCGCCGAGGTGGGAGTCCTCCTCCTCACCGATCGGCGTCTCCAGCGAGACCGGATCCTGCGACACCTTGATGATCTCCCGCACCTTATCCGGCGCGATCTCCATACCCCTGCCGATCTCCTCGCTGGTCGGCTCCCGTCCGTACTCCTGCACCAGACGGCGGCTGATGCGCACCAGCTTGTTGATCGTCTCCACCATGTGGACGGGGATACGGATCGTACGGGC
>JACPEQ010000007.1 GCA_016183435.1 Chloroflexota bacterium
GAGCGTCTCGACGAGCTCGCCCTCGCGCTCGCCGACGTACACCTCCTGCACACCTTCTTGAGTGCGCACGAGGACGTGCACCGGGAACGCGTCGAGGACCTCGTTCGCGTAGATCAGGCCGTGGATGGGCGCGACACCGTGCGCGCTCGTGGCCCAGCGCAGCTCGCGGCCGGCCAGCGCCATGGCCTGCTGCTCACGCAGGCGCGGCGACACTTCGACGATCGCGAGCCGCGCGCCGCGCGCGGCATCCGGCCGCTCTCGCTCGAGGGCGCCGACGAGATCGCGCATGACGCTCCCCCGTCCCGCGCCGGCCTCGACGAGGTCCCACGCCGCCGGCCGCCCCAGTGCGGTCCATGCGTCGACCGCCAGTCGCGCGAGGGCGCGACCGAAGGCGGGACCGAGGTCACTCGAAGTGAAGTAGTCGCCGTCCTCGAACCCGATGGCCGCGCGCGTCGTGTAGTAGCCATCCTCCGGATCGAAGAGCGCCGCTTCCATGTAGTCCGCGAAGGAGATAGGTCCGCTCGACCGGATGCGCCGGATGAGCCGCTCGCTGAGCCCCACGTGGTGTGAGGCTATGCGGCTACGCCCCCCAGCGCGGCGGGGCGGGCGGGCGGACCTCGGGCGGGCGCACGGGGCTGCGCTGCCCGTTGAGTGGGATCGTCTCGCTCGGCCTCCACGTGCCCGCCACGGCGAGCTCTTCCTTCGCGAGGACGGTCGCGCCGAAACGCTGGTACGTCGAGAGCTCGAAGTTCGGCGTCTCACCGAGCGCCGCGTGCGGGCAGACCTCGACGCAGTCGCCGCAGTAGATGCAGCGCGTGATGTCGAGCTCGTAGGTCTGCAGCTCGCGCTCGCGCATCATCAGCGCGCCGGTCGGGCAGGTCTCAGCGCACGCCCCGCACGAGACGCAGTCCGTGTACGACAGCGACACGTTCCAGGGCGTCGTGACGATCGAGTCGTAGCCGACGCCCATGAGGCCGTAGCAGTTCGCGCCGATGACGTCACGGCAGATCCGCACGCACTGCGTGCAGTTGATGCACTTGTTGAGGTCGCGAAGGATGAAGTCGTGGCTGAGGTCGTACTCGTAATCGTGGTAGTCGAGCGGTTCGGCCCGGTGGAAGCGGTTCTCGGTGAGGCCGTGCTCCACGGACAGACGCTGCAGGTGGCACCGTCCGACGTCGGGGCACACGCACTGGAGGCAGCGGGCGGCTTCCTTCTCGGCGGCGGCCTTCGAGTAGCCGCTCTCGATGAGCTCGAAGCTCTGCATGCGTTCCTCGAACGGCAGGAACGGCATCCGGACCTGCGGCTCCTCGGGCTTGTACGGGACGATGTCGATGAGCTCGGGGACCGACTCCTCCTCGGTGATCTCCGCGGCGACCCGCGCCATGTCGGCGCCGTTCAGGTAGCGGTCGATCGCCTTCGCCGCGAGCTTGCCCTGCGCCACGGCCTGGATGACCGTCACCGTCCCCATCTGGCAGTCGCCGCCCGAGAACACGCCCGGGCGGTCGGTCATGAGGGCGGCGTTCGTGACGATGGTCTCGCGGCGCGACTTCCGCAGGCCCGGCGCGTGGTCGTACCAGTCGAGGACCGGCACCTGGCCGATCGCGGGGATGACGGTGTCGCATTCGATGACGTACTCGGAGCCCGGGATCGGTATCGGACGGCGGCGGCCCGAGGCGTCCGGCTCGCCGAGCTGCATGCGCTGGAGCTCGACGCCGCCGACGCGCCCGTTCTTCTCGACGATGCGGACGGGTGCGGAGAAGAACTCGATGCGGATCCCTTCGTGCTCGGCGTCGTCGACCTCGCTGTAGTGCGCACCCATCTCCTTGCGCGACCGGCGGTAGACGACGGTGACGTCGGCGCCGAGGCGGCGTGACGAGCGCGCGCAGTCGAACGTCGTGAACCCGCCGCCCACGACGACGACCTTGCTCCCCTTCCCGACCGGCACCGGCTCGCCCGACGCGTTGGCGCGCAGGTAGCTGATGGCCTCGATCTTGCCGGGCAGGTCCTCGCCGGGGATGCGCAGCTCGTTGCTGGCCCACGCACCGATGCCGAGGAAGACCGCGTCGTAGCCCTGCGCGAAGAGGTCGTCGATCGTGAAGTCGCGGCCGAGCTTCATCCCGCCCTTGAACTCGGCGCCGAGCTGCCAGACCGAGTTGAGCTCCTTGTCGAGCTTCACCTTCGGGAGGCGGTACTCCGGGATGCCGTAGCGGAGCATCCCGCCCTGCTTCTCCATCATGTCGAAGACCGTCACCGCGTGGCCCTTCAGCGCGGAGTAGTAGGCGCAGGTCATGCCCGCGGGCCCCGCGCCGACGACGGCGACGCGCTTGCCCGTCGCGGACTCCTGCGGGAACGGCGTGGGCGCCTTCTCCATCTCCATGACGAGCTCGCCGGTGTAGCCGTGGCACTGGCAGATCGCGATCTCTTCCTCGATCAGGCCGCGGCGGCACACCTCCTGGCACGGCCGCGGGCACACCAAGCCGAGCGCGTACGGGAAGGGCAGGACCTCCTTGACCAGCCGCGCCGCCTCGACGTGCTGGCCCTTCGCCATGAGCTCGAGGTAGCCCGGGATGTCGATGTGCGTCGGACACCCGATCTGGCAGGGCGGCATGCAGTACGCGTTGTGGTCGCTGAGGATGTACTCGAGGTTCTGCTTGCGCATCTTGAAGAGGCCGTCGCTCGTGGCCTTCACCTTCATGCCGGGCTGCACCGGCAGGTGGCACGCCGGGAGCGGCCGGTCGAAGCCTTCCACTTCCACCAAGCACATGCGGCAGGCGGCCGCGGGCGCGAGCTTCTCGTCGTCGCAGAGCGTCGGCACGTCGAACCCCGCGCGCTGGGCGGCGCGCAGGATGGCCTCGCCGACGACGGCGGTGACCTCCTGGCCGTCGATCTCGATCGTGCACGTCGGCTGACCCGAGGGGATCTCGCCGTGATGCGACACGGTCGGGATCTGCGACTCCGCGGGCTGCGTGTAGCGCTCGAGGAGGCTCACCGGAGCTTCGCTCCGGTAAGCCGTGTGGCGCCTGTTCTTCGCAGGGGCTTCGCCCCCGTACCCCCAGGTACGGCGATCACGGTTGGGCCATCGTTTCGTAACGGCGCGCGCGCACGGGCGTGCACGTCCCGGTCGGGCAGCGTCCCTCGACGATGTGCGTGCGGTAGTCGTCGGGGAATTCGCTCATCGTCGTCCGGATGATCGAGGCCGATGTGATGCCGAACCCGCAGAGCGAGAACTCGTTCAGGTGATCGGCGAGCTCGGCGAGCCACGGCAGATCGCTCTCGCGCCCGAGACCCGAGGTGATGCTCTCGAGGATCCCGCCCACGCGCTTGGTGCCGACACGGCAGGGCACGCAGATCGCGCACGTCTCCCGCGCCAGGTAGGAGAACAGGCGCGCCGCCTCGTTCACGATGCAGACGCCCTCCGGGATCGCGCGCACCTGGCCCGAGCCGAGGTGCGTGCCGGCCGCCTTCAGCTCCTCGTAGTCGAGGCGTACGCCCGTCCGCGTCGCGTTGAGGATCCCGCCCGTCGGGCCGCCGACGTGGATCCCCTTCAGGGCGGTCGTCACGCCGCCCGCAGCCTGGATGACCTCGCCGAGCGTCGAGCCGAACGCGACCTCGTACACGGCCGGGCTCGCCACCGCGCCCGTCACCGACACGAGCTTTGTGCCGCGCGAGCCCGCGGTGCCCGCGACCCGGAACGCCTCCGGACCGTCGCGGACGATCGGGGGCAAAGCCGCGAGCGTCTCGGCGCTCGAGACGAGCGTCGGCCGCAGCGCGATCCCCTGCTCGGCCGGCCACGGCGGACGCTGGCGCGCCATCGCGCGCTTGTTCTCCAGGACCGCCAGCAGCGCGCTCTCCTCGCCGCCCATGAAGCCGCCCGGGCCGAGCGCGATGGCGACACGCGTCCCGGCCTCCTGAAGACTCTCGATCCGTCGCGACAGGGCGGCCTCTGCGCAGGACCGAGCTCTCGTCGCCTCCGGGTGAAGGTACAGATAGCACTGCTCCGCACCCACGACGTGCGCGGCGATGGCGAGCCCGTCGATCACGAGATCGGGCTTGCGCTCGAGGAGCGTGCGCGACAGCGGGCTGTCCGGGTCGGCGTCGTATGCGTTCGCGACGACGTACGCGGCGCCGGCGAGCGTCGCCGCGGTCCGTGTCGCACGCAGCTTCTGCGCGAGCGGGAAGCCGGCACCGCCACGGCCGCGGAGGCCGGAGCGCTCGACGACGGCGATCGTCTCGTCCGGCGAGAGGGACCGCGCGCGCTCGAGCGCGCCGTCCGCCTCCGTCTCGAGGAGGCGGAAGCTGGTGCTAGCGGGCAAAGGCGGGCTCCAGCGGATGCTCGACCTCGTCCTCGCGCAGGGTGTCGTGCGCCGGGGCCGGTGACCGCTGCGGCCACGCTCCCGCGATCCCGAGGTCCCCCGTGAACCTGCGGCCGCCGCGCGGGACCGATGTGCCCCTGCCGGCGGGCGCACCGCGGAAGTTAGCGAGCATCGACGCGGTCGTGTAGATGCTCGCCATCGCCATCTCGAACTCGCGCGCGATGAGCTCCGCGGCCGTCCACGGCAGGTACCCGTACGCCTCGTGCGTCGCGTACAGGACGCGGTGCAGGCGATCGACGACCGCCGGCGTCTCGGCGAGGACGCGGCGCACCGGGGCGAGGTCGAGCTCCGTCTCTTCCTCGGCCGGGATCGTGGTCACGACGGTCGACAGCGGCCGCCGCGGGCCGTACGGCGCGGCCGAGACCATGCGGATCCGGTAGTACGAGGCGCGCGGCGCGATCGGCGGCCGCTTGCGGAAGCCGTTGCGGAACGTGTAGGAGATGGAGATCGCGCGCGGCGGGCAGGCCTTCTCGCACATGAGGCACGACTCGCACTTGAAGATGCTCGTCTCGGGCTCGAGCAGGAGCGCGATGAGCCCGCGGCTGCGCTCGGGCAGCTCGCGCTTCTCATAGGGGTACTTGCGTGTGACCGGGCGCGGCCGCACCAGGTGCGAGAGCGTCCGGACCATGCCCTTGAACATCCCCCTCATCGATCGACCTCACCGAGCACGATGTCGACGGAGCCGAGGATGGCCACGAGATCGGCGATGAGACGGTCCTTGATCAGCCACGGGAGGATCTGCAGGTTCATGAACGACGGACCGCGCATCTTCGCGCGGAAGGGGTTGGGGTTCGACCCGCCCGCGCTGATCATGTAGAAGCCGACCTCACCCTTCGCGCCCTCGACCGTGTAGTACGCCTCGCCGCGCGGGCACTTCCACACGTGGCCGAGCCGCGCGCGCACCGGTCCGCCCGGCAGCTTGTCGATGCACTCGCGGATGAGGGCGATGGCGAGCTTCATCTCGCCGACGCGGACGAGGTAGCGCGCGAACGCGTCGCCCTCCTGGCGCACGACGGGCTGGAGGCTCTTGAGCTCGGAGTAGACGGAGTACGGGCGGTCGCGGCGCAGATCCCAGTCGACGCCGGACCCGCGCGCGATCGGACCGGTGATGCCGTACTGCAGCGCGACGTCCCGCGGGATGAGCCCGACCCCGACGGTGCGTTCCAGAAAGATCTCGTTGCCTTCGAGGATCTCCCGGTAGTCGTCGTCGATCGCCTTCTCCCAGCGGTCGAGGAAGCGCGTGAGCTTGCCCAGCAGTCCGGGCGGGAGGTCGTAGAGCAGGCCGCCGGGCCGGTAGTAGTTGTGGTTCATCCGCGACCCGCAGAGCTCCTCGATCATGTCGAGGATCTGCTCGCGGTCGCGGAAGCACCAGAGCATCGGCGTCGTCGCGCCGACGTCGAGGCCGTACGTGCCGAGCCACACGAGATGACCGGCACTGCGCGAGAGCTCGTCGACGATCACGCGGATGAACTCGGCGCGCCGCGGGACCTCGATGCCGGCGATCGCCTCGACGGCGCCGCAGTACGCGTGCTCGTTCGGCATCGCCGCCGTGTAGTCGGACTGGTCGGCGTACCGGGGTCCCTGATGGTAAGTGCGCCACTCGAAGAGCTTTTCGAGGCCGCGGTGCAGGTAGCCGACGACCGGCACGCACTCCGCGACGCGCTCGCCGTGCAGCTTGAGGACAAGGCGCAGCACGCCGTGTGTCGAGGGGTGCTGCGGTCCGAGGTTGAGGATGAGCTCCTCGGACTGGAGGTCGAGCTCCTCGGGCGCGCTGATCTCCGTCTCGGTGGCGATGATCAGCCTCCCTTGGCGATCTTCTCGCGGAGTCGGAGCACGCCTTCGGTCAGAGCTTCGGGCCGCGGGGGGCAGCCCGGCACGTACACGTCGACCGGGACGATCGTATCGACGCCCTGCAGCGTCGCGTAGCTGTCCCAGAACTCGCCGCCCGACGACGCGCAGTTCCCCATCGCGATGACCCACTTCGGCTCCGGCATCTGCTCGTACAGGCGGCGCAGGCGCGGGGCCATCTTGTGGGTGACTGTGCCGGCGACGATCATCACGTCC
>JACPEQ010000008.1 GCA_016183435.1 Chloroflexota bacterium
AGCGGGATGAAGGAGAGCAGCCGCTGCTTCGGACCGATGGGGAAGATCTCCGTCGCCGCCTGCGCGTTCGTGAGGATGTTCCCGTGGCTGAGCATCACGCCCTTCGGGTCGCCCGTCGTCCCCGACGTGAACACGATCTCCGCGAGGTCGTCCGGTCCGACGTCCGCCGCGGGCAGTGGCTCGCGCTCGCGCGCGCGGTCGGGGAAGCGCTCCATGTCGTGGACGGGCAGGCCGACCTGCTCGGCGCGGGCGCGCGTCTGGGCCGACGCGATGATCGCCTTCGCCCGTGTGCGCTCCGCGATCTTCGCCGAGAACTCGACGAGCGAGTTCACGTCGACCGGCACGAGGATCGCGCCGGCGTGGAGCGCCGCGAGGAACGCGATCCCGTACTCCGGACGGTTCACGCCCCAGATGAGGACGCGGTCCCCCTTCTCGATCCCCGACTCGCGCAGGTAGCGCGCCGCTCGCGGCACCAGGTCCGCCAGATCCCGGTACGTCCAGATCCGCGTGCGGAAGCCGGGCTTGATGACGAACGCGGCCTTGTTCGGGAACCGCTGCGCCGACGCGGGGACGATGTCGTTCAGCGTGTTCATGCCTTCACCCCCTCGCCTCCTTATCTCGTGGCCTTCGGCCCGAGACACGCTCAGGGCTGGTGGACTCGCTCCTCGCGGCAAAGCCGTTCGTCGCTCGTTCTCTTTCCGCCAGGGCGCGAAGCGCCTCGCCGCCCCCGTCGCGCCAGGTCGCGTAGTGCGCGAAGCAGATCGTCCGGACGTCGAGCTCGGCGAGCCGCCCGACGGATCGCCGCGCGAGCGCCATGTCCTCGGTGAAGACGAGGCTCGGCAGTGACAGCGCGCCGCGGATCACCTGCAGCACGTCGCCGACGATGACCAGGCGATGCGTCGGCGAATACAGGCAGACGCTGCCGGGCGTGTGGCCCGGCGTGTGAACGACCTCCAGGCCGCCGAGCCCCGGGAGGATGGCGCCGTCGGCGAGCGGTCTCGCGTCCTCCGGCCCGCGCGTGACGGCGGCGACGAACGCCCACGGGCGCAACGCCCGCAGCGCCTCCCTCATCCCCATGCGGAGCCGCTGGACGTCGGCCTCGTGCATCAGGACCTCGGCGCCCGTCATCGCGGCGATCTCGCGCACCCCGCCGATGTGGTCGGGATGACCGTGCGTGCACACGATGCGCTTCACGTCGCGCGGCGAGCGCCCGAGCCCTTCGAGGTAGCGGCGGAGCAGCTGCCCCGAGCCCCGCAGCCCCGCGTCGACGAGCGTGGTCTCGTCCCCCAGGACGAGGTACGCCTTCGACCCGAGCAGGCGGATGGAGCGGAGACCCGGGACGATCTCCAAGTACGTTACGGAAGTCGCCGGTGCGACATTGCCCAGGTCTCCGATCCGCTGCTGCTCACTGGTCCGTGGCGAGGGCCGATCATACCGAAGGGATCGCTCGCCACACCAGGTTGATCACACTCACGATCAGCAAGACGACGACCACGCGCCGGAACGCCTGAGGGCTGATGCGGCCGCGGGCCTCGATGCCCGCGATGAGGCCGAGGAGGCTCGGGACAAGCCCGACGACGATCAGGAGGTCGAGCGCGCCGATGCGGCGGCTCCAGGGGCCGGGGCTCCTGGTCGAGGCGCGTCGAAGAGGCTCGACCAGTCGACGCGGTGCAGCCGGTCGCTGGCGATGAAGGCCCGGCCGACCTTGCCCATGTCGCGTCCGCCGACGCGGACGATGTCGGCGGTGTGGTCGAAGGTCGTCCCGTGCACGAGCGCGGAGCCAACGCCGTAGACGTCCACCGGGACACCGAGCTCCTCGAAGCGACGGATCTTCGCGGCGTCGAACCCGCCCGAGGCGACGATGCGCACGTGCTCGTAGCCGCTCTCGTCGAGCGCCCTGCGCAGCAGCTCGACGAGCCGCGGCGTGACGCCCCGGACCTCTGAGCCGGCGCGGCCTTCGCGCTGCGCGAGCTCGCGGACGACCGAGAGGTCGACCATCGACTCGCTCGTGTCGACGCGCACGCCCCACAGGCGGCCGCCGAGCGCGTGCGCGACGCCGAGCGACGTGTTCACGACGTCGTTCTGGAAATCCACGAGCGCGGTCACGTTCACGTGCCCTTCGGGCGTGCCCGGACCCGTGAGGTGGCCGAGCGCCTCCGGTGACCGGTTGATGTGCTCGTCGAACTTCAGCGTCGCGACGGTCGTGTCGCCGCCGTACGCCGCGATGAGCGCGTGGGGGATCGTCCCGAGCCCCCGGCTGCCCCACCACTCGCCTTGCTCGTCGGTGGACACGCCGACGGCGCCGCCGATGTACGCCGCGTAGCCGGAGCCGGCCTGCGCCTCCTGTGCCTGGTGCCGCGCGCCGAACATGATCACCGGCTTCCCGCGGGCCGCCGCGACGACGTCGCGGGTGTTCGTCGCGGTCTTCGTTCCCTCGGTGAGCGCGCCGAGGTAGAGCGTCTCGAGATGGGCGAAGGCCGCGTACTCGCCCTCGATGCGCATGACCGGCTCGTACGCGCTCGCGGTCTCGCCGTCGTAGAGCGAGTCGACCGCGATGTCCTGCCACGCCGGCTCCCAGAGCGTCGCGAGCTCCCGCGAGAGCTCGAAGACCTCGCGCGCGATCGGCTCGTACCGGTCCCAGTCGAGCTGGGGCAGCGCCAGCCACACGTCGTAGAGGCGGTGCTCGGCCTCGAGGTAGCGCTCGAACAGGCGCTGCGCGCGCTCGCGGTCGCGGTAGCGGCCGGCGCCGACGTGCAGGATCGCGAGCGTCTGGTCCGTCCCGACGATGACGGCGCCGGAGTGCTTCTGGAAGATCTGCATCGTCACGCGGTCGCGCCGCCCGTCCTTCTCGAGCACGTACTTCGTCCGGCCGAAGTAGATGTCGCTCTTGTACCCCGAGCGGATCTTCTCGATCGGAAGGCGGAAGACGTGTGGCCGGAGCCGCTGCGTGACGATCATGCGCGGCGCGCCACCGCTAGAACATCGCCTGCAGCATGCCGCCGTCCACCTGCAGCGAGACGCCGGTGATGTACGAGGCGCGCTGCGACGCGATGAACACGACCGCGGCGGCGTACTCCTTGGGGTCGCCGTAGCGGCCGAGCGGGATCATCCCGGACGTCTCGTACTCCCTCCGGACCTCCTCGGCGGTGCGGCCGGTCCGCTTGGCCGTGTCGGTGTCGAGCTGGATCAGCCGATCGGTCGCGATGCGCCCGGGCTGCACCGCGTTCACGCGGATGCCGTCCTTCGCGAGGTCCTTCGACAGCGTCTTCAGCATGCCGTGGACCGCCGCGCGGATCGCGTTCGACAGGATGAGGTTCAGGTACTGCGTCGGCTGGCGCACCGACGTCGACGTCGAGAAGACGACATTGCCCTTCGTCTTGCGCAGCTCCGGCAGCGCCTGCTTCGTCAGGCGCACCGCCGACATCAGCGTCAGCTGGTAGGCCTTGTCCCATGCCGCCTCGTCGAGCTCCTCGAACCGCCCGGGCGGCGGGCCGCCCGCGTTCACCACGAGCACGTCCAGGCGCCCGAACTTCTCGAGGCCGGTCGTGATGAACCGCTCACAGTCCTCCTTCTTCGAGAGGTCCGCGACGATCGGCAGGGTCTCGGCCTTCGTCGCTTCGGCGATCTCACGCGCCGCCTTCGAGATCGCTGCCTCATCGCGGCTGCACATGACGACCTTGGCACCCTCGCGCCCGAACTCCTCCGCGATCGCGCGGCCGAGCCCCTTGCTCGCCGCCGCGACGAAGACGACCTTGTCGTTCAGACCAAGGTCCATACGTCAGCTCCTCTCGTGCCTCATCCCCGAGATCCTACGGCGCCGTGCCGCCCAGTTGACGGAACTGGGTCGCGATGCCAGCATGATGGCATGATCCGGAAACAAGTCCAGTTCACGGAACGTCAGGCAGCCCGCGTCCGCCGCGAAGCGGCGCGCCGCGGCATCTCCGAATCAGCCGTCATCCGCGAAGCCGTCGACCGAGGCCTCGGAGGTCGCTCGGGGCCGACCGACGAGCAGTGGGAGGCGGCGCTATCCGTGGCGGGCATCGCCAGGTCGGACGTGCCCGACCTGGCCAGGGAACATGACCGCTACTACGCGGAGGATCTCGAGAGGGACCTGCGCGAGAAGCGCGAGGAGTGGGAGCGTCTGCGTGGCCGTCCTCGTTGACTCGTCGGCGATCGTCGCCCATGTCACGGCCAATGACCCTGAGCATGCTCGCGCCGTCGCATGGCTTGGCGAGGCTCGAGCGCGGGGAGAGCCTCTCGTGATCCACTCATACATCACGGTCGAAACGTCCGCGCTATTGCAGCGGCGGCTCGGTGCCGACGGGGTGCGTGCGTTCCATCAGCGGCTCGCGCCGCTGTTCGACCTTGTCGTCGTGGATGCTGCCACGCACGGTGCGGCGGTCGCAGCGCTCCTCGCCGGCTTGCCGACGAAGACGTCGCTCGTGGACTACGTCAGTTTCGAGGTGATGCGTGAGCGCGGCATACGACGCGCGTTCGCATTCGATCCAGACTTCGTCGCCGCGGGATTCGAGACGGTCCCGTAGGGCTATCTCCCGTGACGGCTCACTCCGTCGCGGTCGCGAGCGAGCGTCGAGGGTCAGGCGGCTCCGAACAACGCCGCGATGGCCAGCACCGTGGCGAGCGCGAGCCGGTAGGGGATGAACCAGTTCAGCGAGTTCGTCCGCAGGAAGCGCATGAGGAACGCGACCGCGGCGAGGCCGGACAGGAACGACGCCACGAAGCCGACGATCGCGAGCTCGGGCTGCGCGAGGAGCTCGGCCGAGCGCCGGGCGTCGAGCAACGCCTTCGCGCCGACGCCCGCGATCACCGGTGTTGCGAGGAGGAAGCTGAACCGGGTGGCGTCCGCGCGGGTCAGGCCGAGCCCCAGACCCGCGGAGATGGTGATGCCCGACCGGCTGATCCCCGGGAGCAGCGCGACCGCCTGCGCCAGGCCCATATAGAACGCATCACTCGCGCGAAGAGCGCCCATCGGGCGGCGCTGAGTGGCCATCCGTTCCGCCAGCCAGAAGATGAGCGAACCGAGGACCAGCGTCGCGGTGATGACGCGGATATCACGCAGTTGGACCTCGACGGTCGATTCCAGCAACGTGCCCGCGATCGCGGCCGGCACGATGCCGACGGCCAGGAGGGCCGGCATCCGCCAGTGGCGTCGCAGCACGTCCAGCAGCAGGTCCACCCACGTCCGGGCGAAGGAGAGGAGCACGGCGAACGCGGTCCCGAGGTGCACCGCGATGTCGAACGAGAGCCCAAAGCGGGCCGGATCCAGACGGAACACCTTCTCGGCGATGACGAGGTGCGCGGTCGAGCTCACGGGAAGGAACTCCGTCAAGCCTTGGATGAGGCCGAGGAGCGCGGCGATGAGGAGGTCGCTCATGCGGCGCGCAGCGCGTCGTGCGCCTCGGCCTCGTGGGCCATCGCGCCCTCGAGCGCGTTCGCCCACGCTCGGCGCTGCCCGCCTTCGACGAATCGCAGGGCAACGGCGGGGTCGAACGCACCGACGCCGACCTTCTCCGCCGCGTCGGCGACGTTGCCGTACGCCTCGGCCGCGCGCAGGACCTCGGCCCCGCTCCGCGCGGGGAGCGACTCGCGCACGGAGCGGAGGAACCGCGCCGCGGCTCGGCGCTTGTCGTGGAGGATCGTGCGCATCGCGTGATCGGCGAACGCCGCCGTTCCGCCGTGCTTGGGATCCTTCCACCTCGACTCGTCGCGAAGCGCCGACAGCCACGATCCCAGTGCCGCGTCGCTCGCGTCGGCCGCCGCCTTCGCGACGTCGATCCCGGTGCGCGCGAGCGTCGCGCGATCGGGCGACGTGCCCCGGTCGAGGAAGACGAGCGCGCCGTGCCCCGGACCGGTGAAGGCCTCCCACCCCACGGTCGGCGCCTCGTCGGTCGGGTCGAAATACGTGCGCACGTAGAGCTTCGGCGTCGCGTCCTCGTACCCGACGACGAGCCCGTACTCCGGCGGCCCGATCGCGCCGCGCACGAGCGGCGGCAGCTTCGCCTCGATCGCTCCCTTCACCAGGTCGAGCACGAGGGCGCGCATGTCCTCGTCGAACGGCGGCTCGACGCGATCGGGCCGCACGCCCGCCGCGCGCGCGCCGCGCTCGAGCGTCGCGTCGTCCAGTGGCGAGGCGGCGAGAGGGTCCCATCCGCCGGCGTCGATGGTCGTCGTGAACGCCGCTCCGCTGGCGCCCATGAGCAGGTCGTACTCGGTCCCGGTCGAGAGGGCCAGGCATGCGAGGAGGGAGCACTCCTGGCCACTGCCTTGGCGAAGGCGCGGGACCGCGAGCGTGCGCTTCAGTCCGCGGGTCCCGGGAACGCGTGTTTGAGGAGCGTGATGGCGTGCAGCGTGACCCACTTGCTGGCGTCGATGCGCGACGGCATGCGGTCCGTGTACGGAGCGCGCCCGCCCCAGCGGCCCCGCTCGTCCTGCCGCGCGAGCAGCCACGCGATCGAGGACTGCGCGCGCGGGTCGTCGAGCGCGTCGGCGGCGTCGAGCGCGCGGAGCACGAAAAGGACGTCGGCCTGGTAGAAGAGCGGGAAGCTCACCTGGCGCCAGAGATAGCTCGGCGTGGTCGCCGTCGGGTAGGCACCACGATCGACCTTGAAGCTCAGGAGGAACTCGACCCCCCGCCGGATCGCGCGCTCGACCTCGCGGGTGCGCGCGGCCTCTGGCAACGCGGCCAGTCCCCAGACGAGCCGCGCGTAGCCCCAGGCGCACGGCTGCTCGCCGTTGATCCAGCAGGCGGCATCGAACTTCTTCGCGTCGCGCACGAGCCTTTGGATCAGGGGCTCGATGCGCGGGTCGGTGCCGTAGCCCGCCCCGCTGACGTAGCGGATGACGTTGGCGGTGTAGCACGCGGCGCCGTGGTCGCGGTCGAGGACCCAGCCCATGCCGGCCTTCCCCGCGGCGAGGTCCTCGAGGATGCGGCGGGCGCCGAGCCGCACGCGACCGTCGGATCCGTCGATCCCGTATTCGGTGAGCAGCAGCATCGACCAGTGCGATGACGTGTACTTCGGCGAGTAATGGCCGCCGTTCCAGCGGCCTTCGGCGTTCTGGCGCCGCAGGATCGTCGAGATGGGCGGCGACGACATCGCGCGGGTCTGCGCCTCGCGCAGCTCGGGATCGCGCGGAGAGCGATCGAGGATGTGCCGCAGGGTCGCCGCGCGCACGGCCGGGTCGCGCTTCTCGAGGAGCCAGGGGAGCGGGTCGCCGCGTAGCAGCGCGCGCCAGGAGCTCACGTGGCGTCGCGTGCGGAGACGATCTGCGGTCGCGCGACGAGCGTGGCGATGCTGATGGTGGCGCCCCTCCCCTTGAGCGAGAGGGAGATGTTAGCCCGCGCTCTCTCCGATGCAGGTAATGGTCGCGGATCGGGTGCGCGGCCCATCGTGTCGACATGGCGGCGGCGATACTGCGTGCGTGATCACGCGCGGCGACGCGCGACCGGACGCGGCCGCTCGACTCCGCGCGGCCGCGGATCCGAGCGCGGCGCTCGATGCCGACCTGCTGCTCGCGCACGTCTGCGGCATCTCGAAGGAGGCGCTGTACGCACACCTTGACGCACCGCTCACGTCAGAGCAGGAGCAGGCGTACCGGGACCTCGTCGAGCGGCGCGCCGCGGGCGAGCCCGTCGCGTACCTGCGCGGGCACAAGGAGTTCTTCGGGCTGCGCTTCGCCGTCGATCGACGCGTCCTCATCCCGCGCCCGGAGACGGAGCTCCTCGTCGAAGCCGTGCTCGCGTTCATCCGGACGACCGGGCGCATGCGCGTCGCGGACGTCGGGACGGGATCGGGCGCCATCGCGATCGCCGTCGCGGCCAGCGAGCCGCGCGCGCACGTCGTCGCGACCGACGTCTCCGCCGGCGCGCTCGCCGTGGCGCGCACGAACGCCGCGGCGCACCAGGTGTCGGATCGCGTCGACCTGCGGCAGGGCGACCTCCTGGGCCCGATCGGCGGACAGGTCGACGCCGTCGCGGCGAACCTCCCCTACCTGCGGCCGGAGGCCGTCGAGCATCTCGCCGGAGACCGGACCTCGCTCGCGTTCGAGCCTCCCGTCGCGGTCGTCGCGGGCCCGGACGGCCTCGACGTGATCCGCCGCTGCGTCGATCAGCTGCCGGAGCGTCTCGCGCCCGGCGGCGCCGCGTTCTTCGAGTGCGATCCGCCCCAGGCAGATACCGTGCAGGAGTTGCTGCGCGGTAGGATCCGCGGCACGACGCGGGTGCTGCGGGATCTGACCGGATCTCCGCGCGTCGTGGAGGGGCAGCGCGGATGATCGGCTCGCTGAGCAGCGGCTTCCTGTGGCTGATCTCCGGCGTGCCGGGCTCCGGCAAGTCGAGCGTCGCGGACGCGCTCGCGCGCAAGTACCCAAAGGGCGTGCACCTGCCGATGGACGATCTGCGCCAGCTCGTGCGCAGCGGCCTCGCGAGCCCGCTCGACTGGAACGCCGACACGTCGCTGCAGTTCGAGATCGCCCGCCGCAATGCCGCGCGGCTCGCGGCCGACTACGTCGCGAACGGCTTCACCGTCGTCATCGACGACGTCGTGCGCGAGGCCGACATGCCCCAGTACCTCCCGCACTTCGGCGGACTCACGCCGCGCAAGATCCTGCTCAGCCCGTCGATCTTCGTCGTGCACCGCCGCAACTCGCAGCGGACGAACAAGACCTTCGACACGAAGATCCTGGAGCCGGTCGCGGCGCGCATGCACGGCCAGCTGCTCGCGGGATGCCCGCCCGAGGCCGGCTGGTTCGTGCTCGACACGAGCACGCAGTCGGTGAACGACACGGTCGACACGATCCTCAAGCGCTTCGAGCGCGTTGCGGTGTAGCGCCGCGACGCGTGTGTGGCCGGGTCCATATCATCGCCTCGTGAAGACCCGCCTTGTGAAGGCCGATGCGCCGGGCGTGGTCGAGGAGGCGGCGGCGGCCCTCGACAGAGGCGAGGTCGTCGCGTTCCCCACCGACACCGTCTACGGCGTGGCCGCCGGCCATGGCCACATCGAGGCGCTGTTCAAGGCGAAGGGCCGGCCAAGGGACAGGCGCATCCCGGTCCTCCTCTCGGACGCGTCGCACCTCGAGGCGAGCGCGATCGTCACTCCCGCGGCGCGCGCGCTCGCGGAGCGGTTCTGGCCGGGGCCGCTGACGATCGTCCTCGTCGCGCCGCGCCGCGGCACGCTCGCGTTCCGCGTGCCCGCGAACGACCTCGCGCGCCGCCTCATCGCCGCGAGCGGCGGTGGGCTCCCCGTGACGAGCGCGAACCTCTCGGGGCGTCCTGATGCGACGACGGCCGCGGAGGTGCTCGAGCAGCTCGACGGCCGCATCGCGCTCGTGATCGACGGCGGGCGGACGCCGGGCGGTGTCGCGTCCACGGTGGTCGACTGCACGGGTCCGGAGCCGCGGATCCTCCGGGAAGGCGCGGTGAGCGCGAAGGAGATCGAGCGCGCCATCCGCGGTGCGGCCGCATGAGCGAGGGTCGGAAATGAAGGTCGGCGTCGCGGCGGACCACGCGGGGCAGGTGCTGAAGCAGGAGGTCACGGCGCACCTTCGCCGGCACGGCCACGAGATCGTCGACTACGGATCCAATGGCACGGCGGTCGTCGACTACCCGGAGTACGCCGTGAAGCTCGCGCGCGCCGTCGCGAGCGGTGAGGTGGAGCGGGGGATCTTCACGTGCGGGTCGGGCATCGGCCCGATGATCGCCGCGAACAAGGTCCCGGGCGTGCGCGCCGCCGTCGTGAGCGACGAGTGGAGCGCGCGCGACGCCGTGACGCATGTGGACGTGAACTACCTGACGCTCGGCGAGCGCGTCCTCGGCGTCGAGCTCGCCAAGAGCATCCTGGACGCGTACTTCACCGCGACGCCCGAGGGCGGGCGCCACGCCCGGCGCCGCGAGCAGATCGCGGCCCTCGAGGCACGCGGGGTCACCGCGGACGGCACACAGGGCATGAAGAGAGGTGTCACGCCATGACCGAGCTGAAGCACGTCGAACGGACCGACCCCGAGCTCTACGCGGCGATGCGCAACGAGGAGAAGCGCCAGGTCGAGAAGATCGAGCTCATCGCCTCGGAGAACTACACGAGCGCCGCGGTGCTCGAGGCGGTCGGCAGCGTCCTCACGAACAAGTACGCCGAGGGCTACCCCGGCCGCCGCTACTACGGCGGCTGCGAGTGGGTGGACGTCGCCGAGTCGCTCGCGATCGAGCGCGCCAAGGCGCTGTTCGGCGCGGAGCACGCGAACGTGCAGCCCCACGCGGGCGCGCAAGCGAACATGGCCGCGTACGCCGCGATCGCGAAGCCGGGCGACACGTTCCTCGGCCTCGCGCTCGACCAGGGCGGCCACCTCACGCACGGCTCGCCGGTGAACTTCTCGGCGCAGCTCTACAAGTTCGTCCCGTACCACGTGCGGCGCGACACCGAGTACGTCGACTACGACGAGATCCGCTCGCTCGCGCGCGAGCACACGCCGCGCGTCATCGTGGCGGGCGCGACCGCGTATCCGCGGGTGTGGGAGTTCAAGATCCTGCGCGAGATCGCGGACGAGGCCGGCGCGATCCTCCTGACCGACATGGCGCACTTCGCCGGGCTCGTCGCGGCGGGTGAGCACCCGAACCCCGTGCCGTACTGCCAGGTCGTCACGACGACGACGCACAAGACGCTGCGCGGCCCGCGCGCGGGGATGATCCTCTGCACCGCGGATCTCGCGAAGGCCGTCGACAAGGCGGTGTTCCCGTACTCGCAGGGCGGCCCGCTCATGCACGTGATCGCGGGGAAGGCGGTCGCGCTGAAGGAGGCGGCGACGCCGGAGTTCAAGGAGTACGCGCGCCAGATCCGCGCGAACGCGGTCGTGCTTGCGGAGTCGCTCGCGAGCGAAGGCCTGCGCATCGTCAGCGGCGGCACCGACAACCACCTCATCCTCGTGGACGTCCGGCCGCTGAAGATGACCGGCAAGACGGCGGAGAAGACCCTCGACGCGGTGAACATCACCGTGAACAAGAACACCATCCCGTACGACCCGGAGAAGCCCGCGGTCGCGTCGGGCATCCGCGTCGGCACGCCGGCGGTCACCACGCGCGGCATGAAGGAAGCGGAGATGAAGCGCATCGGCGCGCTCATCGCCCGCGCCGTGCGCGCGTCGAAGGACGAGGCGGCGCTGAAGGACATCGCGAGCGAGGTCCTCGACCTCACGTCGCGCTTCCCGGTGCCGGGCATCACCCGCGAGGCCGTCCGGGCGTGACGAGGGAGGTCGCGCCGAAGGATGCGGTCGCGATCTCGGCGCGCCTGCACGTGTCACCACACCCGCTCGTGAGGGAGAAGCTCACCCGGCTCCGGGACGAGCGGACGCCTCCGACCGAGTTCCGCCACCTGGTGAACCAGATCGCGACGCTCGTGCTGTACGAGGCCACCGCCGATCTCGCCCTGACGGACAGCGAGATACGCACCCCGCTCGCGGCGTATAGAGGGGCGAAATTGAAGGAGACCGTCGGGCTCGTGCCTGTGCTTCGCGCCGGGATCGGCATGGTCGAGGCGGCGCTCGACCTCGTGCCCGAGGCGCAGGTGTGGCACATCGGGCTGTTCCGCGACGAGCGGACCCTGCGGCCGATCGAGTACTACAACAAGCTGCCGTCCGAGGCGACGGCGCAAGTTTGCCTCGTCCTCGACCCGATGCTGGCGACGGGCGGTTCCGCGACCGCGACCGTCGACGTGTTGAAGCGATGGGGCGCCAAGCGCATCCCCGAGGGTGTGGCGACGCTGTCGTCGGCGCACCCCGACGTGCCCATCCACATCGCCGCGCTCGACGATCACCTCAACGAGAAGGGCTACATCGTGCCGGGCCTCGGTGACGCGGGGGACCGGCAATTCGGGACGTGAGATGAGATCGAACGACTGGGCTGGGACCACCGGCCTCGGCGCCCTGCTCATCGCGCTGGGCATCGTCTTCTTCGCCGCGCAGGTCCTCGGCCTCGACGTCGGCCGCTACGGCTGGCCGATGATCATCGTCGGCGCCGGCGCGCTCATGTTGCTCATGGGGCTCAGCGGCTTCGACCCGTCGCGCGGGCTCGTGTTCCCCGGGACGATCGTCACGACGGTCGGCCTCATCCTGCTGTACCAGAACACGACCCGGCACTGGGAGAGCTGGGCGTACGCGTGGGCGCTGATCCCCGCGTCGGTGGGGGTCGCCACGATGCTGCGCGCGCTGCTCACCCGACATCCCCGGGGCGCGCGGCGAGGACTGTCGATGGCGGCCTTCTTCCTGGTGCTCTTCGCCCTCGGGTTCTCGTTCTTCGAAGGCGTGGTGCACATCAGCGGGCGCGACCTCGGGTTCCTCGGCCAGTACGCCTTCCCGCTGCTGCTGATCCTCACCGGCGTCTGGATGCTCGTCGCGCGCACGATGCGTGTGGAGTTCGACTAGATCGAGCGAGGATCCGGCTCCGCCAAGAGCGGGGCGGCTAGCCGCGACCGAGCGAAGCGAGCCGACGGCTATTGGTCAGGTCCCGACGACGACGCCGCCGTCGACGCTCAGCACGGCGCCGTTCACGAACGAGGCGTCGTCCGAAGCGAGATAGAGGTACGCGAGCGCCACGTCGCGCGGCTCGCCCAGACGGCGGACCGGCGTGCGCTCGATCATCGTGGCGAGGATCTTCTCCGGCATCTGCCGGACCATGTCCGTCCCGATGAATCCCGGGGCGACGGCGTTCACGGTGACGCCCTTTGGCCCGAGCTCTCGGGCCCACACCCTCGTCATGCCGATGACCGCCGCCTTCGCCGCGACGTAGTTCGTCTGCCCGAAGTTGCCGTACAGACCGACGACGGACGACGCGTTGAGGATGCGCCCGCGTCCCTGGCGGATCATGACGGGCGCGACCGCGCGCGCGCAGTTGAAGACGCCTTTCAGGTTCACGGAGATCACCGTGTCGAAGTCGGCGTCGCTCATCGCGACGATCTCGCCCTCTTTCGCCTTCACGAGCTGCGCGTCGCGCAGGATCCCCGCGTTGTTCACGAGGATGTCGATGCGCCCGTGCGACGTCAGCGCCGCGCCGACCGCGTCCGCGACGGATGACGGGTCCGTCACGTCCACCTGGCGGAACACGATGCCCTCGCCTGGCGCCTCGCCGGCGACGTCCCAGACGATCACCCGCGCGCCTTCGGCCGCGAAGACACGGGCGGTCTCGGCGCCGATGCCCTTCGCACCGCCCGTGACCACGGCGACACGGTCCGAAAGTCTCATCCTCGGCGGGCATCGTACGGGTATCGTCGTCACGGATGTCCCCCGTCCTCCTGCTCTTCCTCGGGTCGACGATCGTCGCCTTCCTCGTCGCGGTGATCTCCGCGCCGCTCGTCGCGGCGCTGTCGCACCGCTTCAAGGTGCTCGACGTGCCGGGCGGCCGGCGGCGCCACCCGCGACCGATCCCGCGGCCGGGCGGCCTCGCGATCGCGGCCGGCTTCGGGGCGGCGATCCTGGTGTTCTGGATCATCGACCGCCTCGCCGGAGGACCGTTCCTCATCCCGGAGGAGGTGCGCTCTCCGCGCTTCACGCTCACCGCCCTCGCGGCGGCCGTTGGTCTCGCGGTCGGTCTGCTCGATGACGTGTTCGATCTGCGCGCGCGGTGGCAGATGCTCGGCCACCTCGCGATCGCGGCTGTGGTGATCGCGGCGGGCATCCGCATCGACTTCATCACCGATCCCTTCGATGGCGGCGCCCTCGTCGAGCTCGCGCCCGCGATCGCGGTCGGCTTCACCGTCTTCTGGGTCGTGGGCATGAACGTCGCCCTGAACTTCCTCGACGGGCTGGACGGCCTCGCGGCGGGCGTGGCGATCATCGCCGCGCTCGCGCTCGGCGCGACCGCGCTGCTGCCTCATGTGAACGAACCGTTCGTGGCGTGGATGGCGTTCACGCTCTCGGGCGCGATCGCCGGGTTCCTCTTCTTCAACTTCCATCCGGCGCGGATCTTCCTCGGCACGACCGGCGTGACGTTCCTCGGGACGATGCTCGCGGTCCTCTCGATCTTCGGCACCGCGAAGGTGCCGACCGCGCTGCTCGTCCTGGCGATCCCGATCGTGGACACCTTCTACGTGCTCATCCGCCGATCGCTGCAGCGCCGCCCGCCGTTCGCGCCGGACCGGGGGCACTTCCACCACCGCCTGCTCGACCTCGGGCTGACGCACGCGCAGTCGGTGCTGCTCATCTACGCGCTCACGCTCGGGCTCGCCGCGCTCACGTTCGTCATGGACGGCGTCGCGCAGATAGCGACCTTCACCGGCTTCGCGCTGCTGCTGGGGGTCCTCGCGCTCTCCATGCCGGAACGCGACGGGGACGGTGCTACGGAGAAGTGAACGTACCGATGTGAGTAGGATGCGGATCGGGACCCCGGCCGTGGTCACATCGGGGACCTCCGTGATCCGTCTTGGCACTTCCGAAATACGTCTTGGCACCTGCTCGTGGACGGACCCGACGCTGCTGACGTCGGGGTGGTACCCGGAGCGCATCGCGAAGGATCCCGAGGCGCGCCTGCGCTACTACGCCGAGCGCTTTCCTATCGTCGAGAACGACGCCGCGTACTACGCGCTGCCGGATCCGAAGCAGGCCGCGCTGTGGCGCGACCGCACGCCCGACGGATTCACGATGAGCTTCAAGGCGTACGCGCCGATCACGACGCATCCGACCGAGACGAGACGGCTGCCGAAGGACATCCGCGAGGCGCTCCCGAAGGCGGCTCAGGAGAAGAAGCGCCTCTACCCGAAGGACCTCCCGAGCGAGACGCTCGAGGAGATCCACAAACGCTTCTGGACAGCGCTCGAGCCGCTGCGCCAGAGCGGCAAGCTCGGTGCGATCCTCCTCCAGTACCCGGACTGGTTCGTCATCTCGCGCGACAACAAGGAGGCGATCCTCAGGGCCAAGGAGCTGCTGCCCGACGACACGCTCGCCGTCGAGTTCCGGAACGGCACGTGGATGAGCGAGCGCAACAGGGAGGAGACACTGCGCTTCCTGTCGGACAACGGCTTGACGTACGTGAGCGTCGATGAGCCGCAGGGCTTCCCCTCGAGCATCCCGCCCGTGGCGGCGGTGACGAACGCGGCCCTCGCGATCGTCCGGTTCCACGGCCGCAACTCAGAGAACTGGCAGAAGAAGGGGATCACCGCGGCGGAGCGCTTCGACCACAAGTACTCGAAGCCCGAGCTGTTCGAGTGGATCCCGCGGATCCGCACGGTCGCGGAGCAGGCGCGCGAGGTCCATCTGCTCATGAACAACTGCTACGGCGACAAGGCCGTCAACAACGCGCGCGAGCTCGGTGAGATGCTGGCCGCCGACTGACCGGCTATCGGCGGCGTTCTTTCCGCAGCACGTATTGGGTGCCGTAGGCCTCCTCGCCGAACGAGAGGATCTTGTTGTCGACCCACCCGGTCGGCAGGACCGCCTCCTGGAGCCGCTCCCACGAGGGTGCGCCGCCCTTGAGTGAGTCCTTCTTCCAGGCGACCACCCAGATCCGGCCCTCGGGGTTCGTCACGCGCGTCAGCTCGCGGGCGAGCGCCGCCAGATCGACGCTCTCGAGGGCGAAGCACAGCACCAGGCCGTACCGCGCCGCGAAGAACCGCAGCGGCAGGTCGAGCTCCGTGCGGTCCAGATGCCCGGCGAGGTGCTCGACGACCCGGTCGTATGTCGCGACGTCGCCGATCCGCAGGGCGGGCACACCCGGTCTCACGCCGAGCTTCGGGACGACCTCCTCCGCGCTGCGGAGGCCCTTCGGGCGGGGCACGTGCAGGAGAGTAAGAGCCTTGTGAGCAGCAGCGGATCGGAGCCTTCGGCCGCGGCACGTCCAGGACCTCCGTACCGTCCTGGGGGCTCTGCACGGGCCGGGGGGCGCCCGTACACTCAGCCCGTCTTGGCCGAGCTCCGCACCCCGGGTGGAGCGCGTGCGAACGCGGCGATCCTGGGCCAGACATCCAACAGCCGGACCTTCGAGTGTTGGCATGCCTGAGCGGAGTCCGGGCGGGGTCGCCGGCGATGTGCTGGGGATCTCGTGGCAGGTGGCGGTGGCCGTCGGCGTGCCGCTCTTCGCGGCGGCGTGGCTATCGCAGCAGGTCACGCAGGACACGGCGCTGCAGCTGGTCGTCGTCATTGCGGGCTTGGTGGTCGCGGGTGCGGGCATGTACCTCGTGATCCGGCGCTACATGGCCGCTCACCCCGTGCCGCCGACCACGGAGGCGGCGCGTGAGGCCGGGCGGCGCTGGGACCGAGAGATCGACGAGCGAGCACGGAAGAAGGAGGCGGACCAGGAGATCCAGTGAGGCAGGTCCTACTTCTCGTGCTCCTCTTGAACGGACTCGCCGTGCTCGGAGCGGCGCTGACCGGGAACCTCCCGAACTGGCCGCCGGGTCAGGCCGACATCCACGTCGCCGAGCAGGCCGGCTCGCCGATCATCCAGCTCGGTGGTGACGAGCACCCCTCCGAGGGCGGCGTCGTGTCGATCTGGAATGACATCTCCATCTCGAACTCGATCCTCACGTCATGGCTGGTCATGGCCGTCCTGTTCGTCATCGGCCTGGCGGCGGCGCGTGCCGTGACCGAGGTGCCCGGACGCTTCCAGAACCTCATCGAATCGGTGGTCCAGGGTCTCGTCGACTTCATGCGCGATGCCGGGGGAGTGCGTGTCGTGCGGTACCTGCCGCTGTTCGGCACCCTGTTCCTCTTCGGGCTGCTCTCGAACTGGCTCTCCATCGTGCCGCTCGTGGGCCAGGTCGAGGTGCTGCGCGCACCGACCTCCGACTACCACACCAACCTCGCGCTGGCGCTCACGGGATTCGTCTGGTATCAGGCTGCGGGCGTGCGCCAGAACGGGGTCGGCTACTTCTCGCGCTGGATCAACTTCACCGGCTTCAAGGAGGGCATCCTCGTCGGCGTCGTGATGATCATCGTCGGAGCGATCGAGCTCTTCAGCGAGATCTTCCGCATCCTCACGCTCACCCTCCGTCTCTGGGGCAACATCTGGGGTGGCGAGATCGTCCTCGCCGTCCTCGCGGCGCTGCTGTTCGTCCCGAGCTTCGTGCTCCCGTTCATCGGTCTGGAGCTCTTCATCGGCTTCATCCAGGCGTTCGTCTTCGCGTTCCTCGTGCTGCTCTACATCGTGCTGGCGCTCGAGTCGCACGGAGGCGAGGAGCACGAAGGCGCGCACGAAGCGGCACACGCGGCCTGAATTCGCGAGGAGGTATGGCATGAACCTGGCGTGGCTTGGCGCTGGTCTGGCGATCGGACTCGGAGCGCTCGGCGCTGGTCTCGGCATCGGCATCGCGGGGTCGAAGGTCGCGGAGGCGACCGGACGCAACCCCGACGCCGCCAACGCGATCCGCACGAACGGCATCATCATCGTCGTCTTCGCCGAGTCGCTCGGTATCTTCTCGTTCGTGATCGCGTTCCTGCTGCAAGGCAAGGCGCTCTAGGCGATGCTCTTCGCTCCCCTGGCCGCGGAAGGCGGATCGAGCGCGCTCATCGTGCATCCGTTCTGGGTGCTCGTGTCCATCGTCAACTTCCTGGTGCTCCTCTACGTTCTGCAGCGGTCCATGTGGGGTCCCATCACGCGCACGCTCGACGCGCGGGCGGCCCGGATCCGCGAGGGCCTGGAGGCTGCGGAGGCCGCGAAGCGAGAGCGTGAGGAGATGAAGGCGGAGGTGGAGCGCCTCCTCGATCGGGCGCGCCGCGAAGCGAAGGAGATCGCGGACCGCACCACCAAAGCCGCCGAGGACGCCGCCGCCCAGACCCGCGCGGAGGCGAAGGCGGAGGGCGACCACATCCGCGACCGCGCGAGATCGGACGCCGAGCAGCTCCATCGCCAGGCCCTTGCGGAGCTGCGGGGCGAGGTCGCGTCCATGGCGGTCCTCGCGGCGGGGAGGATCCTCGGCAGGGAGGTCGACGCCGCGGCGCACAAGACACTGATCGAGCGCGCCCTCGATGAGGCCGGGCCGCAGCTCGGCCGCCCCAGCTAGCCGTGGCGCTCGGCGGATCCGGTCCGCGCCGTTACGCGGAGGCCGTCCTCGACATCGCGACCGCGGAAGGCGCCGTGCCGGCGTATCACGCCGCGCTCGAGCAGCTCGGCGGGCTTGCCCCGTCCACTGTGCGGATGCTCGGCGACCCCGGCGTCCCGCTCGAGCGTCGCCTGCAGGCAGCCGATGCGGCGACGAAGGGCCAGCCCGATCCGGTGCGCGGGCTCGTCGCGCTCCTCGTGCGCCGGCATCGCATGGCGCTCATCGGACGCATCACGGACGCGTTCACCCAGCTCGTCGAGCAGCGCGCGGGCATCGCGCGGGCCCGTGTGACCACGGCCGTCGAGCTCGACGGCGCGGCGCGCGACGCGCTCGTCTCGCGGCTGTCGCACGCGACCGGCAAGACGATCAGGGCGACGTTCGCGGTCGACCCCGACCTGCTCGGCGGTGCGCGTCTCCAGGTGGGTGACCACCTGGTCGACGCATCGCTGCGCGCGCGGCTCCATTCGCTGCTGCAGCAGCTGGCTCGCTAGAAGGAGGGCACGATGGCCACGACCTCATCCGAGATCACCGAGATCATCAAGGCGCAGATCAGAGGCTTCGACGGGCGGCCGGAGGCCGCCGACGTCGGGACCGTCGTCGAGATCGGCGATGGGATCGCGCGGATCTACGGGCTCTCGGGGTGCATGGCCTCCGAGCTCCTCGACTTCGGGAACGGCATCTTCGGGCTCGCGTTCAACCTCGAGGAGGACACCGTCAGCGCCATCGTCCTCGGCGACTACACGCGGATCACCGAGGGCGGTGAGGTGCGGACCACGGGCCGCATCGCCGAGGTGCCGGTCGGGGACGCGCTCGTCGGACGTGTCGTCGACACGCTCGGGCGACCGCTCGACGGCAAGGGCGCGATCGAGACGGCGGAGACCCGCCGCATCGACGTGGTCGCTCCCGGCGTCATCAAGCGCAAGAACGTCGATACCCCGCTCCAGACAGGCATCAAGGTCATCGACTCCATCACGCCGATCGGCCGCGGCCAGCGCGAGCTGATCATCGGTGACCGGCAGACGGGCAAGACCGCGATCGCGATCGACACGATCATCAACCAGAAGGGCCAGGGCGTGTACTGCATCTACGTCGCGATCGGACAGAAGGAGTCGTCCGTCGCGAAGATCGTGGCAACGCTCGAGGAGCACGGCGCGATGGAACACACGACCGTCGTCATCGCCGGCGCCTCGGACGCCGCCACGATGCAGTACCTCGCCCCGTACGCGGGCTGCGCGATCGGCGAGCACTTCCGGGACGCCGGGAAGGACGCCCTCTGCGTCTACGACGACCTCACGAAGCACGCGCAGGCCTACCGGCAGGTGTCGCTCCTGGCGCGCCGTCCCCCGGGCCGCGAGGCGTATCCGGGCGACGTCTTCTACCTGCATTCGCGCCTGCTCGAGCGTGCCGCACGCATGAATGACGAGAACGGGAACGGCTCGCTGACGGCGCTCCCGATCATCGAGACGCAGGCGAACGACATCGCCGCGTACATCCCGGCGAACGTCATCTCCATCACCGATGGCCAGATCTATCTCGAGACGGACCTCTTCAACGCCGGTGTCCGTCCCGCGATGAACACCGGCCTCTCCGTCTCGCGGGTCGGCGGCGACGCGCAGGTCAAGGCGATGAGCAAGGTGACCGGGAGCCTGAAGCTCGACCTCGGCCAGTACCGCGAGCTCGCCGCGTTCGCGCAGTTCGGCTCGGACCTCGACAAGGCCACGCTCGCGCAGCTCCGCCGCGGCGAGCGGCTCGTCGAGATCCTCAAGCAGCCGCAGTACCAGCCGCTGACGGTCGAGAAGGAGATCGTGATCATCTTCACCGGCACGGCGGGATACCTCGACGACGTGCCGAAGGACAAGGTCGGCCAGTTCGAGCGCGACCTCGACCGCTTCATGGACACGCAGCATCCGGACGTCGGCAGGCTGATCCTCAAGGAGCGGAAGTGGACGCCCGAGGTCGAGAAGGCCGTCCGGGCGATGCTCGACGAGTTCAAGAGGACGAACCGGTACACGGAGCCTCACGGGGTAGGGGCCCCGTGATCGGGCAGGCGTAGGCCGATGCCGTCAGAGCGCGAGCTGCGGCGGCGCCTGCGCAGCATCCGCAACATCCGTCAGGTCACCAAGGCGATGCAGACCGTCGCCGCCTCGCGCATGCGCCGCGCGCAGAGCTCGGTGCTCGCCTCGCGGCCCTACGAGGATCGCCTGCGGAGCGTGCTCAACGACCTGGGCCCGTACGCGGAGCCGGAGGCGCACCCGCTGCTGGTCCGGCGTCCGGTCCAGCGCGTCGCGATCCTCCTCGTGACGAGCGACCGCGGCCTCGTCGGTGCCATGAACACGAACCTCATGCGCGCCGCGTTCCGGTTCGCGCGCGAGAAGCCCGATGTCGGGTACGTCGCGGTCGGCCGGAAGGGGATCGCGGCGGTGCGGCGCCTGCGCGCGCCGCTCATCGCCGAGTTCACCGGCCTTGGCGACCGGCCGAGCTCGACCGAGACGAACGTCATCGCGCGCGTGGCGCAGGAGGAGTACGTCTCCGGCCGGGTCGACGAGGTACACCTCGCGTTCACGCGCTTCGTGAACACGCTGCGCCAGGTGCCGACGCTGCGGCGGATCCTGCCGTTCGTCCCGGAAGAGGAGGACATCGACGCGCTGCCCCCGCTGGAGTACATCTTCGAGCCCGACCCGGCGACGGTCCTCGGCTCGGTGCTCCCGCGGCTCATCGAGGTATCCGTGTACCAGGCGATCCTCGAGAGCATCGCGTCCGAGCAGTCGGCACGGATGGTCGCGATGCGCAACGCGACGGACAACGCGACGGACCTCATCGAGGAGCTGACGCTCGCGAGCAACAAGGCACGACAGGGACGCATCACCAAGGAGATGCTCGAGATCGCGACCGGCGCAGAAGCGATGGCAAAGGGGTGAGGACATGGCAGTAGCGACGAAGGCGAAGGCCGCGGAGGCCACGAAGAACGTCGGGCGGATCGTCCAGATCATCGGTCCGGTCCTCGACGTCGAATTCGACGAGGGGAAGCTCCCGCAGATCTATCACGCGCTCCGGATCGAGCGCGAAGGCGGTGGATACCTCGTCGCCGAGGTGCAGCAGCACCTCGGGAACAACTGGGTGCGCGCCGTCGCCATGGACACGACCGATGGCCTGCGCCGCGGCACGGAGGTCCTGGACCTCGGCGGTCCGATCACCGTCCCCGTCGGCCCGGACGTGCTCGGCCGCCTCCTCAACGTCATCGGGGAGCCGATCGACGGGAAGGGACCCGTGACGGGCGTGCGCCGCGACCCGATCCACCGTGACCCGCCGACCTTCGAGGAGCAGTCGATCTCGAACGAGGTGCTCGAGACCGGTCTCAAGGTCGTCGACCTCATCTGCCCGTTCCTCAAGGGCGGCAAGGCCGCGATCTTCGGCGGCGCGGGCGTGGGCAAGACGTTCGTGATCATGGAGCTCATCCGCAACATCGGCTACGAGCACGCCGGGTACTCCGTCTTCTGCGGCGTGGGCGAACGGTCGCGCGAGGGAACGCAGCTGCTCGGCGAGATGCACGAGTACGGCGTCATCGACAAGGTGGCGATGGTCTTCGGCCAGATGAACGAGCCGCCCGGCGTGCGGCTGCGCGTCGGCCTCGCCGGCCTCACGATCGCGGAGTACTTCCGCGACGACGAGGGCAAGGACGTCCTCATCTTCATCGACAACGTGTACCGCTTCGCGCAGGCCGGCTCCGAGGTGTCCGCGCTGCTCGGCCGCATGCCGAGCGCCGTGGGCTACCAGCCGACGCTCGGGACCGAGATGGGCGCCCTCCAGGAGCGCATCACCTCCACGAAGCGCGGCTCGGTGACCTCGCTCCAGGCCGTCTTCGTGCCGGCCGACGACTACACCGACCCGGGTCCGGCCACGACGTTCGCGCACCTCGACTCGACCATCCGCCTCGAGCGCTACCTCACCGAGCTCGGGATCTACCCCGCGGTCGACCCGCTCACCTCCACGAGCCGCGCGATCGACCCGAAGATCGTCGGCCAGGAGCACTACGAGACGGCGCGCGAGGTCCAGCGCGTCCTGCAGCGCTACAAGGACCTGCAGGACATCATCGCCATCCTCGGCGTCGACGAGCTCTCCGACGAGGACAAGCTCCTCGTCGCGCGCGCCCGCAAGCTCCAGAAGTTCCTCGCGCAGGCGATGTTCGTGGCCGAGAAGTTCACCGGGATCACGCCGAAGTACGTGAAGATCAAGGACACCGTGCGGAGCTTCCGCGAGATCCTCGAAGGGAAGCACGACGACCTGCCGGAGCAGGCCTTCTACATGACCGGGACGGTCGAGGAGGCCCGCGAGAAGGGGGAGCGCATGGCGAAGGAGTCGGCGTGATGCCGCTCCACCTCGAGGTCATCACGCCCGAGCGGCGGGTCTACGAGGACGACGTCGACATGGTCGTCGCGCCGGGCAGCGAGGGCTACCTCGGGATCCTCCCGCACCACGCGCCGCTCCTGACCGCGCTCGGGCCGGGCGAGTTCCGCGTGAAGAAGGGCGGGGCCGAGGAGGTGCTCGCGGTGTTCGGCGGCTTCATGGACGTCCGCGGCGACCGCGTCGTCGTCCTCACGGACGTCGCCGAGCACGCCGAGGAGATCGACGCGCAGCAGGCGCGCGAGGCGCGGGAGAAGGCGCAGCGGGCGATCGAAGCGGGCGCCCTGAGCGCAGCGGACGAGCTGCGCGCCCGTGCGGCGCTGGAGCATGCCCTCGTCCGGCTTCGCGTCAGCGAGCGGAGGCGCCGCCGCAGGTAGGTCGCGCTCGATCTTTCGGTCGCCTGCCTGAGGGCTCGCCGCCGCGGCGACTTACCGGTAACGTTGCGCCTGAGGTGGGGGAAGAGAGAGGCGCGCTGCGCGTCGTCGCGCTCGTCGTAGCGTGGGCGCTCGTCGGTGCCTGCTCCAGCTACGCGGAGGTGCGCGTCCCGCGGAGCTCCCCTGAGCTGACGATCCCCCCGGCCGCACTCGCCACGGCCGCACCGACGGTCCCGCCGGCGCCGGCACGGACGCCCGAGCCGCGGATCTACTCGAAGCTGCGCGTGTTCGTCGCGGCCGAAGGCGCCAGCTACTTCAGCGGCAACGGCGAGCTGTGGGTCCTCGAGACCGATGGCCGCTCCGAGTTCCAGGTCGCTTCGAGGATCCCGCTGGGCACATGGCCGCACAACATGTCCGTCTCACCCGACGGCAGGTGGGTCGCTGTCGCGAACCGCTCCAGCCACCAGGTCAGCATCGTCGACCCGGTCGCGCTGAAGGAGCTCGCGCGCGTGAGGGTCGGGAAGCAGCCGCACGGGATCATCTGGGCGCCCGACTCGAGCGTCCTGTACGTCGGCGCGGAGAAGGAGACCTTCATCACGCGCCTCGAGGCCGGGACGTGGAAGACGCTCGCGCCGCTGCAGGTCGGCGTGAAGCAGCACACCTTGGCCATCCACCCGGAGCGGCCGCACGAGCTCTGGTTCAGCGTGACGATGGACAACGTCGCGGACCACCTCCGCGTGTACGACCTCAGGACGGACAAGATCACGTCGATCCGGACCCACGACGTCCACGACATGTACTTCACGCCCGACGGCAGCGAGGTGTGGTCCAGCTCGTCCGGATTCCTCGACAAGCCGTCGGACCGCATGGTCGTGTACGACCCGGTCGAGAAGGTCGTGAAGGCCGAGATCAAGCTGCCCGGCCGCTATCCGTTCCACACGTTGAAGCGCTTCCAGGACGGCGTGTACTACCCGAAGGACACCAGCGTGATGCTCCTCTCCAGCCACTACAGCGCCGAGAAGGGGCGCAACGGATCGGCGCTCCTGTGGGTCGACTGGAAGGCCCGGAAGGTCATCGACGAGACGCCGCTCGGGATCCAGCCGTTCCACATGACCTACGACCCCATCGGCGAGCGCGTGCTCGTGACGAGCAACGTCGACGGGATGGTGAACGTCATCGATCGCCAGACCCGCAGGGTCGTGCAGAAGGTCGCCGTGCCGAAGGCGCACGGGATCGTGTCGGTGGGCATCCCCTAGTACGCTCCGGAAGCGCGCTCACTCTCAAGGCCCTTCGGGGCCGGGACTTGGATCCGCTCCGATGTACGTATGGCGTCTCGCGGGAAAGATCTTCAACTCGATACCCGTCCGCTGGCAGCGCCGCATCCTCGACCGCGCGCATCCCCGCTTCCTCGTAGGCGTGAACGGCGTCGGTGTCACGGGCGACGGGAACGTGGTGCTCGCGCGGCACCGCTTCGGCTCCCCGCAGTGGCGCCTCCTCGGCGGCTTCATCGGACGCGAGGAGTCGTTCCAGGACGCGCTGCGCCGCGAGATCCGCGAGGAGACCGGGCTCGACGTCGAGGTGGGCCCCATCCTCGAGGCCAACACCGGGCATCGCTGGGCGCGCGTCGAGATCGTGTACGCCTACCGTGTGATCGGCGGCAGCTTCGCGCCGACGAACGAGGTGAGCGAGGTCGGGTCGTTCCCACCGTCGCGGCTGCCGCCCGTCCGAGCCGACCAGCGCGGCTACGTCGAGCGGCACACCGCGGGGGCGGTGGCCTGGGCACGTGAGCGGTCCGGACCTGCCACGATCGACGTATGAGCAGTGACCTGAAGAACGACCTGTTGTCCCTCTCGCGCGAGATCCACGCCGACCCCGAGCTCGCGTACAAGGAGCGCAACGCCGCCGACCGCATCTGCGCGCTCCTCCGGCGGCACGGTCATGCCGTGGAGCGGCCGATCGGCGGGCTCGACACCGCGTTCCGCGCCCGCGTCGGACCGCCGGGCCCGGTGGTGGCGCTGCTGGCCGAGTACGACGCGCTGCCCGGCATCGGCCACGCGTGCGGGCACAACCTCATCGCGATGACGAACGTCGGGGCGTTCCTCGTCGCCGCGCGGCAGGCGGACCGGCTCGGCATCGGCATCGAGCTCGTCGGCACGCCGGCGGAGGAGAGCGGTGGCGGCAAGATCGACCTCATCGACGCCGGCGTATTCCGGCACGCCGCCGCGGTGCTGTCGTCGCATCCGAGCGGCGGCGTCACATGGGAGTGCGGCACGACGAGCCTCGGTGTCCTCGTGAAGCGCGTCGGCTTCCGCGGCGCGGCCGCGCACGCCGCGTACTCGCCGGACAAGGGTCGGAACGCGCTGAACGGCGTCATCCGTCTGTTCGTCGGCGTCGACGGGTGGCGCCAGCAGCTGCCGGGCGACGCGCGCGTGCACGGCATCGTCACGAACGGCGGGGCCGCGCAGAACATCATCCCGGAGTTCGCGGAGGCGGTCTTCGGGATCCGCGCGAGGACGATCGACCAGCTGCGCGAGATGGAGAGGATGTTCGGCGACATCGCCCGCGGCGCCGCGCTGCAGACCGGGACCGAGGTCGAGCTCACCGACGAGATGCGGCTCTACGCGCCCACGGCGCCGAACCCGCGGCTCACCGCGCTGCTCAAGGAGGAGATGGGCTCTCGCGGTCTCGACGCGAAGGCCGGCGACGTGGTCATGGCGTCGACGGACTTCGGCAACGTCTCGCAGGTGGTGCCCGCCGACTACATCGGGTTCCCGGTGAACGCCGAGCCCATCCCCGGGCACTCGCACCTGATGCGCGAGGCCTCGGCGTCGGACCTGGCGCATCGCAACGCGTTCACGGTCATCGACGTCCTCGCGTCCGCCGCGGTGCGCGTCGCCACGGACGGCTCGCTGCGCTCGGAGCTCATGCGCAAGCGATGACCCCGGTCCGCATCCTCGTCGTCATCCTCGCGCTGATCCTCGGCGCGACGCTGGCGGTCGGGACGTGGGGCCAGCCGCCGGGGGCGACCGGGCGCCTCAGCGACGACGACTACATTTCTATCGCGCTCTCCGATCCGCAGGTGTTCCGCCCCACCGGGCCCGGGAGCGGCAAGAGCGTCCAGCCCGAGCGCGTCGACCGCTCCGGAGCGGTCGTGACCGTCGACCTGACGGTCGATGGCATCCGCTTCCGGGTGCTGATCGACCCCCGCACGAACAGGATCACCCAGGTGCTCCGCCGGTAGAGATCAGCCCTCGGCCGGGTGACGCACCCGGCTGGCGGGCGTCGCATCTCGTCCCTCGGTCCGTCGCGCGGGCGCCGCACCTCGACCCTTTCCTTGTTCCTTGTATCTCCATCAGGCGGCGCCCGCTCGGCTCCGCTCCCTCGGGCCGAGATCGCGGCCGCCCGCCGCACGACATCACCCGGCCTCGCGCTGATCGGCTATCGCCTATTCAGGAGCGCGTTGTCCTCCGAGGGCAGCGAGGATCTGCTTGATGTGCTGCAGGTGCTCGTATTCGTGCTCGAGGATCCGCCGCATCACCTTCCGTGTGCTCCAGCCGTACTGGAAGATCCGGTGCGAGCCCGCCGTGTCGGCGGGCTCGAGGATGCTGAAGCGCTGGAACGCCATGCGGTGCGCGGCCTGGAGGGTCGCGAAGTCGTGGTCGGGCCACTTCTCCATCCGGGAGAGCAGCGTGACCTCCGTCTGCATGACGTGCTCGAGCGCCTCGCGGACGCTCCACATGTCCGGCGTCGGCTTGCGCTCGAGGTCGTCCGCCGACAGACCGCGAACGAGCGCGAGCAGCGCGGAACGCGATCCCTCGACCTGGTGGAGGAAGTCGCGGATCTCGTGCTCCTCGAGCGGTTTCGTGTCCTCGGGGACGAGGCGGTCCTCGGGCGGGTCCTTCACCGCGAACGTGTCCGGGTCCAGGGCGTTCCAGTGCTCCGTCGACACGCCGCGGCCGCGCATCAGCTCGAGGTAGTCGCGGAAGCTGCGGCGCACGCTCGCGACCGCCTCATCCCTCGTCGCGCCGCGCGCGACGCACCCCGGCACCTCGGCGATGCTGGCCAGGAAGCTGCCTCCGGATGCATAGACGTAGATGGTCCCGCTCACGAGTACTCCACGACCCGGTCCCTCACGGGTCCGCACCATACGCGACGACCCGGTTGCGCAGCACGCCGATGCCCTCGATCTCCATCTCCATGACGTCGCCGACCTCGAGGAACTCGGGAGGCGTGCGTGCGAACCCGACGCCCGACGGCGTGCCGGTGAGGATCACGTCGCCCGGCTCGAGCGACATGCCGATGGAGAGCTCCGCGATGATGCGCGCCACCGTGAACACCATGTGGCGCGTGTTCGAGCTCTGCTTCGTCTCGCCGTTGATGCGCGACGAGATGGCGAGCGCCTGCGGGTCCGGGATCTCGTCCGCGCTGACGATCCACGGGCCGAGCGGGCAGTGCGTGTCGAAGCTCTTGCCCTTGAACCACTGGCCGCCGTGCCGCGTGCGCTGGTGGTCGCGCACTGACACGTCGTTGGCGACCGTGTAGCCGAAGACGTGGCCCAGCGCGCGCCGCTCGTCGATGTCGCGACCGGCCGAGCCGATCACGACGGCGAGCTCGGCCTCCCAGTC
>JACPEQ010000127.1 GCA_016183435.1 Chloroflexota bacterium
AGCTCTCGACGGCCGTGATCCTCGTGCTGGCCGCCAACACGGGCTTCACCGGATTCCCGCGACTCGCCTCGGTCCTCGCCGACGACCGCTTCATGCCGCGGCAGTTCTCGTTCCGCGGCGAGCGGCTCGCGTATTCGGTCGGGATCGTCGCGCTCGCGCTGATCGCCGCGCTGGTGCTGGCGGCGTTCGGCGGCAGTGTCACGACGCTCATCCCGCTCTACACCATCGGCGTCTTCCTGGCCTTCACGCTCGCGCAGGCCGGCCTGCTCCGCCGGTGGTACGCGCGTCGTGAGGGCGGCTGGCGCTGGCGCATGGCCCTGAACACGGTCGGCGCCGCCGCGACGGCGACGACGCTCGCCGTCGTGGCGACCACGAAGTTCGCGCACGGCGCCTGGATGGTGCTGCTCGTGCTGCCCCTGCTCGTGCTGCTGTTGTTCGGGATCCAGCGCCATTACCGCTCGGTGGCCGACGCCCTCACGCTCGAGGATCTGGACGAGGTCCTTCCACCCGTCGGGCCGCCGGCGGTCGTCGTCCCGGTCGCGCGCCTGGACCGGTCGGCCGTCCGCGCGCTGCTCTTCGCGGCGTCGATCTCGGCCGACGTGCGCGCGGTCCATATCGCCACGAGCGACGCGAGCGCCGACGCCTTCCGCGCGCGATGGCGGCGCTGGGCCGGGAAGGTCGTCGGCGGCCGCAAGCTCCCGCTCGACGTCATCGTCTCGCCGTTCCGTGCGCTGCTCCAACCGCTGCTGCGCTACATCGAGCGCGTCGACGAGCGCGATCCGCGCCCGATCACCGTCGTCCTCGCCGAGTACGTGCCACGGCACTGGTGGGAGTTCGTCCTCCACAGCCAGACCGCGTTCCGGCTGAAGATGGCGCTGCTCTTCCGGCCGAACACCGTCGTGATCGACGTGCCGTACCACTACCGCTCCGACGTCGATGCGCTGCCGCGGCCTGGCGCGACGAGCGCGAACGGGGCGAGGCTGCCGCGCGACCCGTCCTGCGCTCCTCCCGAGGATGGACCTCAGTCGTCCTCCACCGCGACGTAGCCGTCGAGCACCACCAGCCGCGAGCGGCGCTCGAGCGGCACGTAGTGGATGTCGACGCCGTTCCCGAGGGCGACGGTGCGGGTCTTCGTCTTCGGGTGAGCCCGCGGCTCGCCGAGGAAGAGCATGGCGCGACGCACTTCCGGCCCGACCTCCAGCGTCCGGCGCGTCACCTTCGACCCCGACGGCACATAGAACGTGCGGTACTCGGAGAGGTAGTAGCGGGCGTGCTGGTAGCCGCCTTCCGCGATGATGACGGTGTCGGTCGCGGGGAAGCGCGCGCGATACTCCGCGAAACGGATCGCGAGCCCGTCGTCGTGGCCCTCGATCGCGCGCGCCGAGAAGCGGCCTGTGCCGAGCACGAACGAATGCGCGTTCAGCACGATCGCCGCTCCGATCGCCACCGCGATCGCAGGTCGAACGATGGTCGATCGCGCGCCCTGCATGAGCGCGGTGCCGCCAACGGCGGCCAGCAGCGCGAGCGGGACGGCCACCGAGAGGGTGTAGGCCCATTCGCCGATGTGGAAGACGAGGTACGTGAGCACGGCCGGCGTCATCCAGAGCGCGAGCGGCCACAGCGCGCGGCGTCCATCGGCACGTCGAAGGAGCACCCATGCTCCCAGCGGCGCAAGAGCGACCAGCCAGTGGAGCTGCCAGCGCAGGCCGATGGCGATCATCAGCGCGTTCTCCCGGAAGCCCTGTGGCTCGGATCCCCCGATGCTGGACACGCCCGCGACCTGTGACGCAGTGACGGCCACGTAGCGCTCGAGCCCGCCCGACGACCATGCCGATGGCGCGAGCCACATCACGCAGCCGAGCGCGAGCGCGGCGGCGCTCCCCAGGATCGCGGCCGGCGACCGCCCGGCGAGGGCCCAGACCCACATCGGCCCGAGGAGGAGCAGCAGATCCTGGCGGAAGCCCGCGGCGAGACCGAGCGCCAGCGACGCGGCCAGGGCCCGGCCGGCCCCGCCCCCACGCGACCTCCACAGCAGCGCGCCGACGGATCCGCTCAGCACGGCGAGGACCGTGTACGGATACGCGACCTCGCTGTAGTGCCACAGGAGCGGGTCGGCGATGAGGATGGCGGCCGCGAGAACGCCCACCGCCGCCCCGAAGATGCGCGCGCCGATGAGAAACCCTGCGGCGCAGGTCGCCGCACCGGCGATCATGCTCACGAGGACGAGCCCTGCGTTCGCTTCACCCGTGAAGAGCGTCGCGGCTCGCGCGAGCAGGATGTAGAAGACGTAGCCGGGAGGATGCGGACGGCCGCTCGCGACGTCGAAGTCCGCGATCGCGCGGGCGTAGAGCACGGAGTCCCACGCCCAGAGGTACTCGGACGCGAAGACGGCACGGAGCGCGAGCGCGATCACGAAGACGACGACGGCGCCCGCGAGCAGCGAGCGCATGACCTGCGACATCCCACCGTCCGCCCGGTCCGACCCGGGACTTTCCCGGCCGACATCATGACGCTTGCGCGCGCTGCGCACGTACTTGATACTCTGTCTCAGTATGGCTTCACAGGCCGCCGGGGTCCTCGCCGAGCTCCGCGGGCAGGGCGCCCGCACGACCGCCCCACGGCGAGCGGTCGTCGCGGCCGCGCTCGCGCGATCACGGCCCTTCACCGCGCAGGACCTTGTGGAGGAGCTTGAAGGGACCGGACGGGCGACCGTCTTCCGGACGCTCGACCTGCTCGTCCGCGTCGGCGCGCTCTCCCGCATGCACGGGGTCGAGGCCGGCGAGCGCTGCGTCCGGTTCACCCGCTGCGAGCCCGAGCATCATCATCACCTCCGCTGCCGCTCGTGCGGTCGCGTCGAGGAGATCGAGCTCCGCGCGCTCGAGCGTCAGGTGGCGCGTGTCGCGCGTCGCCGCGGGTTCCTCGCGGTCGAGCACGAGGTCGAGATAGCCGGTCTGTGCCCGAGGTGCCGCTGATGGAACCGCTCCTGATCCTGCTCGGCCTGGCGGCGGCCGGTGGCGACGTCATCGGCGGACTGGTCGTGACCGCCCCAAGCCGCATCGGCGACCGCACGCTCGGCCTGCTCGTCGCGCTGGGCGCGGGGAACCTGCTCGGCGTCGCCCTCATCGAGCTCATCCCGGAGGCGATCGAGCATGCGGGCTCGAACGGGGCGCTCCTGGTCCTCGCGGGCTACCTGTTCATCCACTTCTTCGAGCACATCTTCGCCCCGCACCTGCACTTCGGTGAGGAGACGCATGGGGCCACGGTCGTCGACACGCACGTCACCAGCACGGCGCTCATCGGCCTGGGGCTGCATGCCTTCATGGACGGGGTCGCGATCTCGTCGGCGTTCGTCACGAGCCCCGGCCTGGGCGTACTGGTGTTCGCCGCGATCATGCTGCACAAGCTGCCGGAGGGCTTCACGATCGCCTCGGTGATGAAGGCCGCGGGGACCACGCGGCGCTGGGCCATGAGCGCCGCGGGCCTGCTCGCGGTCGCCACATTCCTGGGCGTGCTCACTACCTCGGTCGTTGGAGACCTCGCGCCGTACGCCCTGGCGATCGCGACCGGGTCCGTCCTCTACGTCGGCGCCACCGACCTCATGGCGGAGGCCAACAAGGCCGAGGGGATCCTCAATCCGATCATGGTGATGATCGGGACGGGGATGTTCTTCGTCGTGCTGGCGCTCGTCCGCTTCGTCGGTATCGCGGTCTGACGACCCCTACACTGGTCTTCGTTCAGACCACTGCGTGAAGGAGCCCATCTTGGCCCAGATCACCCCTGACACCACCATCGCCGCCGTCGTCGAGCGCTGGCCCGACGCCGCGCGGATCTTCGCCGCCTACGGCCTCTCGTGCGCGTCGTGCTCGATCTCCAAGGGCGAGACGATCGCGCAGGCGGTCGGCGGCCACGGCCGCGGACGGCTCCAGATCGACACCCTCATGCGCCAGCTGAACGATCTCGCCGCGACCGGGAAGCTTCCGGCCGACCTCCCCGCGGCCCCGCCGGCCCCCTCCGGCGGACCGAAGGGCATCGCGCAGCAGGCCGGCGTGAAGCACGTCATCGCGGTCATGTCCGGGAAGGGCGGCGTCGGCAAGTCGCTCGTCGCGGGGCTGCTGGCGGTCGGCCTCTCGCGGCGGGGCATGCGCGTCGGCATCCTCGACGGCGACATCACGGGCCCGTCGATCCCGCGCATGTTCGGCGTGCGCGAGAAGCCGGGCGTCGTCGCGGGCACGCAGACCCTGAAGCCGTCGGCGTCGAGGACCGGGATCCCCATCATGTCCATGAACCTCATCCTCCCGAGCGAGGAGGAGGCGGTCATCTGGCGCGGCCCGATGGTGTCGGGCGCGATCCGCCAGTTCTTCAGCGACGTCGCGTGGGGTGAGCTCGAATATCTCATCGTCGACCTGCCGCCGGGGACGAGCGACGCCCCGCTCACCGTCATGCAGGCGCTGCCGGTCGACGGTGTCGTGCTCGTCACGACCCCGCAGGCCCTGGCGACGATGGTCGTGACGAAGGCGGTGCGCCTGGTGAAGCAGCTCGGCGGCGACATCCTCGGCATCGTCGAGAACATGAGCTACGTGTCGGCGCCGGAAGGCTCCCGCATGGAGGTGTTCGGCCCCTCGCAGGGCCTCAAGCTCGTCATCGCGTCGAACGCCCCGCTGCTGGCGAAGCTGCCCATCGACCCGAAGATCGCGGAGCTCGCCGACAACGGCGGGATCGAGGACTATGAGGCCGCCGAGTTCGACGAGCTGATCGCGAACTTCCTCGCGGTCGCGCCGCAGGCTCCGGCCGAGCCGGTCGGCGCGGGACACCAGCACAGCCACTAGGAGTGCTCCCGGCCCGCGCCCTGGCGATGGCGCGCGCGAACGCGAGCGCGCTGTGGCTGCTCGGCGCGACGACGGTCGCGAACGTCCTCGCGTACGGCTACCAGGTGGTGATGGCGCGCCTGCTCCGTCCCGAGGAGTACGCGATCCTCACCGCGTTCTTCGCGGTGCTCATCCTCGAGCAGCTCGGTGGTCAGGTCGTGCAGTCGGCGACCGCGAGGCTCGTGGCGCAGTACGCGGCCCGCGGCGAGGAGCCCGCGCTGCACGTGTTCGTGCGGCGATGGCTGCGCCGCATCCTGCTGCTGGCGGGTCTCCCGGCGCTCGCCGTGATCGGGCTCGCGTTCCTCGTCCGCGTCGAGCCGCTGTCCCCGGTCGCGGTCGGGATCCTGGGCGCGACGCTCTTCCTCGCGATCCTCCTCACGTTCACCCTCGGACTCCTCCAGGGGCTGGCCCGCTTCTTCTGGCTGGGCGGGGTCTTCATCGGGATGGCGTTCGCCCGCCTCGCCGTCGGCGTGGCGCTCGTCCTGTCGCTGGCGGGCTCGTCCGCGCCCTTCACGCAGCCGGTGAACGGCGCGTTCCTCGGCGCGGCCTCCGCCCTGCTCCTCGGCGCGATCGGCACGCTCGTCCCGCTCGCGCCGCTCCTGCGGGCCGCGAGAGGGGCGGTCCACGAGGTGGACCTCGGCCGCTCCGAGACGCGCTTCTTCCTGCTCGC
>JACPEQ010000009.1 GCA_016183435.1 Chloroflexota bacterium
GTGATCTCGGGAGCTGGTCCCAGGACCAGCTCCCGATCCTTTTCAGGCGCGTTGCGGTGCGGTCACGAGCAGCGGTGTGAGGACCCGGGAGGAGTGGGAAGGGTCCCTGTCGGGGTGGAGAGACTTGAACTCTCGGCCTCCACGTCCCGAACGTGGCGCGCTACCAAGCTGCGCTACACCCCGCGAGGTCACCAGTGTACGTCGCTTCGCTCGTACAAGCGTCGCGCTCGTCCTCACGCGCCGGCCTGCAGGCCGGCGCTCTCGTGCTCGCTAGCTTGTAGGTCATCGCGGTCGCTCGACCGGAGCTGATCGCCGACTCCGCCACATAGGTCATCCAGCGCCGCGCGCGCCGATCCCGCGATGCCAGCAGCGGAGACACGCTCACGCGCGCACGGCGGCGGAACCGAGCTGCTCCCGGAAGGGGCCGATATAGCATGCGGCCGTGCGGCGCGCCGCCATCGCGGTCGCGGCCTTCCTGGTCGCCGCGGTCGGACTGGCACAGCTCGGGGTGTGCCCGCCGGCGGGACCGTGGCCACTGCCGCCCGGTTGCGCGGCAGCGCCACAGATCGCCCGCGCCCCGCCTGCGCTGCCCGCGTTCGCATCGTCGGTCGCAGTCCCGCCGGCGACGCCGACGCAGGTCATCTACCAGCTGCCTGAGGAATACCGCGCGATCTTCGACGGTCCCGACTGGACGCGCGCGCCGAGCCTGCCCGCGACCTTCCAGGTCGGGCACGAGTTCATGGACTTCTACTCGACTGCCTTCTACCGCCAATGGCTCCTGCCGTCCAGATCGGACACGAGTTCATGGACTTCTACTCGACCGCCTTCTACCGCCAGTTGCTCCTGCCGACGCTCGACGCGATGCGACGCACGGGCGGCGACTGGGTGATCTACGACCAGTACTGGAGCTATCACTCCCTCGAGCCGCCGAAGATCGCGCCCTACGTCGAGCGGGGGGATGGCTGGTTCCGCGATGCGAGCGAGGACGAGCTCGCCGCGATGATCCAGGGTGCGCACGACCGCGGCATGAGATTCGCGCTCATGCTGGAGCTGAACTGGGACGTCATGCGTGGGCCGTGGGTGAGCTGGGAGCACAACCAGGCCTTCTGGGATGCTTCACAGGCCAAGCTCGCCGAGCTGCGCAGGGGCCTCGATCGGCCGACCCCAGGGGTGAACGAATACTGGGACGCCTGGTTCGCGAGCTACTCCGCCTTCGTCCTGCGGCACGCGGACATCGCTCAGCGGTACGGCGCCGACGCCTTGGTCGTCGGGAAGCAGATCGACGGTGCCGTGCATCCGGGCAACGCTCAGCGCTGGAAGGCGCTCATCGCGAAGGTGCGCGAGCGGTATCGGGGTCCGATCTCCTACGCCGCGTGGACTGACGAGCACTACTCGCAGGCCGAGGACTTCCCGGTCGAGAGCCTCGACTTCATCGTCGTGTACCTCTACAACCGCCTGAGCGACGCGGAGCGCCCGACCGTCGTCGAGCTACGGACCGCGCTGCAGGAGGCGATGCGCGCGCAGTTCAAACCGCTGAGCCAACGCGCCGGGAAGCCGGTGGTCTTCCTCACACCCTTCCAGAGCCGCGACCACGGGGCGAGGCAACAGTGGTTCGAGCCGATGGCGCCGGCGCCGAACGTGGGCGAAGACCTCCTCGGGCAGGCCGCGCTCTACGAAGCGCTGTTCCAGGCGGTGCGTGGCGAACCGTGGGTCCAGGGCGTCTGGACGTGGGGCTTCTGGTGGCGGGACGACTTCGACACGCGCTTCGACAAGGGCGACTCATCGGTGAACAAGTCGTCCAGCGTGCGCAACAAGCCGGCGGGCGAGATCATCCGGCGCTGGCGCACCGGCGGGCGCTGAGCGCCGCGGCAGCGTCGCTCAGCCGGCGTCGCGATCGGCCGCCCCACCTGGAGCAGCGTCTCGGTGTTGGCGCCATGAGGGGCCGGGGAGATTCGAACTCCCGACCAAGTCCTTAGGACGGACCTGCTCTGTCCCCTGAGCTACGGCCCCCGGTGCGCTGCGGGACACTTCCATTGTGACGGACACACGTGCGATGCAGAAAGGCCTCGCGCTCATGTTCCCCGCGGTCCTGTTCGGGTTCCTCGTGGCGACCCAGTGGGCGACGCTCGCGCTCCCTGGCTCGCAGGACGTCGGCATCCGCTACATCGACCCGCTCAGCGGCACCGTCACGCGCCTGCAGGAGGAGCAGACCTCACTGAAGGCGCAGCTCACCGACATCCGCGCGAAGCTGGACGATCTGCAGCGGACCGCGGCCGCGCAGAGCGGCGCGGTGAGGGACCTGCAGGTCCGCATCGAAGACCTGAAGGCGACCGCCGGTCTGACTGAGGCACGCGGCGAGGGCGTGGTGGTGACCGTGGACACGGTCCGCGCACCCGGTGCCAAAGAGCAGGAGCGCGGCGTGTGCCTCGCGCCGGACCTCACCGACATCGTCAACGCCGCGTGGCGCGGCGGCGCGCGCGCGGTCGCGGTGAACGACGAGCGGCTCGTGGTCTCCTCGAGCGTGTACTGCGTCGGCGCGACCATCGTCGTGAACGGCACCATCGTCTCGGCGCCGTTCGCCGTGTCCGCCGTCGGTCCGCCCGCCACGATCCTCGGGGTGATCGACGATCCGACGCAGCTGCGCGACCTCAAGCGTCGGCGCGATCAGCTCGCGATCGACCTGCGCGTGACGCGCTCGCCGCTGCTCACGCTGCCGCCGTACACCGGTCCGCTCTCGGCGCGATCGGCGAAGCCCGAATGAGAACGCGCACGGGCGCGCTCGCCGTCGCCGTGATGGCGCTGTTCCTCGGCGTGCTCGTCGTCTCGCAGTTCCGATCCCGGGAGGCGTACTCGCGGACGCTGCAGCAGGAGACGCCCGAGCAGCTCACGCGGCTCATCGCTGACCTCAACGACCGCAACCGCCAGCTGCGCTCGGAGATCTTCGACCTCCGGCTCGCCCTCGAGCTCGCGCAGGGATCGATCGCCAGCGGCCGTGGCTCGCTGGAGGGCTCGGAGAAGCAGCTCGCTCAGCTGCGCGTCTTCGCGGCCCGCAGCCGCGTGACCGGTCCGGGCATCGGCGTGCGCGTCGACGGCCAGTTCGACGAGCGCGCCCTGTCGGACCTGGTCAACGAGCTGCGCAACGCAGGGGCCGAGGCCATCGCCGTGAACGAGTCGCGCGTCGGACCACGGACGTGGTTCGGGCCTGGCTCGAGCGGCACGCTCGTGGTCGACGGCAGGGAGGTGCGAGGCCCCTGGATGGTCCGCGCGATCGGCGACCCGGACGTCCTGTATGTCGCGATGACCCGGACCGGCGGCATCGTGGGGCAGTTCGAGCTCATCTACCAGCGCACTCGCTTCACTGTCGGACGCGAGACGACCCTCGATCTGCCCGCCGTGAGTCCTCCCTAGACTCCGTTCGCCGGTGGCGAAACCCCCGATACCGCTGTATCTGGATGACATCGTCGCGCTCCGAAAGCAGCATCCGTGCGGCGGCGATACCTGGCGCATCGTCCGCCTGGGCGCGGACATCGGGTTGCGCTGCCTGACGTGCCAGCGCCGCGTCCTGGTGCGACGCAGCTCGGTCGAGCGCGACATCAAGCGGTTCGTCGAGCGACCGCTCGCACCGACGGAGTAGCCGCGATGCAGATCCAGACCGCCGCGGAGCACGGGCTCCTCCGCAACCGTCCCTTCATCGCCCTCTGGTCGGCGCAGATCCTCTCGATGGTCGCGGCGAACGCGCTGACGTCCGCGCTCATCGTCCTGGTCGCCGAGCTCACCGGGTCGAACACGTCTTCCTCATTCCTCATCCTGCTCGCCATCATCCCCGCGGTCGTCTTCGGCATCTTCGCGGGCGTCTTCGTCGACCGCAGCGATCGGCGTCTCGTGCTCATCGCGACGAACGCACTGCGTGCCGCGGCCGTCGTCGTGATCCTCATCTTCGGGGAGGACCTCCTCACCGCCTACGTCGTCAACTTCCTCGTCGCGTCCGTGACCGTCTTCTTCGTGCCGGCGGAGGCGGCGACGATCCCCGGCATCGTGCGGAAGAGGGATCTGCTCATCGCGAACTCGCTGTTCACGTTCACGTTCAACGGCGCCTTCCTGCTCGGCTTCATCATCCTCGCGCCGCTGATCATCGCGTTCGCCGGATTCCCGGCCCTGTTCGCGACGATCATCGTGATGTTCGGCCTCGCCGCCGCGCTCTGCGTCACGCTGCCGGCGTCGGAGCCGGTGAAGGAGACGCTGGGCGTCGACGTCGCGGGTGTGGCGGTGCGGCGGAGCAAGCGCGACATCGGCGAGGCGCTGCAGTTCCTCGCCGGCCAGCCGCGTATCGCGTGGTCGCTCGTGTACATCGCCGTCACGTACACGCTGATCGCGGTCGCCGGCGCGCTCGCGCCGGGCTACGTCCGAGAGGTGCTGCTGCTCCCGGAACGGGCCGTCGCGCTCATCGTCGCGCCGGCGGGCGTCGGCGTCGTCGCGGGACTCGGGCTCCTGAACGTGGCGGGCGGACGGCTCGGACACGGTCGCGCGGTCGGCGTCGGGCTCAGCGCCACCGTCGTGGCCCTGATCGTCCTCGCGCTCGCACGCCCGCTCGCGCTCATCGCCGGCCGGGCGGCGGAGGGCGGCGGGCTCGCCGGTCTCCCGTACTTCATCGGTCTCGTCGTCCTCACCGCGTTCGTGTTCGGCGTCGCGTACGCGTTCATGACGGTCCCGTCGATGACCCTGGTGCAGGAGGAGCTGCCGGAGCTCATCCGCGGTCGCGTGTTCGGCGTGCTGAACGTGCTCGTGTCCGTCTTCAGCCTGCTGCCGATCGTCGTCGTCGGTCCCGTCGCCGACATCTGGGGCGTCGCTCCGGTCTTCCTCGGCGCGGCCGTCCTCGTCATCGGCGCATGGCTCGGCGGCCGGCGCGTCCGCGCGGGCGCGCCCATCGGTGCGAGCGACACGAATGTGACCTGAGATACAGCAGCCGACCGGTAAACTGGCCTTCGCGTGCGGTCCTCCCCGCGGTCCACCTTCTTCCACTACCTCCGCGGCCACGCCACGAAGCTCCTCGTGGGCTCGGTGCTGGTCACGGCGGCATCCCTGCTCGCCACCATCCCACCGCGGTTCATCGGCGCGATCGTCGACGACGTCACAAGACGTGCGCCGTTCAGCGCGATCGCGCTCCTCGCGGGCGGCATGGTGGTCGTCGCGCTGCTCGAGGCGGTGATCCGCGGGAACGGGCGCTACCAGGTGATCGACTCCTCACGCCTGACCGAGTACGAGATGCGCAACGACCTCCTCGCGCACCTCCAGTCGATGCATCTGGGGTACTTCCAGCGCCAGCGGATCGGCGACCTCATGGCGCGCCTGACGAACGACCTCACCGCGGTGCGCCAGATGTACGGCTTCGGGATCCTCATGACGCTCATGACGATGTCGCTGCTGGTCTTCTCGATCGCGGCGATGCTCCAGGTGAGCGTGAAGCTCACGCTCATCAGCCTGCTCGTCATGCCGGTCGCGTCCATGACGTTCTGGGCGATCGGTCGGCGTGTCCAGAGGAAGTTCCAGCAGCTGCAGGCGCAGTTCGGCGACCTCTCGACGAAGGCGCAGGAGAACTTCTCCGGCATCCGGGTCGTCAAGGCCTATTCGCAGGAGGAGCCGGAGATCGCCTCCTTCGCGGCGATCGACCAGGAATACGTCCGCCGCGCGCTCGACCTCGCCAAGTTCAACGGCCTCATCTGGCCCGCGATGTCGTTCATGATCGGCGTCGCCGTGCTGCTGACGCTGTACGTCGGCGGCATCGACGCGATCGGCGGCCAGCTCACGATCGGCCAGCTCATCCAGTTCGTCGCGTACCTGTACCTGCTGTCGTTCCCGATGATCGCGTTCGGCGAGATCACGAACATCTTCCAGCAGGGCTGGGCGTCGCTCATCCGGCTGCAGGAGCTCTTCGACGCGGATCCCGCGATCGCGGATCCGATCGATCCCGTCGAGCGTCCGATCCGCGGCGAGGTGGAAATGCGCAACGTCAGCTTCGCGTACGGCAACACCGTCGTGCTGCGCGACGTGAGCTTCACGGTGCCCGCGGGCGGCTCGCTCGCGGTCGTCGGCCCGACCGGCTCCGGGAAGTCGACCCTTGTGAACCTCATCCCGCGGCTCTTCGACGCGCAGCAGGGTGAGGTGCTCATCGACGGCGTCAACGTGCAGCGCTACCCGCTGCGCCTGCTGCGCCGGGCCGTCGGCTACGTGCCGCAAGAGACGTTCCTCTTCTCCGTGCCGCTGCGCGAGAACGTCGGCTTCGGGGTCGAGGACGCCTTGCCCGACGAGCGGCTCGAGTGGGCGTCAGACGTCGCGCAGCTGAACAAGGACGTCGAGGACTTCCCGGCGCGATACGACACGATGATCGGCGAGCGGGGCGTGACGCTGTCCGGAGGCCAGAAGCAGCGCACCGCGATCGCGCGCGCGGTCGCGAAGGACCCGCGCATCCTCATCCTCGATGACGCGCTGTCGTCGGTCGACACGTACACCGAGGCCGAGATCCTCCGCCGGCTGCGCGGGGTCATGCGCGAGCGCACGAGCATCGTGGTCGCGCACCGCATCTCCACGGTGAAGGACGCCGATGAGATCCTCGTCCTCGACGACGGCCGCATCGTCGAGCGCGGCACGCACCTCTCGCTGCTCGAGCACAACGGCCTCTACGCGCAGATGTACCGCCGCCAGCTGCTCGAAGAGGAGCTCGAGGTCGGCGAGGAGCAGGCCGAGCACGAGCGCCGCGTCCGTGAGACGCCCGTCGAGCCGACGGCCTTCCGGCCTCGCATGCCGAGCGAGGGCGGCATGAGCGAAGGGCCGCCCTGATGGCGATGCACGGCGGTCATGGTGGGGGAGGCGGCGGCTTCTTCCACGAGGATGAGATCCTCGGGAAGGCGTACGACGCGCGGCTGATGCGCCGGCTGCTCCGATACGTGCGGCCCTACGCCGGGCTCGTCGTCGTCGCGCTCGTCCTCCTGCTGGTGCTGTCGGCGACGCAGATCGCGCCCCCGATCATCGCGAAGTTCATCATCGACCAGGCCATCACGCCGGCCGTCGCGGGGCGGATCACCCCGGCGGAAGGCCTCACGACCCTCGGCATCCTCGGCATGCTGTACCTCGCCATCCTCGCGGCGAACGCGGGCGTGCGCTACGGGCAGGGCCTGCTGACGGCGTACGTGGGCCAGCGGGCCATGTACGACCTCCGCATCGAGCTGTTCCGGCACCTGCAGTTCCTGCCGCTGTCGTTCTTCGACCGGAACCCGGTGGGCCGGCTGATGACGCGGATCACGAACGACATCGACGCGCTCACCGAGATGGTCAGCCGCGGCGTGGTCTCGATCTTCGGCGACGTGTTCATCCTCACCGGCGTGATGATCGCGATGATCCTCCTCGACCACCGGCTCGCGATCGTCACGTTCCTCGCGCTGCCGGTGGTCATCGGGCTGACCGCGTACTTCCGCGGGATCATGCGCGACTCGTTCCGCTCGATCCGCATCCGCCTCGCGCGCGTGAACGCGTACCTCAACGAGACGCTGTCGGGCATCTCGGTCGTCCAGCTCTTCACGCGCGAAGGGGAGACGTTCAAGCGCTTCGACGACCTCAACGTCGATCTGTACCGCGCGAACGAGGGTGCCGTCCGCGCGATGAGCACGTTCCAGCCGGCCATCAACCTCACCCGCGCGGTGACCAGCGCCGCGCTGTTCCTCGCGGGTGGCTACCTCATCCTCGACGGCCAGCTCACGATCGGGACACTGCTCGCGTTCTGGCAGCTCATCGAGCAGTTCTTCCGGCCGATCCTCGACCTCGCCGAGAAGTACAACGTGATGCAGGCCGCGATGGCGTCGTCCGAGCGCATCTTCCGCCTGCTCGACACGCCGCGGACGGTGGCCGACCCGCCGACCGCCCTTGAGCTGCGGCACGTGCGCGGCGAGGTGACGTTCGACCACGTGTGGTTCTCGTACCAGATCGCGGCACGCGAGGCGATGCCGAGGTCGAGCGAGGATCCGGCTTTGCAGGTCCGAGCGGGTCCGCAAGAGCGGAGCGACCATCCGCGAGCGCGGCCGCAGGCCGAGCCGACGGATATTGGGCGGGACTGGATCCTCAAGGACGTCGACTTCACCATCTCCGCCGGCGAGAGCGTCGCCATCGTCGGGGCCACCGGGGCGGGGAAGACGGCGATCATCAGCCTCATCTCGCGCTTCTACGACGTGCAGCGCGGCCGGATCCTCCTCGACGGCGTCGACATCCGCGACGTGAAGCAGCACGACCTGCGGCGCCACATCGGCGTCGTTCTCCAGGATCCGTTCATCTTCGCCGGCACGATCGCCTCGAACATCCGCCTGAACGACGCGACGATCTCCGACGAGCGCGTGCGCGCGGCGGCCCACTTCGTCAACGCCGACAAGTTCATCGACCGCCTGCCCGAGCGCTACGGCACCGTCGTCACCGAGCGCGGCTCGATGCTGAGCGTCGGCCAGAAGCAGCTGCTCGCCTTCGCGCGGGCGATCGCGTTCAACCCCGAGATCCTGCTCGTCCTCGACGAGGCCACGTCGTCGGTGGACACCGAGACCGAGCACCTCATCCAGGATGCCCTCGCGAAGCTCATGCGCGGCCGCACCTCGATCGTCATCGCGCACCGCCTGTCAACGATCCAGAACGTCGACCGCATCGTCGTGCTGCACAAGGGGCGCGTCGTCGAGGTCGGCACGCACCGCGAGCTCCTCGCCGAGCGCGGCGTGTACCACCGGCTCTACGAGCTGCAATACCGCGCGCACCAGGCCGTCTAGCCCGCGCGACACGGAGATGACCATGATGGCGCCGCGCATCCTTCTGGTGGACGACCAGCCCCGAGGCCGGCGCGGACGACTTCATCGTCGAGCCCCTCGACAAGCAGGAGCTGCTCGCGCGGATCCGATCGGTGCTGCGGATCAAGTCCTATCACGACACGATCGAGCGGCAGGCGGCCGAGCTCGCGAGCATGAACCGCACCCTCGAGGAGCGCGTCCAGGCGCAGGTCGTCGAGATCCTCGCGCTGCGCGGCCTCGGCGGGACCGCCGTGTTCCGGCAGGAGGGGGAGTTCTGGACGGTCGCGTTCGAGGGCACGGCGTTCCGGCTGAAGGACACGAAAGGCCTGCACTACATCGCGGCGCTGTTGCGCGGGCCCGAACGGGAGCTGCATGCGCTCGACCTCGTGGTCTCGCACGGGACCGTCGATGGCCAGGCGCTACCGGTCGGTGGCGACGCGGGCGCGGTCCTCGATGCCGAGGCCAAGGCGCAGTACAAGGCCCGGCTGGACGAGCTCGACGACGAGCTCCGTGAGGCGGAGCGCTGGAACGACGCGGAGCGCACAGCCCGCGCGCGCGACGAGCGCGAGATGCTGGCGCACGAGCTCGCCGGCGCCCTCGGGCTCGGCGGGCGCGACCGCAGGGCCGCGTCCGACGCCGAGCGCGCGCGGATCAACGTGACGCGGGCCATACGGAGCGTCATCGACCGCATCGCCGAGAACAGCCCGCCGCTGGCGCAGCACTTCGAGGCCACGCTCCGGACGGGGACCTTCTGCAGCTACACGCCCGACCCGCGCGTGACCCTGCGCTGGGATCTGTAGCCGCCACCGTTCACCGGAACTGAACGACCATTCCGCGGCCTCCTCACGCCCAGAGGTCCAAGGGTTTCGGAGGAGGCATGAGACGTGTGTGCCGGAGGGCCGAGGCCCTGGCGCGAGCCTAGACGATGTTCTATACCTAGTTACATATCAGGAGGTGACGCCATGCCCGGTGGGGCCGCGGTCGCGCATCCGGTGAGCGAGCTCCAGACGAGTGCTCCCGAACTCGTGCGCCAGGCGCGGCGCAAGGGCGCGGTGCCGCTGACGCGCTACGGCAAGACGGTCGCGTTCTTGGTGTCACCCGAAACGCGGCGTCGCCAGGAAGACCTCGAGCAGGCGGCGAACCGAGCGCTGTGGGCGATCGACATCGCCCGCGGCATGCACGATCTGCAGCGAGGGGACGTCACGGAATGGGACGAGGTCTACGCGGGCCTCGAGCGCGAGTTGGCACAGCCGTAAGGCCACGCGCGCGTCTGGTCATCGGTCGACGCGCCCGGGTCGAGTTCACCGCTGACATCCGCTTCGTCCGACGACAGAGCCAGAAGGGCGCGGAGACCGTATTGCGTGCGGTCAACGCCTCGGTACAGCGCCTCCGCTCCTATCCCGAGCGCGGCCACGCTGACCCCGAGGCGTACGAGATCCCACTCGGCTCGAGCGCGCGCAAGCTCTCGACGACCGGGTACGTGATCCGCTACCTCTACCCGGTCCGCGGTCCGCGTGGGCGCCGGGTCGTGCTCATCCTCTCCATCCGGCACGGAGCGCGACTGCCGGTCGGCGACGACGAATTCCTGCGGCGCTACGCGGAAGAAGAAGCTCGGCTCCGCCAAGCTCGTTGATGAAACGCCGAGCCCGGGAGCGTGCGCCCTAGCCGCCACCGTTCACCGGAACTGAACGACCGTTCGCGGCCTCCTCACGCCTTGGGGGGCGCGACGAGCCCCACCGCCGAGTGGTACGCGGAGCGCGCGCGTGAGTTCGCGGAGATGGCCAGGGACCTGGAGTGCCAGATCAACGGCATCGGCTGCTGTCCGGCGGCTTCCTCGAGGCCTTCGGCCCGTGATCGAGAACTTTTGTAATACACTCGGCGTATGGCCCGTGCGTTGAAGTCGAAGCCGTTCACCATGCGCCTCAGCCGCGCGACCGA
>JACPEQ010000124.1 GCA_016183435.1 Chloroflexota bacterium
ACGCCCCGGTCTTCCCGGTACCGGTCTGCGCTTGGGCGATGACGTCGGTGCCCGCGCGCAGCAGTGGAATGACCTGCGCTTGGATCGGGGTGGGACGGACCCAGCCGAGCGCCTTGACGGCGCGTTCAACGTCCGGCTGGGATCCGATCACCCCCAGGTCATGTGCGAGGACTAGTAGTTCCGCGCGGGACGCTTGGTCTCGAAGCAGCTGCTGCAGTAGACGGGCTTGTCGCCGCGCGGCTGGAACGGCACGCGGGCCTCCTGGCCGCACTGCGAGCACGTCGCGCTGAACATCTCGCGCGCACCGCCGCCATATCCGCCGCTCGATCCGCCGCCGGCGCGGCGCGCGCCGCGGCAGCTCTGGCAACGGCCCGGCTGGTTCATCAGGCCGCGCTGCTGGTAGAACTCCTGCTCGCCGACCGTGAAGACGAACGGCTGTGCGCAGTCCTTGCAGGTGAGTGTGATGTCGCTGAAGCTCATGTGGCTTCTCCCTTTGTCGCTAGCTGGCCGATACCCGAGCTCACCTACGTGGGTGGTCTGAAGGGAGAAGCTCCGCTCGGACGGCCCTCATGGGTGCGATCTTCGTGACCGCTCATGTCGATGGTAGCACGGTCCGCGTGTCGTTCGCCCCTCGCGGGCGTGACGCGGCGTGGACATGAGATCGCGTCGCGAAGAGGATCGCGTCCTCGGTCCGAGACCGGGAGCGCGCGAGCAAGCGGGATACCAACGGATCGCGAGTGGTACAGTGGTGTCAGTTCGCGGATCTTGGGAGACCGCGACCCCCTTTCCCCCTCCGGTCGACCTCCTCAAGCGAGCGCTCCCTGGAAATGAAGTGCCTCATGCGCGTTGCTTTCGTCTCTTCAGCCGTTCCGCGACGCTGTGGCATCGCCACGTTCACGGCGGATCTCGCGGCCGGGGTCCGTGCCGCGGACCCCTCGGTCCGCGTCCAGTTCGCGGCGATCGACGAGCCGTTCGCCGCTCGCACCTATGCGACGGACGTGTCCTGGCGCATCGCGCAGGAGGACCCCGCCGCCTACGCCGCGGTCGCGCGCGCCGTCAGCCGCTCCGCGGTGGACGTCGTGAACCTGCAGCACGAATTCGGGCTGTACGGCGTCTGGCACGACGGCCGGTACGACGACCACCTGCGCGTCTTCCTGGACGCGTGCACGAAGCCGACGGTGACGACCTTCCACACGGTCCCGCCGGTCCCCGAGCCATGGATGCTCACGTCCATCCGCGACGCCGCCGACCGCAGCGCGGCCGTCGTGGTGATGTCGGCGACCGGCGCGCGGCTCCTCCGCGAGGTCTACGGCATCTCGAAGGTCCCGGTCGTCATCGAGCACGGGATGCCGGTCATCGAGCCGCACGGGCGACGGCGCCTCAAGCGCGCGCTCGCCATGGAGGACCGCAGCGTCGTCAGCACCTTCGGTCTGGTGGACCCGCGGAAGGGCCTCGAGTACGTCGTGCGGGCGCTGCCCGAGATCGTCGCGCGGCACCCGCGGGCGCTCTACCTGGTCATCGGCCAGACGCATCCCGAGCTGTTGAGGCGTCAGGGCGAGGCGTACCGCAACTCGCTCATCGACACGGCCCGACAGGTAGGCGTCACCGAGCAGCTCCGGTTCGTCAACGAGTACCTGACCCAGCGCGAGATCGTCGAGTACCTCCTCGCCACCGACGTGTATGTCACCCCGTACCTCGACCCGGGGCAGATCACGAGCGGCACGCTCGCCTACGCGCTCGGGGCGGGGAAGGCGATCGTCTCCACCCCGTACCTGCACGCGCGCGAGGTCCTCGCCGCTGATCGCGGCATCCTCGTTCCGTTCCGCGACGCGCTCGCGATCGCGGGAGCGGTGAGCGGGATCCTGCAGGATCCGCTCCGCAAGCGCGGGCTCGAGGAGCGCGCGTACGGCTACGGCAGGGCCACGACGTGGCCGGCGATCGGTGCACAGGTGCTCACGCTGATGCGGCACGTCGCCGCAGGCCGGGAGCACGAAGTGGCCGCGGCGCCCATCCTCATCGCATGAGCCTCGGACACCGTCTCGGCGAGAACCCGCTCCTCACAGCACGCGACGTACGGCCGTCGCTGCCGGAGCTCGAGGTCGTCTCCGTCTTCAACGCCGCCGTCGCGAAGGTCGGTGACGAGGTGATCCTGCTGCTGCGCGTCGCGGAGCAGCCGCGCAGCGATCTCGATCCGCCCGCCGACGCGCTCACCCTCGATCTCCGCGGACCCTTCCCGACGTTCCGACCGCTCCCGCTCGGGTACCGGAAGGACGACGTCGTCGGGGTGTGCGTCGTCGACACCACCACGAGGCCCGCGCGCGTGGCGGTCGCGTACATCCCCGTGAACACGCCCGGGCTCGATCTCCACGATCGGCGCACCATCCGCTACCGGGATCCGCGCGGCGCGTGGATGGGCGCGGACGACGGCTACACGGACCACCTGGCGCAGATGTCGCATCTGCGGGTCGCGCGGAGCCGGGATGGCATCCACTTCGAGGTCGAGGCCACGCCCGCGCTGGCGCCCGATCGCAGCAGCGAGGAGTACGGCATCGAAGACCCTCGGGCGACGTTCATCGACGGCCGCTGGTACGTCACGTACGTCTCCGTGTCGCGATGGGGCATCACCACGAGCCTCGCGAGCACCGTCGACTTCCGCAGCTTCGAGCGGCACGGCGTCATCTTCCTGCCCGACCACAAGGACGTCGTCCTGTTCCCGGAGCGCATCGGCGGGAAGTACCGCGCGCTCACCAGGCCGATGCCGCAGTCGTTCGGGAGGATCCTCGGCATCTGGATCGCGGCGAGCGACGATCTCACCGAGTGGGGCGGGCACGCTCCGATCTGCCTCCCGCGGCGCGGCCAGTGGGACGAGCGGCGGACGGGCGCATCGGCGGTGCCGTTCCGGGTGGCCGAGGGCTGGCTCGAGCTCTACCACGGCGTCGATCACGACTCGCACTACGCGATGGGCGCGCTGCTCCTGGATGGCGACGACCCGACCCGCGTCCTGGCGCGGTCACCGCGGCCGATCCTCGCCCCGGAAGAGGGGTACGAGCGCAATGGCCTCTTCAACGACACGATCTTCTCGTGTGGCCATCTGGACCTCGGCGGTGGCCGTATCCGCCTCTACTACGGTGCGGCCGATTCCGTCCTCGCGGCGGCCGACTTCGACGTGCGCGAGATCGTCGCGAGCCTCGAGCCGTGGAGCGGACAGGCGGGGTCCTAACGTGCTGAGGCAGCTCGCACGGCTCACGCATCCGGTCGACGGGGCGCATGGCGCGGTCGCCATCGCGGTCTACGCCGATGCGGCCGGCGTCCCGATCGCGGCGACCGATCGCGGCCACGAGGGCGTCGCCTGCGTGGACGACGCGGCGCGGGCGCTCGGGCTCCTGTGCGACCTGTGGAAGGCGACGCGCCTCCCGCTCCTCAGGTCATGGGCTGCCGCGCTGCTCGAGTTCGTCCTCTACATGCAGGACGGCGAGGGTCGGTTCGTGAACTTCGTCAGCGACTGGTCAGGACGACGGAACATGGACGGGCCGACGTCGTTCGCCGGCGGGAGCTTCTGGCACGCGCGCGGGGTCCACGGCATCGCGAGAGCATCGCTCACGTTCGAGGACCCGCGGATCTCGGCCGGCGTCATGCGGGGTGTGGCGCAGGTGCGTGGCGCCGCTGCTCCGGCGAACGTGCGCGCCATCCACGTGCTCACGGCGGTGGAGCTCCTGAGAGCGGGCCGGATGCCGGAGCTCATTGCGGACCTCGAGGCATGGTGCGAGGAGCTCGCGGCGTCCAGGCACGATGGCGTGCTCTTCGACGACCCCGACCAGCGCGAGCCCCATCTCTGGGCGCATCTCCAGGAGGGCGCGCTCGCCGAGGCCGGCGCCTACCTCGGCCGCGACGACCTCGTCGAGGTCGCTCGCGAGAGCGCGCTCCGATACCTCGCTCCGCTGATCGACTCCGGCTTCGACCTGCCGACGATGCAGCCGGATGGGGTCGCGTGCGCGCTCTTCGGCGTCGAGCGGCTCGCGGCGGTCACCGGCGAGCGACGTTTCACCCAGCTCTCCGAGCGCGCGCGCGCTTGGTTCCAGGGGGATCCGGCGGGCCGTCCCGTGTACGACCGGGCCGCTGGCAGGGTCCGCGATGGGATCGACGCAGGCGTGCTCAACGAACACTCGGGAGCGGAATCGAACATCGCGGCGGCGCAGGCGCTCTTCTCCGAGATCGCAGGCGGCATCGCGACGCACGCCGCAGCCATCGAGCGCGACCTGCCCGATGTCGCCATCGGTCGCGCCCTGGTGCGGACCGGCTGATCGCGAGCGCGCACAGACAACGGTCAAACACGGTTCGGGCAGAGGCTCCGGGCGTGGACGGACGCTCCGGTGCCCGGGCCCGCCTCAAGCATCGTTTCGACTGGGTGAGCGGGAGATCTCCGACATCGCCGCGTATCTGGGGTCGCTCGCGGCCGACTGATCCCGCGCCCGTACGCTGCCGTCGCCGACACGGCCGGACATAGTCGGCACGCACCCTCGTGCGCGGAGACCGGACCCCTCGGGCCGGTCCGACGATCGGGACACTCGCCGAACGGCCCGTATCGAAGGGACCATCGCCTCCGCGAAGCTGCGCGCCATGACCGAGGCGGCCGCACGGCGGCGCATGACGGTGCCGATGGTCCACTGACATGGTTCCGATCGACCATGCCACCCTGACATAGTCCGATCGCACCATCGGCGTGGTGTTCGAGCACCTCGTCGTGGTGAAGGGCGCCGGCGATCTCGCGAGCGGCGTCGCGTACCGGCTCGTGCGGTCCGGGTTCCCGGTCATCATGACCGAGCTGCCGCAGCCGAAGGTCGTCCGCCGCACGGTCGCGTTCGCGCAGGCCGTGTTCGACGGATCCACGCGGGTGGAAGGCATCACCGCCCACCGGGTCGGTGTCGCTCAGGCCCTCGGCGTCGCGTGGGAGGGTGACGTGGCCGTCGTCGTCGACCCGCACGCCGACATCGTCCCGGCGCTCCGCCCGAGCGTGGTCATCGACGCGATCATGGCCAAGCGGAACACCGGCACGTACCGGACGGACGCGCCGGTCGTCATCGCCCTCGGCCCCGGCTTCTGCGCCGGCGTGGACGTGCACGCGGTCGTCGAGACGGACCGCGGGCATCGGCTCGGGCGCGTGATCCTCGAGGGCGGAGCGGACCCTGACACGGGCGTCCCGGCGGCGGTGAACGGGCATGCGGCGGACCGCGTGCTGCGCGCCCCTTCCGACGGCGCCTTCACCGCGATCTGCGCGATCGGCGATCACGTGGCAGCCGGCGACGTCGTCGGGCACGTCGCGGGAGACCCCGTCGTCGCGCCCTTCGACGGGTGTCTGCGCGGGCTGATCCAGAGCGGCCTGGTCGTACACAGGGCGATGAAGATCGGGGACGTCGACCCGCGCGCGACGCGAGAGCACTGCTTCACGATCTCCGACAAGGCGCTCTCGGTCGGCGGCGGGGCGCTCGAGGCGGCGCTCTACCTGCTGGACCAGATCTCCACGATCGGACGTTCGGCCTCGAGCGCCGCGATGACGACGCGCTCGGCGCCACAGCGGCGGAGCTCGGCCGCGAGATCGTGAGCGGCGGCGACGCGCTCAGGCGTATCCACCTTGTTGACGAGAGGGACGATCCGCGCGCCGTGCGGCGCCCCCCTCGTGTTCCCGCCGGCGCCGAGCATCACCCGCGCGATCGCGGACGCCGTGAGGCGATCGCCGGGTGCCAGCCCGGTGAGGGCGGCGACCTCCTCCGGCCGGTGCGCGACGCGCTCGGAGAGCGGCTCGCCCAGCGCATCGATGCCCACGACAGGCACGACGATCGTCGCCGATGCCGGGATGACGGGCTCGTCCGCGCGGGGCGCCTTGAACGATCTGCGTGCGGCGCCATCCGCCTCGACGAGCACGTGCGTCACCTCGTGGATGGCGGCGAGCTCCGCGACACGATCCGCGCCGATGCCGCCGAGCTTGTCCCCGGGGATGACCGCGTGCGCCACGACCGGCACGTGTCCGCTCGCGAGCGCTGTGCGCACGGCGGAGAGGGCATCGTGATCGTCCGCCTCTGTGATCACCTCGAGATCCGTGCTCGGAGGCGGGACGAGGATCTTCGTCGTGGTGGTCACCACGACCGCCGCGCCGGCGGCGCGCAGCTCGCGCGCCACCCGGAACATCGCCGTGGTCTTCCCGCCGGCACCCACGAAGGCCACGACCTCTCGCTCGCCGATCGTGAGCGCCTCGCGGAGGCCACCGTCACGCACTGGAGGTGACAGCATGAGCGCTCTTCCTCCCATCTGTCCCGACCTGCTTCGCACGATCGCGGCGTGCGGCGATCCGGCGTTCGTCGTCGACGAGCAGCGGACGATCGTCCTGTGGAACGCGGCCGCCGCCGAAGCCTTCGGCCGCCCCTTCGCCGACGTGCGCGGCAAGCCGTGCCACGAGGTCGTCGCCGGCATCGACGGGCACGGGAAGCCCCTGTGCAAGCCGACGTGCCAGAAGTGGGCGCTCGCGCGCCGCGGCGCCGCCGTGCACAACTTCGACATCAAGGCGCTCCCCAGCCATGGCTTATGGGCGAACGTCTCGGTCATGCCGGTGTACGACCCGACGAGCTTCGACCCCAACGGCCGGCTCATCGCGCTCGTGCACATCCTCCGGAACGTCGACCGGACGAAGCGGCTCGAGCGCACCGTCCGCGAGTTCGTCACGTCCGCCGAGGACACGCTGTCGCCTCGCGTGACGAACAGCAAGATCGTCGAGCCCGAGACCGTCCATCTGACCGAGCGCGAGCTCGAGGTGCTCCGGCTCGTCGCCCACGGGAGCGCCACCGACGCCATCGCCGAGAAGCTCGGGATCAGCAGGCACACATCGCGTAACCACATCGCGTCGCTGCTCGCCAAGCTCGGTCTGCACAGCCGCGTCGAGGCCGCCGCCTACGCGTTCGAGCACGATCTCGCGTAGCGGATCCCCTCGATCTCCGACCCCCCAGGGCGGGATCGGGATCGGGTCGCGCGCACCAGGAAAAGGGTATCCGCGCCCCATGCCTCCGGAGCGCTCGCTGACCAAGATGTACCTCGGTCGACCCGGCTGAGTCCGACCGCTCGCGTCCCGCTGAGTCCTGTCGAGGGGAGGGCACTGGAGTGTCCAAGACCAAACGGACCACGCAGCGCTACTCAAGAAGGACGTTCCTGAAAGGCGCCGGTGTGACGGCGGTGGGGGCGGCGGCCGTCGTGGCCGCGTGCGCACCCACGAACGTCGCGCCTGCCGCCACCACCGCACAGCAGACCGCCGTGAAGGCGGCGCCCGCGGGCGCCGCGGCCGGATCGCTCATGAAGGTGACGGTGAATGCCAGGGCGATCGAGACCGCGGTCGATCCACGGTGGACGCTCGCAGAGCTGCTCCGAGACCAGCTCGGACTGACGGGCACCAAGGTCGGCTGCGACCGCGGCGAGTGCGGCTCGTGCACGGTGATCGTCGACGGCAAGGCCGTGCTCGCGTGCATGACGCTCGCCTCGGAGAACGCGGGGAAGAAGATCCAGACCGTCGAAGGCCTCGCCAACGGCGGAAAGATGAACGGCCTGCAGCAGGCCTTCTGGGAGGCCGGCGCCGCGCAGTGCGGCTTTTGCACGCCGGGGATGCTCATGAGCTCGACCGCGCTCCTCGCCGCGACGCCGAAGCCGTCCGACGGGGATGCTCATGAGCTCGACCGCGCTCCTCGCCGCGACGCCGAAGCCGTCCGAGGACGACGTGCGGCTCGCGCTGTCAGGGAACCTCTGCCGCTGCACCGGCTACCGGAAGATCGTCGAGGCGGTCATGGCCGCGTCCGGCCAGCCGCTTCGGGCGTGAGGAGGGATCGACGTGAAGGCGAAGAAGATCACTGAGAAGCGCATCCTCGAGCTTCTCGACGACCCACAGTTCAATCTCATAGCGGCGGAGAGCCCGTGGGCGTTCGCAGACGAGATCGAGGCGGTGAATCAGTACCTCATGGCGACCACGCCCAAGCTGCCGGAGCATCTGCGAGCGGTTCAACCTCAGCAGACGCGTATCGTCGGGCGTCGCGTCGCGCGGATCGAGGACCCCGATCGGCTCACCGGCCAGGCCATCTTCACTACCGATGTGCGCCTGCCGGGGATGCTGCACACCGCGATCCTGCACTCGCCGCACGCCCACGCCCTGATCGAGAACATCGATACCTCCGCGGCGGAGGCCCTCCCCGGCGTACGCGCGGTGCTCACGTACAAGAACGTGCTGAAGGAGCGGATCGGCGGTCCGCCCGACATGTTCATCCTGAACCAGGAGATCCACTTCGCCGGTGAAGAGGTCGCGGCCGTCGCAGCCGAGGACATCCACACCGCCCGCGAAGCCGCTGGGCTGATCCGAGTGACGTACCGCGTTCTGCCGTCGGTGACCGATGCGGAGGCGGCCTTGGCCCCCGGCGCCCCGGATCTGGGCCACGGTGCGGAGGGGATCGCCAGAGGCAACCAGCTGGCGATGAGCTACCCGCTGACGAAGCGCGGAAACTTCGACACGGCCTACGCCGGTGCGGCGGTGAAGCACGAAGGCACGTACCGGACGAGCACCCTCCAGCACGCGACCCTCGAGCCGCGCGCAGCAGTGGCCTTGTGGCACGGCCCGGACCAGCTCACCGTCTGGGCGAGCACGCAGTACATCATGGGCGTGCGGGCCGAGCTGGCCACGACCTTCGGGCTGCCGCGCAGCCACGTTCGGGTGATCTGCCAACACATGGGCGGCGGCTTCGGGGACAAGTCGAGCAGCGTGCGCCAGGGGCGCATCGCGGCGATCCTCGCGCGCATGACCCAGCGGCCGGTGCGGGTCGAGTACGACCGTCAACTGAACTTCAATGCCGCGAGCCATCGTTACGCGACGGTGGTGAAGCTGCAGGCAGGCGCGGACCGCGGCGGCAAGCTCGCCGCCTACCGCGCTGACGCGATCAGCGACTCCGGCGCGTATGCGGCGTTCTCGCTGGCCGACGTGATGGTCTCGCTCGTCCGCACGTACCACGCGGAGAACGCGCACTTCCAACAGGTGAGCGCCCTTACCAACCGCGGCCCGAGCGGCTTCCAGCGCTGCGTCGGCAACCCACAGGGGACGTTCTGCCAGGACATCTTCATGGACGAGCTGGCCGAGAAGGCGGGGATGGACCCGCTGGACTTCCGCCTCGCGAACGTCGAGACGAAGGTCGACCAGGACCGCAAGCTCCCGTGGGCGAGCTGCGGGATCGTCGAGTGCCTCCAGGAAGGCGCGAAGGCGATCGGCTGGCGGCAGAAGTGGCACAAGCCGGGAGCCGCTATCACCGGCAGCAAGGCCCACGGTATCGGGATGACCGCGCATGCTTGCGCGCATGGCTCGATGGCCTTTCCGATGACCGCGATGATGAAGATCGACCGCGACGGCAGCCTCGATGTCATCCAGTCGACCACCGATATCGGCGGTGGCCAGTCGACCCAGATGATGATGATCGGTGCCGAGACGGTAGGAGTGAGGCTCGAGGACGCGCATCCGTCCTACGGAGACAGCGCGTTCACGGCTGACTCGGTGGGTACGTACGGCAGCCTCCAAACGATGACGGGCGGGAGTGCGGTCCGCGTCGCGGGGCTCGACCTGAAGTGGCGGATCCTCCAGCAGGCCACGAAGCCGCTGCCCCCGAAGAACGCGCCCCTGCTGCCGGGCAAGCCCGAGGACCTCGACACCGGCGACGGCTTCGTGTTCCTCAAGGCCGATCCCTCGAAGCGCGTGCCCATCCGTGACGTCGTCGCGAGCACCGGCGGTCCGATGATGGGCCAGGGCGCGCACACCATCCCGGCCGGCTACGGCATGAGCACTTTCGCCGCCGGGTTCGCGGAGGTCGAGGTGGACCTCGACACCGGCGACGTGCGGCTCCTCCGGTACGTCGCCGCGAACGACGTCGGCAAGGCCGTGAACCGCCTCGGCGTCGAGCAGCAGATCGAAGGGGCGAGCTCCATGGGCATCGGGATGGTGCTCGGCGAGGAGATGAAGTTCGACGGGCCGGGCAACTTCCCGGTGAACTGGAACTGGGAGAACTACGCGATGCCGACGGTGCTCGAGACGCCGAAGTGGGCCGACTACAAGCCGATCATCGTCGAGCCCGGCGATGCCATCGGCCCGTACGGCGCGAAGGGCGTCGGCGAGCCGCCCACATCCCCGCCCGCACCCGCGATCGCCAACGCCATATACAACGCCATCGGCGTGCGCATCCACGACGCGCCGATCACGCGCGACAAGGTCCTGGCCGGGCTCGCCCAGATCAGGCGCGGGTAGGGAGGTGAGCCGGTGAAGAGCTTCGAACACATGAGTCCCACCTCGGTGCAGGAAGCGGTCAAGATGCTCTCGGTCGGCAACGCGCGCGTCATCGCGGGCGGCACGGACCTGCTGGGCATCATGAAGGACGGCCTGCTGCCCACCGACCGCGTGGTCGACCTCAAGGCCATCCCCGGTCTCGACAAGATCCGCGAAGAGTCCGGCGAGCTGCGCATCGGGGCCCTCGCGAGGATCGGTGATCTGGCCAGCTCGGCGCTGGTGCAGCAGAAGGCACCGGCGCTGGCCGCGGCGGCCTTCGCCGTGGCGTCGCCGCAGATCCGCAACGCCGGCACGCTGGGCGGCAACCTGGCGCAGAAGGTGCGCTGCTGGTATTACCGCGACGCCGACCGCGCCGACTGCTACAAGCGCAACGGCAGCTACTGCTACGCCATCTTCGGCCAGAGCGAGCTGCACGCCCTCTTCGACGGCGCCGCGTGCTTCGCGGTGACCCCGTCCGATACGGCCATCGCGCTCAGCGCGCTGGCCGCCCGGATCGTCGTCGCCGGACCGAAGGGCGAGCGCGAGGTCGGCGTGGACGACTTCTTCATTGGACCAGCGGTCGACTACATGCGCGAGGTCGCGCTCGCCGCCGACGAGATCATCGTCGACGTGCGCATCCCCTCCACCTGGTCCGCCCAGCCCAGCGTGTTCCTGAAGGCGGCACCCCGGAAGGCCATCGACTTCGCCCGCGGCTCGGTGGGGGCGGCCGTCATCGGCAGCCCGGTGATCCAGAAGGCCCGCATCAGCTTGGGCGCGGTCGCACCGACGCCGAAGCGGGCCACCGCGAGCGAGGCCTTCCTCGAAGGCAAGCGCCTCGACGCCGCCACCATCGCCAAGGCGGCCGAGCTCGCCACCGAAGGCGCCAAGCCGCTCGCGAACAACGCGTACAAGATCCGGCTCACGCAGGGTCTCGTCCGACAGGCCCTGACCCGGCTCGCGTCATGACCGAGAGGAGGCGCGCGCGATGAACGAAGTCCAAAGACAAGCATCCATCGATACCCAGCCCGCCGAGACCGACGCGGTCTCGCGGCGCAGCCTGGTCACCGGCGGCCTGGCCGCCGTCGGCGCCGTCGCGGTCGGCGTGGCCGCCCTCGGCCGGGCGGCCAACGTCGCGGCGGCCCAGCAGCCGCTGGCGAAGCAGGTCGTCTCGGCCGATCCGACGCTGTGCGTCGGCTGCCTGGCCTGCGAGGTCAACTGCTCCACCTGGCACGCCTCGGTGGGACGTTCGGCCGAGCCGCGCATCCGCATCCTGGCCACGCCCGCCGTGGCGCTGCGCACGGAGGTCGCTTCGTACCTGCCGACGCGCGCCGGCTTCTCGCCGGCCACCTGCAAGCAGTGCCCCACGCCGTGGTGCCTGCCGAACTGCCCGACCGACGGCCTGCGCATCGACCCGGCCACCGGCAACCGCTACATCAACGAGGCCGAGTGCATCGCCTGCGGCAAGTGCGAGGTCGACTGCCCGGTCGAGTGGCAGGGCACCTGGGCCCGCAACGGCGGCGCGAAGATCAGCAGCAAGCGCGTGGTCTACGACCCCGCGCTCAACGTGTACGCCAAGTGCGACCTGTGCATCGGCAGAGAGGGCGGACCGGTCTGCGTCGAGCGCTGCCCGGTCAACCTGGCCATCCAGTCCGGCTACATCAAGTCGGCCAACCTCTGCCTCGAGCTGGTGGCGAGCACCGAAGAGCAGTGGAAGAAGCTGGTCTAGGAGGAAGCGATGAAGACCAAGGTGTCCGCGCTGGCCAGCGACATCCTGCTGGTCGCGCTCATCATCGGCGGCGCCATCTGGCTGTTCACCGTGGGGCTGGCGGCATCCGAGTGGACCACCGACCGTGCGCTCCTGCCGCTGAGCGTCGAGGGCTCGCGCGCGCTCATCCTGCTCACCGCGCTGGGCGTGGTGCTCGGCCTGCTGCTGGCCGCGACCATCCGCCAGCGCCGCACGCGCGTGGTCGACGGCGAGCTGGTGCGCTACAGCCTGTACGACCGCCTGGTCCACTGGGGCCTGGCCCTGGGCTACGTCCTGGCCTTCGCCAGCGGGGCCTGGCTGCTGCGCTGGGCCGGCCTCGACAACTCGGCCGAGGCCCGGCCGACGCTGTACCTGGTCCACTTCATCGGCGCGGGGCTCATCACACTGGGCGCCGTCACGTTCGTGACGCGCGCCCGCGTCGCCGGGCAGGACGCGCTGTTCCCGCGCTGGCGCGACCTCAGCCCGGCCATCGCGCGCCTGTTCGGCTACCTCGGCGTGTACGGCGAGTCCGGCGTGCTGGGACTGCGCATGGGCAAGGAGGCGCAGGCCGGCTGGCAGCGCGCCCTCGCCGCCATCGGCATCCGGCCGGGCGTGCGCGAAGGCAAGTTCCTGGCGGTGGAGAAGGTCTTCTCCTTCGCGCCGCTGGCCATCCTGACCTTCATCGTCATCTTCACCGGGCTCATCAAGTCCGCGCGCTACTTCTTCGCCGTGCCCATCGACGTGGTGGCCTGGGCGACCTGGCTGCACGGCTGGACGACCTGGGGCACGCTCATCGTCGTGGGCCTGCACCTGGCGGCGATCTTCCTGGTGCCGCGCAACTGGCCCGGCATGCGCGCCATGGTGAGCGGGCGCACGCCTCTCAAGCTGGCCGAGCACGAGTTCCCGGCCTGGGCCGACGAGGTCGAGCGCGCCGGACCGCGCAGGCGCCCGGCACGCTGGGGCGCTAGCGATGGCCGCAGCGCCGACGGCGCCGCCCTAGAGCTGCATCCTCCCGGCCTTCGCGATCCGCGCGAGATCCGACGGGCGGTCGACGTCCGCGAGGCTGCCGAGGTCGTCGGTGACCTCGAGCACGGCGACATCGTCGCGCCCGGCGAGGATCTCGCGCGCACCGACGTCGCCGGCGATCCCCTCGAGCGCCGGCCACAGCTCGCGGCGCAGCAGTGTCGGTGGTGAACGATGCCCCTCCCAGGAGGAGACCACCGCGGGAGCGTCCGTGTCGCGGCCCCGCGCGATCAGGGCGTCGATCAGGCGCGCCGTGACCCTTGGCTGATCGCCCAACTGCACGACGACCGCATCGGCGCTGGATGCCGCGCGGACCCCGAGGCGCAGCGAGGTCGACTGGCCCGCGGCGTGGTCCGGGTTCGTGACCGCGCGCGCCCGGCCGAGCCGCACCGATGAGAGGACGTCGTCCGCGGCATTCCCCACGACGAGGATGACGTCGTCGACCGTGGACGCGTTCGCCGCGTCGATCGCGTGCTGGAGCAGCGGCTTCCCGTCGAGCTCGACCAGCAGCTTGTCCTCGCCGTAGCGCCGGGACGCGCCCGCCGCGAGGATCACGGCCGCTACCCGCATCGGCCCCGAGCGTACCGCTCCGACCGGTACTTCCGGGTTCGGCCGAGCCGTACCGCGGGCGCGCAGACCGAGGCGCGCACGCCGAGGTCGAGCACCCGGGCCTGAGCGAAGGGTCCCCCCGAGCGAAGGTCGGACTCAGTTGGCGGCGCGCAGCTCGAACCGCAGGTGGTCGATGTGGCCGTCCGCGGTGGAGAAGACCCAGGTCGTGTAGTTCGCGAAGACGCCCGGTGCGCGCGTGAGCGTCGTGACGCGCGCCTCTGTGCCGACCTGTTCCTCGGAGCGGAACGTCTGCACCAGCTCCGGCGCCAGGCGGATCATCTGACGGACCCCGTCCCGCCCACGGACCGGGACGTCCGCGCCCGGCAGCAGGATCTCGACGTCCTCGGTGCACAGCGCCGCGGCGGCCTCGGCGTCCTTCGCCTCGACGGCGTCGATGAAGGCGCGGCCGACCTCGACCGGGTTCACGCCGAGGCACCGTGCGGGATGATCACCACGAGGCAGCATAGTGATCACCGGGCGGACGCATCACGAGCTGCTCCTCATCGAGGTCGGGCCGACCAGCGCCTGAACCACGCGGCGGCGAGACGCGCGACCTCCTCGAGCTTGCCAGGCTCCTCGAACAGATGCGACGCGCCCGGGACGATGGTGAGCTCCTTGTCGCGCGAGCCGAGCCGCTCGAAGGCCCAGCGGTTCATCTCGACGACGGGCGTATCCAGGCCGCCCACGATGAGCAGCGTCGGCGCCGTGACGCGCCCGAGCGCATCCGCCGCGAGATCGGGGCGCCCGCCGCGCGAGACGATCGCCGCGATGGAGGGGTCGCCGGCCGCCGCGACGAGCGCCGCCGCGGCGCCGGTGCTCGCGCCGAAGAGGCCACTCCGGAGGGCGGCGAGATCGCGCTGATCGCGGACCCAGGCCATCACGCTGCGCAGCCGTGCGGCCAGGAACGGGATGTCGAAGCGCAGCTCGGCGGTGAGGTCGTCGCGCCGCTCCTCGCTCGGCGTGAGCAGGTCGAAGAGGAACGTCGCCAAGCCGGTGCGCCGCAGGACGGCCGCGACGCTCCGGTTCCGCGGGCTCAGCCGGCCGCTGCCGCTCCCGTGGGCGAAGACGACGAGGCCGGATGCGTCCGCGGGCACGACGAGGTCGCCCGTGACGGACCCGCCCTCACCGACGGGCAGGCTGATCCGACGTTCCGCGGGCTGCGGCACGCTCATCGAGCATCGCCTCCACTTCGTCGTCGCTCAGCTGCGGGAAGCTCTCGTACCAGAGGCCGACGGCGCGCATGTCGTGCGGCGCGATCACGGTGACGACCTCGTCGACCTCCCGTGCGAGATCGTCCACGCTCTCCCGCGCGGCGACCGGCACGGCGAGCACGAGGCGCGCCGGCCCTCGGGCACGGACCGAGCGGACCGCCGCGGTCGCCGTCGCTCCGGTGGCGAGCCCGTCGTCGACGACGACCACGGTCCGGCCGCGCACGTCCAGCGGGGCACGGCCGTGGCGCAGCCGGATCTCGAGCTCCGCCGCCCGGTGTCGCTCACGCTCGGCGATCGCCTCGATCTCCTCCGCTCGGAGGCCGAGCATCTCCACGAGCTCGGTCCGGAGCACCCTCGCGCCGGGCGCGATCGCGCCCACGGCGAGCTCCGGCTGGCTCGGGGCGCCGAGCTTGCGCGAGACGACCACGTCGAGCGGCGCATCGAGCGCC
>JACPEQ010000128.1 GCA_016183435.1 Chloroflexota bacterium
ACGTGGACGATCCCCGATCCGACGCTCCGGTCGCTGCTCGCGGCGGAATGCGATCAGGCGACCGCGCTCGCGGTCGGGCGCGGCGGATCGATCCTGACGATCGACGACGAGCTCCGTCGCGTGCGCGTGGACCGCTTCGGCGCGGACGATCTGAGCGCGCTCGCGCGCTTCAGCAGCGGCGCGGTCGCGGTCGGCGCTGCCGGCACGGTCGCGCAGCAGGGGGATCTCGGCTGGCGTCTGCTCGAGACAGGCGTGACGGAGGATCTGCTTGGGATCGCATTCAAGGACCCGCGGCCCCTCGTCACGTTCCCGCTCGCGTGGATCGTCGGGGCCGGCGGCGCGAGCTACCGCCTTGTGGAGACCGGCTGGGAGCGCGTCGCCACCGGCACGACGGCAACGCTCCGTGACGTCGTGCTGGACTCAGGAGGTGCGCTCGCCGTCGGCGATCGCGGGACGATCCTTCGGTACCTCGACGTCGATCGTGGGTGGAAGCCGATCGCGTCGGGCACGGAGGTCGCCCTCCAGGCGCTGGCGATCGTCGGCGGCTCGACCGCCTGGATCGTCGGCGAGAAGGGCACCGTGATCGAGGTGGCCGGTGAAGCCGTGCGCCGCGTCGATCTCGGCACGGCCTGTACGCTCCGAGCGGTGTTCACGCAGGGATCCGCCGTGTGGGTCGTGGGCTCCGACGGTGTCCGCGGCGGCGCATGGCGCGTCGCTCCGACCGGTACGGAGCGCTGGGGGAGCTGTTGATGGCCCCACCTCTGGAGGGGATCCGCGTTCTCGAGTTCGGCAACTACATGGCGGGCCCGTTCTGCGGGCTGCAGCTCGCGGACCTCGGTGCCGACGTCGTGAAGATCGAGGAGCCGGGCGCCGGCGACCTCGCGCGCGGCATGCCGCCGATGGTGGACGGCGAGAGCGGCAACTTCGCGAGGCTGAACCGCGGGAAGCGCAGCGTCGCGCTCGACCTGAAGTCGGCGGAGGGGAGGGACGTCTTCCTCCGGCTCGCGCGCCGCGCCGACGTGATCGTCGAGAACCTCCGGCCCGGCACGATGCGCGACCTCGGCCTCGCCCCGGAGGACCTCCTGCGCGAGAACGGGCGCCTCGTCTACGCGGCGATCAGCGGATGGGGCCAGGACGGGCCGTACGCCGACCGCCCCGCGCTCGACATCATCGTCCAGGCGATGTCCGGCTTGATGAGCATCACCGGCGAGGAGGGCGGCGCACCGGTGAAGGTCGGCGTCTCTATCGCCGACCTCAGCGCCGCGCTCTACGGCACGATCGCCATCCTCGCCGCGCTCCGCGCGAGAGACCGCGACGGTCGCGGCCAGCTCGTCGACGTGTCGATGTTCGAGTCCGCGGTCGCGCTGGCGGTGTGGGAGGCGGGCGAGCACTTCACGACCGGCGAGATCCCGCGTGCCGCGGGGTCGGCGCACAAGCTCGTCGGCCCGTACCAGGCCGTGCGCGCGTCCGACGGGCACTTCGTCGTCGGCGCCAGCACCCCGCGCAACTGGGCCGCCTTCTGCGCCAGCCTCGGGCTCGAGCGGATCGAGCACGATGCGCGCTTCGCGGATGCCGCCCTGCGTCGCCGCAACATCCGCGACCTCATCCCGCTGATCGAGGCGGTCACGGCGACGAAGCCGGCGGCGCACTGGCTCCAGCGCCTGCGCGCGGCCGGCGTCCCCTGCGGCGAGATCCGCGACTACGGCGAGGTCCTTTCCGATCCGCACCTGGCCGAGCGCGGCTTCTTCGTGGACCTGTCGCATCCGACGCTCGGCACGACGCGTGCGCTCGGGTCGCCGCTCCGCCTCGGGCGGACGCCGCCGCGTTTCGGGCGGGCCGGTCCGCTGCTCGGCGAGGGCTTCGCCCCGAGTGAGGTCGGAGTGAACGATGGGGCTGTCCGCTTCGAGCGGCGCGGCGAGATCGCCTGGCTGACCTTCGATCGCCCGGCGGCGCGCAACGCCATGACGTTCGCCATGTACGAGCGCCTCGCCGAGCTGTGCGCCGAGATCGACGCCGATCCGTCGGTGCGCGCGGTCGTCCTCACCGGGGCGGGCGAGGCCTTCGTCGCGGGGACCGACATCTCGCAGTTCCGCGACTTCACGACGGAGCGGCAGGCACTCGAGTACGAGGAGACGATGGACCGGATCCTCGGCGGTCTCGAGTCGCTGCGCGTCCCGACGATCGCCGCGATCCGCGGCCCCGCCGTCGGCGGCGGCGCCGCCATCGCCGCCGCGTGCGACCTGCGCATCGGGTCGCCATCGGCGCGCTTCGGCGTGCCGGTCGCGCGGACGCTCGGGAACTGCCTCTCGACGAACAACGTCCTCCGTCTTGCCGCGCTCGTCGGCCCGGCGCGCGTGAAGGAGATCCTCTTCACGGCGCGCCTCCTCGACGCGAACGAGATGAGGGCGGCCGGCCTGCTCGCGGAGATCACTGAGAGCGAGGAGGCCCTCCCGCACCGCGCCGAGGAGCTGGCGCGCCAGATCGCCTCGTACGCGCCGCTCACCCTTCGCGCGACGAAGGAGCAGCTGCGCCGCATCCGCGAGCGCATGCGGCCCGAGGACGGCTCCGACCTCGTCCTGATGTGCTACATGAGCGCGGACTTCCGCGAGGGCGTCCGGGCGTTCATGGAGAAGCGCAAGCCGGTCTGGCGCGGGGAGTAGAGCGCGCGGAGGCGAGCGGCCTACGCGGTCCGGAGCTTGGGGTCCAGGGCGTCGCGGAGCGAGTCGCCGAAGAGGTTGAACCCGAAGACGGCGAGGCTGATCGCGACGCCCGGGGCGATCGCCAGCCAGGGGGCCTGATCGAGGAACGTCATGCCCTGCCCGCGGAGCATCAGGCCCCACGCCGGCTCGGGCTCGACCACCCCGAGGCCGAGGAACGACAGCGACGCTTCGAGGAGGATCGCCTGGCCGAGGAACGCCGTGAGCATGATCAGGTACGGGGCGAAGACGTTCGGGACCATGTGCCGGAACATGATCCTCGGCGCACGCACGCCGACGGATCGGGCCGCCTCGATGTAGGGCATGCGCACGACGGCGAGGCCGCTCGCGCGCACCACGCGCGAGACGCGCGGGATGAACGGGACCGTGATGGCGACGATGACGTTGGTCGTGCCGGGCCCGAGCGCCGCGATCACGGCGATCGCGATGACGATCAGCGGGAACGAGATGAGCACGTCCATCACGCGCTGGATCGTCTCGTCCGTCTTGCCCCCGAAGTACGCACCCACCACCCCGAGGACCAGCCCGATCGTGGAGCCGACGAGGGACGAGGTGAATCCGACGAGCAGCGCGGTCCGCGCGCCGTACAGCAGCCGGGAGAAGACGTCGAAGCCGTACGAATCGGTGCCGATCAGGTGCTCGAGGCTCGGCGCCAGCGGCAGACCCGTGAACACACCTTCGTCCGGCCGGTACGGCGCGACGACGTCCGCGAACGCCGCGGCGAGGATCATGACGATGATGATCACGGCGCCGATCGTCCCGAGCGGCCGCCGCTTGATGAAGTCGCGGACGGCGCGGCGGAACCGGCGCGCCGACGTATCCTCGAGGTAGCGCCGGCGCGCGATCTCCTCCGCGCTGTGCGCCGCGGCGCTCACGCCGGGGGGTCCTCGGGGGTCCGAGCCCGAGCCGGGGGGTCCTCGGGGGGCGGAGCCCCCCGGTAGGCTGTCATGCGTACCGGATCCGCGGATCGAGCACGCCGTAGAGCAGGTCGACGATGAAGTTCACGAACACGAACACGAACGAGAAGATCAGCACGAGGGCCTGGACGAGCGGGTAGTCGCGGTGCGCGACCGCGTCGACGATCAGCTTCCCGAGCCCGTTCACGTTGAACACCTGCTCCGTGACGACGAGCCCGCCGAAGAGGAACGCGAACTCGAGGCTGATGACGGTGACCACCGGCAGGAGCGAGTTGCGCAGCGCGTGGCGCACGATCACGAGCACCTCGCGGAGGCCCTTCGCGCGGGCGGTGCGCACGTAGTCCTCGCGAAGGACCTCCAGCACGGAGGAGCGCGTCATGCGCGTCGCGACGGCGGAGTAGCGGTAGCCGACCGCGAGCGCCGGCCAGATGAGCTGGGCGAGGTTCTCCTTCGGATCCTCCCAGAACGGCTTGAAGATCAGCGGCGGGGCCCACTGGAAGATCACGACGAGGAGCAGGATCGTCATGATCCCGAGCCAGAACGAGGGCAGAGCGAGCCCGCCGATGCTGACCACGCGGATGACGTAGTCGACCCAGGTGTCCTGTTTCACGGCCGCGAGCACCCCGAGCGGGACGGCCAGCGACGTCGCGATGAGCGTCGCGAGGATCGCCAGCTCCAGGCTGATCCCGAACCGGCCGCCGATCTCGTCCATGACGGGGCGGTCCGTCCACAGCGACTGGCCGAAGTCGAGCCGGACGATCCCGGTCATGAAGTCGGTGAACTGCACGTACATCGGCCGGTCGAGGCCGAGCTGCGCGCGCTCCTTGTCGATGACCTCTTGGGGGACCGCGCCCTGGGCGTATCGGAGGGCGACGACGTCGCCGGGGACGACCCGCATGATCACGAACGTCAGGATCGCCACGCCCAGCAGGGTGGGGATCATCAAGAGGAGCCGGCCGATGACGTACGTGGTCATGTCTTCGTCACCGGCCGGCTCCCCATCGAGCCTGAGGGTATCGAGTTACTTGTCAGCGAGCCAGATGTTGGCCATGTCCATGGTCGTGTAGTGGTTCGAGCCGATGCGGTAGCCGCGGACCTTGCTGAGGTACGGCATGATCCGGTACCACCAGATCACCGGGAACATCCAGGCCTTTTCGCCCATGGCGTACTTCTCAATGTCCCAGACCAGCTTCTTCCGCTTCTCCACGTCTGTCTCGCGCGCCTGGTCCTCGATCATCTTGTCGAGCGTGGCGTCGTTGTAGTGCGACTCGTTGAAGGCCGCACCGACCTTGCTCACCGAGACGAACTTGGCGAGCTGCAGGTCCGGCTCGTCGAAGAAGTCGCAGTTGAACGACAGCCCGACGTCGAAGTTCTTGTTGCGCAGGTCTGCCTGGTACGCGGCGGTCTCCTTGACCGTGTGCGTTGCGGTGACGCCGATCTTCTTCCACTCGTTGATGAGGAAGACGGCCACCGGCTCATACGGGGTGGGGATGTTGCGGTTGTGGAAGTTGAACTTGAGGTCGGCCGCGCCGGCGTCGGCGAGCAGCTTCTTCGCCGCGTCGACGGCCTTCTTGTTGTCACGGTAGAAGCCCGGGATCTTCTCGAGGTCCGCGTCGGACATCGCGAAGGGACCCTTCGGCCGCATGAGGCCGCCGACGTCCTTCACGATCGTCTGCTTGCTGAGGGCCTCGCCGCCGGTCCACCGGTCGACGGCGAGG
>JACPEQ010000125.1 GCA_016183435.1 Chloroflexota bacterium
GAGCGCCTCGATCACAAGCGTCGTGTTCGGCTCGATCGAGACGGTGGAGCCCTCGAAGTACGTCAGCACGGCGTAGGAGCTCTCTCCCGTCCGGATCGTCATGCCCGCGCGCAGGAGCGTGCCGTCGCCGACGGGCCGGAAGTCGGCCGTGTCGGCCGACCGCGCGCTGACCTCGCCAGAGATGATCGACAGCGTCGTCGACGCGCCGAGCGCGATCGTGCCCTGCTGGGAGATGATGCCGGTCGTTCCGATGGCGGTCGCGAAGACGAATGTCATCGTCGTCGTGACGGTGACGACGCGGACCCAGCGCAGCGGCAGGGTCGGGACGGGGATGCTCGGGACGAGCGCGGAGGCGCGCGCCGCGGCACGGGCGGATGCGCGGTACGAGGCGAGGATGAGCGCGCGGGTCCGCGAGTACGCGGCGACCAGGCGCGGCGGGAGCGGCGGCAGCTCGATGACACGTGCGGCGACGGGCACGACGACCGGGATGCGGATGGCCCGCTCGCGCTCGATGGCCTCGATCCGACGCGCGCGCGCCGCCCCGCGAAGTGGGCGACCGCGCTTGTCGAACAGCAGGTCTTCGGTGATCGGCAGCGGGGGCGCGATGACCACAAGTGCGCCGGGCCCGAAGCGCACGCGGACGCGCGCGAGCTCGCGCGGGCCGGCGATCGCGAACGCGATGAGCGCATCCGCCGTCGCCGCGACCAGCGCGAGGAAGATCAGGACGATGAGGCCGAAGGCGCTGCTCAGCGCGCGGAGGTCGTAGCCCGGCCGAGCGGACGCGATCGAGACCTGGAGGATGAGCGCCGCGGTGAGCGCCGGCAGCGTGCGCTCACGCAGGCGCTTACGCGCCGCCGCGACGCTCTCCACCCGCGTTGACTCCGCTTGTCCCACCCAGCCTCCTCCTCGTTTCTCCCCAATACAGGGACCGGGCGGCGGGATAAGGCGGACTATCCCTTAGCAGCTTGTTAGCAGGGCTACAGGCGCGTGTCAGTGGTACGTCATCGCACGCCGGATGGGCTAGTACTTGCGTACTAGGTCCGACCCTCGCTCGGGGGGACCCCTTGCTCGGGCCACCGTGCTCGACCTCGTCCTGCGGGCCTCGGTCTGCGCGCGGTGGGTACGGTTCCTCGGCCTGCGCGCCCGCGGGACGCGGCAAGCAAGCTGACCGGTGTTACAGGCGCGGCGCCAGGATCAGGTAGCCGCCGACGGCGATGAGGATCGCCGGCACGAACAGGGGCTGCAGGCCGGGCGGGATGATCGTCGCCACGCGGAAGATCTCGGCGAGCGTGACCACGCCGAGGATCGCAGCGGGGACCAACGGCCAGCGGCGGTTGGGCCGGATGACGAACACGCCGACCAGGCCGACCGTCAGCGATGCGAGGAAGATCGGCGCGACCGTCTCGGGCGGCAGGCCGAGCCAGCCGGGGATCAGGAGACCGGTCCCGAAGCTCACGAGCGTCGCGGCCGGGACCAGGTAGACGTACGGGCTGAAGCCGGTGAAGTACGCGCTGGCGAACGCGGCTCCGAGCGCCAGGAAGAGGTAGGAGGTCGCGTTCGGCACGCCGAGCGTCGGCAGCAGATAGGTGACCCCGACCGCGATGAGCACGGCTCCGCCGAGCACGCCACGCCGTCTGCGGTTCCCCGTCGGCGCCGCCGCGGCATTCGCGTCCGCGGGCGGCGCGCCCGCTCGGTCGATCGTGCCGGTCATCGTTCCATCTGTCATCTCTTCCTCCTTCTTGTTCCGACCTCGCTCGCGGGGGACCCGCTCGCACGGCCCAGGTGCTCGACCTCGTCGCTCCGCGCCTCGGTCTGCGCGCCCGGGGTACGTTAGTCCCTGGGCGGTGAGTACTCCGAGATCGCGACGAGGAACGGCCGCGTGCGTCCGGGTTGGATGGTGAGGGGCTCTGCAAGACCCTCCTTCTCGAACACGGCGACCCGCAGCCCGTGCAGCCGGTCGGTCCGCTTCGTCCACTTGGTGGCGCAGACCGGGCACGTGAAGGGGCCCTCCGCCATCCGGCCGCCGTGCGTCAGGAGGATCTTCGCGCAGCAGCGCTCGACGATCGGCTCCTGGCCGTCGACCGCGGCGAGGTACGGGAACTCGTCCTCCGGTCCGCGACGCAGCTCGCGCCTGAACTCGCGCCGGTCCGACGTCCGCGCGAACGTGGACGCGCGCGGCTTGCGCCACTGCGTCGCGCACTCCGGGCACACGAACGACGCTCCCGGGCGGTAGAAGCCGCCCCACTGGATGATCCAGTCCTCGCAGCAGTCGTTGAGGATCACACGCTCGGTCACCGCGGGCCTCCGAGGAGCCAGCGCACCAGCGCCTTCTGCGCGTGCAGGCGGTTTTCGGCCTGGTCGAAGACGGCGCTCTGCGGCCCATCGATCACGTCGTCCGTGATCTCCTCGCCGCGATGCGCCGGCAGGTCGTGCATGACGATGGCGTCGTGCTTGGCGAGCCGCAGCAGCTCGGCGTTCACCTGGTAGCCCTGGAACGCGCGCCTGCGCCGCTCGTACTCCTGCTCCTGGCCCATGCTCGTCCAGACGTCGGTGTACACGACGTCCGCGTCCCGCACGGCGTCAGCGGGGTCGCTCCCGATCTCGACGGTCGCGCCGGTCCGGCGCGCGATCTCCATCGTCTTCGCGCGGTACGTGGGCTGCGGCTCATACCCCAGTGGATTCGCGATCCGGATGGTCTGGCCCGCCAGCGCGACCCCGAGCATCAGCGAATGGCAGACGTTATTCCCGTCGCCGACGTACGCGACGGCCACGTCCGGCGCCGCGCCCTTGCGCTCGCGGACGGTGAAGACGTCCGCGAGACCCTGGCACGGATGCGAGACGTCGGAGAGGCCGTTGATCACGGGGACCGCTGACGACCGCGCGAACTCCTCGGTGGTCTCGTGCGCGAACGTGCGGAGCACGATGCCGTCGACGTAGCGGCTGGTGACGCGCGCGACGTCGGCGACGCTCTCGCGCCGCCCGAGGCCCACCTCGGCGGGCGACAGGTACGAGGCGTGGCCGCCCAGCTGGACCATGGCCATCTCGAACGAGAGGCGCGTGCGCAGGCTCGGCTTCTCGAAGATCATCGCGATCGACCGGCCGCGCAGCGGAGCCTCGGGCGGCACCGGCGCGCGCTTGAGCTCGGCGGCGTCGGCCATGAGCCGCTCGAGCTCGTCGGGCGACAGGTCCGCGAGCGAGACGAAGTGCCGCACGCGGACGGGGCTGAGCGTCGCGCTCACGAGGGGCGTGCGGCCTGGGAGCTGCGCGTGCGCTCCACGAGCGCCACGAGCGCCTCCGCGACGCGGTCGGGGTGGTGACGGATCGTGTCGAGCTTGTCCCAGAGCTGCCGCGGTCCGGACCACCGGTCGATGAGCGGCGCGAGCACCGGCTCGACGCCGAGATCCAGGATCGCCGCGAGCTCGGCGGCGGTCGGCTCGAGGTAGTCGAGCCCCTGCGCCGCGTAGTGCGCGCGCAGCTCAGCCGGCGGCGCGTCGTCGTTGAGCAGCACGAAGTCGACGCCGCTCCCCCCGAGGTGCTCGAGCACGCGAGCGACATGGCCGCCGAGCCCGAGCGAGTCGGTCTGTCCGGGCTGCCGGGTGGTGTTCGCGACGTAGACGACGGGCGCGTCGCTGCGCGCGATCGCGCGCGCGATCTCCGGCACGAGGAGGCAGGCGCAGACGGTCGTGAAGAGACTGCCGGGCCCCAGGGTGATGAGGTCGGCCTCCTCGATCGCCTCGATCGTCCCTTCGCACGGATCGACGTGACCGTCCTTCAGGAAGATGCGCGCGATCGGCGCCTTCCCGGGCGCGCGCACGTTCACCTCCTGCTCGACGACCGTCCCATCGGTGAGCACCGCGCAGAGATGCGTGTTGTAGAGCGTCACCGGCAGGACCCGGCCGCGCACGCCGAGCAGGCGCGACGCCGCCTCCACAGCGGCGAGGAAGGAACCTTCCTGCTGCGTCAGCGCCGCGAGGAACAGATTGCCAAACGCCATCCCGTCGAGGTCCTCGCTCTTCTCGGTACGGAAGCGCTGCTGGAACAGGCGCCGCAGCGTCGTGTCGCCCTCGGCGAGGGTCACCAGCGCGCTGCGGATGTCGCCGGGCGCGGGGACGTCGAGCGCGATGCGGACCTTTCCCGTCGATCGACCCGAGTCGGTGACCGCGATGAGCCCGGTGATCCCGTCGGTGTGCCGCTTGAGGCCGCGCATGACGGTGGGCGCGCCGAGGCCTCCGCCGACGCACACGACCTTGAGCCGATCCACGACGCGCATGTTCGCAGATAAGGAGAGGTCGGACGGACGTGCCAAGATGCGCAGGATGAGCGGACCCGAGGCCGCGGTCGAGGCCCGCGACGTCCGGAAGCGCTTCGGCGCGGTCGAGGCATTACGCGGCCTCACGGTCACGGTGCATACCGGCCAGATCTACGGCCTGCTGGGGCCGAACGGATCGGGCAAGACGACCTTCATCCGCGCGGTCGCCGGGCTCCTCCGTCCCGAGGGCGGCACCCTCACGGTGCTCGGCCGGGGCGCACGCGAAGCCGTCGGGACCGGCCGGATCGGGTACATGACCCAGGCCGCTGCCCTGTACGTCGAGCTGTCGGTCGACGAGAACCTGCGCTTCTTCGCGGCGCTCCTCGGCATCCATGACGTGGACCGCCGCATCGAGGAGGTCCTCCGCACGGTCGATCTCCTGGACCGCCGTCGCTCCGTCGTCGGCACGCTGTCCGGTGGGATGCGCCAGCGCATCTCGCTCGCGACCGCGCTGCTGCACGACCCGCGGCTGCTCCTGCTCGACGAGCCGACCGTCGGCGTCGACCCGGCGCTGCGGCGCGCGTTCTGGGACCACTTCCGCGCGCTCGCGCAGCGAGGCGTGACGATCCTCGTCTCGAGCCACGTGATGGACGAGGCCGCGCGCTGCGACCGCCTGGGACTGATCCGCGACGGGCGGGTGCTCGCCGAGGGCTCCGCGGCCGCGCTGGTCGCGCGGGCCGGCACCGCCGACCTCGAGTCCGCGTTCCTCGCGCTCAGCGAGTCGGCAGCAGCGCCTGCGGCCAAAGGCAGCGCGCGAAGCGCGACTGCGGAGAGGAATAGGTGAACGGTCGCCGTGTCGCCGCCGTCGCGCGGCGGGTGGCGTCGCAATTCCGCCGCGACCACCGCACGATCGGGCTGCTCCTTGGCGCGCCGATCCTCGTCCTGGCGCTCGTCGGCGCGCTGTGGGGGTCCGGTGCCGAACAGGTGACGAGGGTCGTGGTGGCGACGAGCCCCCCGGTCCCCGCGCCCGTCGTGGACGCACTGCGCCGCGTCGAGACGCTCCAGGTCTCCACCGACACACCCGAGGGCGCGATGCAACAGCTACGTGACGGGAAGGCCGACGCCGTCGTCGCGATGCGCGTCGGCGTCGCGCGGACCGAGATCGTCGTGACGCTCGAGGGCTCGGACCCGCTGCGGACCGGCACGGTCCTCGGCGCGATCCAGAAGGGGATCCTGAACGCGACGGGCGGCACACCTGCCGGCGGTCCGTCGTCGCCTCTCCAGGTCGAGTACCTGTACGGCGGGCCCGACCGGACGCTCCTCGACCACCTCGCGCCGCTCTTCATCGCGTTCTTCGCGTTCTTCTTCACCTTCCTGCTCTCCGCCGTCTCATTCCTTCGCGAGCGCACGACCGGGACGCTCGAGCGGCTCCTGGCGACGCCACTCCGGCGCGCGGAGCTCGTCATCGGCTATCTCCTCGGGTTCGGCCTCTTCGCGCTCATCCAGGCGGCCGTGATCATCGGCTTCACGATCTGGGGGCTGCGCGTCCAGTACCAGGGCAGCCTCGCGACCGTGTTCGTCATCGAAGCGATGGTCGTCGTCGTCGCGGTGAGCATCGGGCTGTTCGTCTCGGCGTTCGCGCGGACGGAGCTCCAGGCGATCCAGTTCATCCCGCTCGTCGTGCTGCCGCAGGCGTTCCTGTCGGGCTTCCTCGTGCCCGTCGATCAGCTCTCCGACGTCCTGCGGCCGTTCGCCGTGATCATGCCGCTCACGTACGCGATGGAGGCGCTTCGCGCGGTGATGATCAAGGGCTTCTCCATCGCCGACCCGCTGATCGTCCGCGACCTGCTGGTCCTCGCCGGCTTCGGCCTCCTGACCAGCGCCGGAGCGATCGCGTCGATCAGGCGGGAGGTCGCGTGATCGCGGCTACTTGTCGGCGGAGAAGGAGCCCCGCAGGCGCGGGTCGAGCGCGTCGCGGAGGCCGTCGCCGATGAGGTACGCGCACAGGACGGTGATGCTGATGAGGATCCCCGGGAAGTAGATGAGGTGCGCGCCGCGGAAGTAGAACTGCGGCGCGTCGCTGAGCATGTTCCCCCACGACGGCTGGGGCGGCTGGATCCCGAAGCCGAGGAACGACAGTGCCGACTCGGTGAGGATGAGCCCGCCCACGTCGATCATCGCGATGACGATGAGCAGCGGGATCACGTTCGGGAAGATGTGGCGGAACATGATCCGCGTGTGCGAGGCGCCGATCGTCCGCGCCGCGGTGACGTAGTCGCGCTCCCGCAGCGAGAAGGTCTGGCCGCGCGCGAGGTTGCAGATGCCGAGCCAGCCGAGCGCTCCGAGGAAGAGCGGGAGCACGATCGCGTTCAGCCGGAACATGAAGCCGATGATCAGCAGGAGGAAGAACGTCGGGATGCTGTTCAGCGTGCTGACGAGCCAGACGACGACGTCGTCCCACTTCCCGCGGAAGTAGCCGGAGGTCACGCCCATCGTGACGCCGATCGTCATCGTGACCAGCATCCCGAAGAAGCCGACGAACAGCGACACGCGGGCGCCGTAGAGGAGGCGCACGATCTGCGACCGCCCGAGGTTGTCGGCGCCGAACCAGAACGCGGGGTCGTCCAGCGTCGGCTTGCGGTAGGACTGGGTGAGGTCCTGCCTGCTGAAGCTCCACTTGAAGAAGTTGTCCGCGAGCAGGTCGGCCGAGGCGGCCAGCACCACGAGCAGCACGATGACCGAGATCGCGATCATCGTGGTCGGGTCGTGGCGCAGACGCCACCACGCGTCCGACCAGAACCCCGCACCTGCCCGCCGCGCTTCCGATGTCCGGACGATGCCCCGCGCCGCGATCGCTGGTGCGGCCATCTATCTCACCGTGCCCAAGCACATGGCTACGCCATGTGCCGTGCTCAATGCTGGCCGTTCTCGCTCCTCGCGGCGGAGCCGCTCGTCGCTCATCTCACTTTGATCCGCGGGTCGATGAGCGCGTAGGTGATGTCCCGCAGGATGTAGGAGATCAACAGCAGGCCCGCGCCCATGACGAGGCTCGCCTGGATGATCGGGTAGTCCTTCTGGATGAGCGAGTCGAAGAACAACCGCCCGAGACCCGGCCAGTTGAAGACCCGCTCCACGATCACGTTGCCGGCGAAGACGATCGTGAGGATCCCGCCGAAGTTCGTGACCACCGGGATGAGCGCGTTCCGCAGGACATGGCCGCTCATGACGACGCGCTCCCGCAGGCCCTTGGCGCGGGCGGTGCGCACGAAGTCCTGCCCGAGGACCTCGAGCACTTCGGTGCGGATCAGGCGCGGATAGAACGCGATGCCGGCATTCGCGTACAAGAGCACCGGTCCGACCAGATGCCATGCCCGATCCCAGCAGAGGGTGCAGTCGACGCCGACGACGTTCATGCTCCCGATCGGGAACCACTTGAACTGGATCGCCAGGAACAGCACGAACAGGAGCCCGAGGAAGAAGTCGGGGGTCGCGTTGAGCACGACCGAGGTCACGCGGATGCCGTGGTCGGTACGGCGACCACGGTTCAGCGCGGCGATGAAGCCGAGCGGGATCCCGAGGAAGACGCCGACGAGGAGCCCCAGGACCACCGGCTGGATGCTGTTCGGGATGCGCTCGAAGATCATGTCCCTGGCCGGCCGGTGGTAGTAGAAGGACTTCCCGAAGTCGAGGGTGGCCGCCTGCACGGTGAAGTCGATGAACTGGACCGGCAGCGGCTTGTCCAGGCCGAATGCCGCGCGGAGCCGGTCTTTGTCGGCCTCCGTGATCTCCGTGTCGGAGGGGACCATGAGCTTCACCGGATCCGCCGGCGAGACGCGGAGCAGGATGAACGACACGAGCATGATCCCGAACATCGTCGGGATCGCCTGCAGCAGTCGCCTCGCGACGAACCTTCCCACTGGTGCTCCCTGGACCCTCGTTCCCGCTGACGTGCTGCGGGCGGGGACACGAGGTCCCCGCCCGCACCGGATCGCCTGCTAGCGCTGGATCAGCGCTTGAGCCACCACTTCTCGATGTTCCAGGCGGAAGCGGTGCTGTACGGCTTGGGCTCGATGCCGCGGACGGCCTTGTTGAAGAACACCAGCGAGTCGCCGGTGTAGAGGAACGTGTACGGGACGTCCGCGTTCAGGTGCTGGTTCACGGTGTTGTAGGCGGCCTTGCGGGCCGGGGTGCTGCAGTCCGGACCGTTGCGCCCCGCCTCGATGGCCTTGTCGACCTCGGGGTTGGAGTAGTGGACCCAGTTGAACTGGTCCTTCCCGCTCTGGCCGGAGTGCCAGATCGAGTACATGTCCGGCTCGAGGCCCAGCGACCACCCGAGGATCACGCCTTCGTGGTCGAGGTTCTGCGGCACGCTGCGGTCGAGCAGGGCCGGGAACGACTCGAGCAGCGGGTCGATCTTGACGCCGATCGCCTTGTACTGCTCCTGCGCGATCTGGAGGATCGTCTCGCGGACCTTGTTGCCCTGGTTGGTCTCGATCCGCATCTGCATCGGCTGGCCGTTCGTCCAGCGGTAGACCCCGTCGGGACCCATCTTGGCGCCGGCCTGCTCGAGCAGCTCCTTGGCCTTCTTCTGGTCGAACGCGTACTTGGTCAGCTTCGACTCGTCCGGGTACGCCCACGATGCCTTCGGCGTGTGCGCGTAGACCTGGACGCCATAGCCGAGGAGGACGTTCTTCACGATGGAGGACACGTCCAACCCGTACGTGAGCGCCTGCCGGACGCGCTTGTCGCCGAGCCACGGAGCCTTGGTCGCCTTCCCGTTCCAGGAGATGAACACGTAGCTGGAGACGCCCGGGAAGCGGTGGAAGTTGAGGATCTCGCTGCCCGCGGTCTTGACCTCTTCGACGTCGGCCGGCTGCACGCCGCCGTAGCTGATCTCGCCGGTGAGCAGCGCGGCCTTCACCGCGACCTGGTCGGCGTAGACCTTGATGATGTACTCGTCGAGCAGGGGGGCGCCGCGGTAGTACTTGTCGTTCCGCGTCATCGTCACCTGCACGCCAGGCTTCCACTCCTTGAAGACGAAGGGCCCGATGGACGCGGGGGGCGCGATGTTGAGCGGGTTGTCGTCGATGTTCGTCTTGGTGTCGGTGGTCTTGTTGTTCCAGACCTTCACGAAGTGGTGCTTCGGCAGGATCCCGCCGGCGCCGGCACCCGAGAGGTTCCGCAGGGCCGGGCAGAACGCCTTCGTCAGCGAGATCTCGATGACGCGGCCGCTCTCCTTGACCTGGATGCCCTTGACCTCGTCGGCCTTGCCGTCGACGTAGTCCTTCCAGCCGACGACGTCCTGCAGGGTGCTCTTGCGCACCGTCTTCGGGCTACGCGCGACGGCCTCGGCCGTGTACTTGTAGTCCTCGCCGGTGAACGGCTGGCCGTCGCTCCACACCAGGCCTGACCGCAGGGTGTAGGTGACGGTGAGACCGTCCTTGGAGAGCTCGAACTTCTCGGCCAGCCCTGGCTCGAGGTCTCCGGTGTCGGGGTTCGAGCGCAGCAGGCTCGTGTAGAAGCTGCTCCACGCGCCGCTCGACGCCGTGTCGGTCGAGATGACCGGCTGGAGCGTCTTGATGTCCGAGATCGCACCTTCGACGATGCGTCCGCCAGCGACCGGCTTGTCCGCCGCAGCTACTGGCGCGCCCGCGGTCGTCGGCTCCTGCCCTCCGGTCGGAGGCTGCTGGGAGCACGCCGTCGCGACCAACAGGACGGCGCCAAGGATCGCCAGGTACCGCCTCATGGACTCCCTCCTCGGCTCGATCTGTGTCTGATGACTCACTCCGGATACGTCCGGCGTTACAGAGCGGTTCAGATCGAGGGAGCCTAGCCGAGCATTTGCTCAGGCGCCAGCGAATTCGCTCAGACGAAAGAGCTCCTCGAGGGAGCGGACGACGCGGTCCGGGCGGGCGGCGCCGCTCGCCCGCCTGGCTGCGTCCTCCTCGGTGAGCCCCGTGAGGATGAGCACGCCGGTCGCGCCCACCCGGTGCGCCGCGACCATGTCGTAGTCGGTCGAATCGCCGACCACCACCACGCTGCCATCGGCCCCACCCGCGCGGCGGATCGCCTCTTCGAACAGGAAGGGCTCCGGCTTCCCGATGCAGAGCGCCTCGCGGTCGGTGGCGACCTCGAGCGCCGCGACGATGCTCCCCGCGCCCGGCAGGAATCGGCCCTCGACCGGGTAGGCGCGGTCCTTGTTCGAGGCGACGAACAGCGCGCCGGCGATGATCGCCCGCTGCGCCTCCGCCAGCTTGGCGTACGTGAGGTGGAGGTCGAGCCCGACCACGACCGTGTCCGGAGCCGGCGGGAGCTCGAGGCTGGTGAGGTAGGCCCGCATCGCGGCCGGCGACACGCCGTCGGCCGCCGCCGGCGGAGGCGGGTCCAGCCCGGGGAGCTCGTGCGGGGCTCGCACCGGGATGCCGACCGCTCGGATCTCCGTGCGGAGCGCCTCGGCCCCCACGACCAGGACGTCACGGGGCTTCGGGTCGCGGCGCTCCAGGTGATGGGCCGTCGCGTACGCGCTGGTCACGACGTGTTCGTCGTCGCCGCCCAGCCCGAGGGAATGCAGCCGCTCCACGTACTCGCCCCGCGTCGCGGTCGAGTTATTGGTGGCGAAGAAGACCCGCCAGCCGGCGGAGCGCAGCCGGTCGAGGGTCTCGCGCGCGTACGGCAGCACCTGGGACCCGCGGTACAGGACGCCGTCCATGTCGAAGATCGCGAGCGGCACGGCTCGGAGTATGGTGGCGAACGTGATGCTGCGGGCCATCACGCTCCTCGCCCTCGTCGTCGCCGCGTGCGCGCCGCGGGCCGTGAGCGCGCCGGCGACGTGGAGCCTGCCGCCGGAGCACCGGATGCACGAGCTCGGCGATCCGGTGCGGGTCGCGAAGCTCGAGGCCGGCTGCGACGCGAAGCCCGTCGGATCGCTGGAGCCCGCGCGCGCGGCGTGGTGCGACGTGCTCCGCGGCACGGCGCCCGGGACGGCCGTCGTCGGAGCGAACTCGTGGGTCGACGCCTTCGGCACGAAGGTCGAGCACGCCGGGATGCCCGCCGGCTACCGCGTGTTCGAGGCGGGACCGCCGTCCATCTACCGCAGCGTCCACTTCGCGCACAACGGGCACTGGATGGTCGACGTCCTCTCCGCGGGCGTGCCGGCGGAGCGGTACGTGGGCGGAAAGCCGGACCCGAGCGAGGCATCCGACTTCGGCGGTGCGCTCGTCCGCCCGGATCGAACGTTCAGCGCCGCGTCCGGGCGGCTCGTGGTGGAGGCGGACGCGTCGGCCGGCATCGAGGCGTACGTCGACGCGTGGCCGGAGATCGTCGTGACGACGGCGCCCGCGCCCGCGAAGGTCGTCGACCCGCGGTTCACGTACGGGGTCTTCGGCGGGCATCCCGCGGTCGGCTGCAGGTTCGAGAAGGACCGCACGCCGGTGTGCGCCGCGTTCGGTCCCGACGCGGCGCTCTTCGACCTCGCGCACGATCGCACGCCCGGCGGGACCGTCGCCGGCGGGAAGCCCGGCCCCGCATGGCGGATGTGCGGCGTGGAGACGCCCGACGTCCAGTGCCGTGACCGATTCCGGATCGAGCTGGAGCCCGACCGGCTCGCGCTATCGGTGAACGGCGCGCCCTACATGGAGCACCGCCTCAGCGCGGCGCGGCTACCGTCGGAGCTCTTCGGCAGCGATGTGTACGTGTACTTCGCGAGCTGGCTGTACCAGCCGACCCCCGCCGTCGTGCGCTTCCACTGGGGCCGCCTCGCAGTGAACCCCTAAAGCGCGGCTCGGTACAGCGCCTCGATGTCCGCGAGCGTCGTCGCGCGCGGATTCACCGCGATGTTCCCGGACTGGATGGCGTCCTTGGCCATGAGCGGGATCCTGTCAGCGGTCACGCCGCACTCGGAGAGCCGCTTCGGGACGCCGATCTCCTCGATGAGGCGGAACGTGCGGTCCACCGACGCCTTCGCGTCCTTCGCGACGCCCATCGCCTCGCCGACGGCGGCGAAGCGCTCCGGCGCCGCGGTGCGGTTGAAGTCCATGACGTGCGGCAGGAGGACGGCGACCGCGGTCCCGTGCGCGACGTGGCACCAGCCGCCGAGCGGCAGCGCCATCGCGTGCACGTTGCCGAGGCGCGTGTTGCTGAACGCCAGGCTCGCGCTGACGACCGCGCGCAGCATCCGCTCGCGCGCCTCGAGGTCGCCGCCGTCCTTCACCGCGCGAGGCAGCGCCCAGGCCGCGTCGCGGATCGCTTCGAGCGCGAGCGCCTGCGTCATCGGGTACGTGTTCTTGTTCACGAACGACTCGATGGCGTGGACGAGCGTGTCCATGCCGGTGATCGCGGTGAGGAACGGCGGCAGCCCTCTCGTCATGTCGGGGTCCTCGAGCGCGAACAGCGCCGTCGCGTTCGGGCTGATGATGACGAGCTTCTTGTGCTGCGCGGGGTCGGCGATGACGCTGTTGATCGTGATCTCGGCCCCGGTGCCTGCCGTCGTGGGGATCGCCACCACGGGCGCGGCGAACTTCGGCACCTTGTCGATACCCACGTAGTCGAGCACCGACCCGCCGTTCGTCATGAGCACCGCGGCCATCTTCGCCGTGTCGATCGACGAGCCGCCGCCCACGGCCACGAGCGCGTCGGCCTTCATCGCCGCCGCGCGCTCATAGCAGCGGTCCACGTCCCCGACCGTCGGGTCCGGCACGACGCCGTCGTAGATCTCGTGCGCGATCCCCGCCGCGCGCAGCCGCTCGAGGATCGGCTCGACCAGCCCGACCTTGATCACGCCGGGGTCCGTCACCACGAGCACGCGCTTCGCTCCGACCTGTTCGAGCGGCTCGCTCACCTTCAGCGCGACGCCGCGCCCGAACATGATCCGCGTTGGTATCCGGAAGAGGTCGACGCGGGTCGGCGCGGCCGGGCTCATGCCCGCCGGATGCTACCCGCGCAGAGCGCGATCAGCGCGAGGGCGGGGATGTCGTGCGGCGGGCGGCGCGATCTCGGCCCGAGGGAGCGGAGCCGTGCGGGCGCCGCTAAGGGACGAACAAAGACGAGCGACGAGGCACGCGAGGACGGATCTGGGTCCCGGATCTAGGAGCGTTGCGCGCTTCCGAAGCGCCTTGGCTGCGTCACCCGCCCGAGCGCTGATCTACGTCGGGCGGTCCGGCTTCTTCCTGCGCTCGCGGTACATGCGATAGGCGCGGCCACCCACCGTGTCGGTCCAGCCGCGCCGCTCGACGTAGGCATCCACGCGCGCGAACAGCATCGCGATGAGCGCGGCCAGCAGGGCGCGCCAGAGCGTGAACGCGATCATGCGCACGCATCCTCCGAGACAGCAGCCCACACCTGGACCCTAGCGGGATCGATGCAAGACGGCGGACCGCCCCCCGTGCCTAGGCCGGTGCGGGCTCCCGCACGACCGGCAGCGTGTGCAGCGCGCGCGGGACGATGAGCAGGCTCGCCCGCTTCGGCCGGCCGATGTGCTCGTACGCGATGTCGAGCGCCTCCTCGACGTCCACGGCGACGCGGAGCTTCGCGCGCTGGACGACGTCCGCCGCCTCGGACGCCGCGATCACGACGAGGCAGTGTTGCAAAGTGAGCGCGACCATGACCGCGCGCTGCTCGCCGCCTTCGAAGTGCCTGCGCGCGGCCTCGACGACCGCGGCGGGCGACGCGGCGCGTTCCAGGGCCGCGAGGAAGCGCCGCTCCCCCGGCCCCTCGCCCGCGCCCTCGGGCAGCTGCGCGGGGATGACGATCACTCCGCCCTCGCGCACGACCGGCGTGGGCGCGAAGCGCAGGTACGTCGCGGCTCGCGAGGCCTGGTACAGGTTCACGTCCTTCGGCGCGCCGACCCCGGCGATGACGACGTCGTACTGCTTCTCGATCGGCTTCGTGTAGAGCGCCGCGCCCACGCGCACGAGCTCGGTGAGCACCGCGTCCGGCGAGCCCGCGGCGACCGCGACCACCCGCTCGCGGTCGTCGGTCACCACGTTGAGGCAGAACCGCAGGCCCGCGCGGCGCGCGATCTCGGTGACCGTCTCGTGGAACGGGTTGCCCTCGAGCTTGGCGAGCCGGACCCCCGGATCATCGAGGAACCGCATCCCGTGCGTCGCGGTGATGACCGGCTCGCCGCAGCAGCCGATGGCGACGGTCTTGCGGCCGCCGGACCAGCCGGCGTACTGATGCGGCTCGACGATGCCGGTGGCGACGACGAGGTCGGCCTCCTTCACCAGCTTCTGGGTGAGCCCGGGGACGCCGTACGGCGGTATCGAGCCAAGGTCCGCCCACTTCGACGGATCGCGGCCGTCGGAGTCGACGACGCGCGCACGGCCGACGACGCCTTCGCCGAGCTTCTCGCGCTTCTCGGCGTCGGTCGTCGCGCGATGGAGGCCGACGGCGACGACGATCGTGATCCGCTCGTCCGCGATCCCGCCCCGGTTCAGCTCGTCGAGGAGCGCTGGCACGAGCGTGTCGTCGGGGCAGGCTCGCGTCAGGTCGGTGACGGCGATGACCGCGGTCGCCCCCTTCCTGCGAGCCGTGGCTTCACGCGCCAGATCGGGCAGCGGCGCGGACCCGCGCGGATGGGCGAGCGCGTCGCGGGCGGCCGCGGCGACGTCGTCGATCGGCTCGGCCGTGCCCGACACGACGGTATCGACGTCGAACCACGGCCCGACCACGAACTCGAGCTCCTGGTGCGCGTAGGGGACGCGATACATCGGCGGTCGCTCGCGCACCTGGCCGACGGTACAGGATGGAGCCCGTGCCAGCCCTGTTCGCCGAGTGGGTCGCCACTGCCGACGCGGTTCGCGCGACGACGAAGAAGCTCGAGAAGCAGGCCGCGCTCGCCCGATACCTGGGCCGCCTGGACGACGACGATCTCGCGATCGCGGCACGGCTCTTCGCGGGCGGCCCGTTCTCGCGCGCGGACCAGCGCGTGCTCGCGGTGGGCTGGAGCGCGCTGATCGACGCGATCCGGGAGCGGTCGGGCGCCCATGGGGACGACATCGGCGCGTCGTATCAGCGTCACGCCGACCTCGGCGACGTCGCGGCGGAGCTCATCACCACGCCGCCCGCCGACCCGCGTCCGCTCGCGCTGCGCGACCTCGCGGCCGCGTTCGACGAGATCGCGGGGACCAGGGGGTCGAACGCGAAGCGCGCGCTCGTCCGGGCGTTGCTCGCCCGGGCGACGGGGTCCGAGGCGCGCTACCTCGCGAAGATCGTGGGCGGCGACATGCGGATCGGCCTGCGCGAGAGCCTCGTGGAAGAGGCCATCGCGAAGGCGTTCGGACGCGATCGCGAGTCGGTCGCCAGGGCGAACATGCTCGGCGCCGACGTCGGCGAGACCGCGGTGCGCGCGAAGGCCGGGACGCTCGAGGCGGCGGTGTTCGCGCACTTCGCGCCGATCGGGATGATGCTCGCGACGCCGGTGCTCGAGCTGACCGAGGTCGCGAAGCGCTTCGGGCCTCCGTACCTCGTCGAGGACAAGTACGACGGCGTGCGCGCCCAGGTGCACAAGGCCGGGGGTCGCGTCGAGCTGTTCTCGCGCACGCTGGACCGGGTCACGGATCGCTTCCCCGAGCTCGTCGAGCCGCTGCGCGCGATCCCCGGCAGCTTCGTCCTCGACGCGGAGGTGCTCGCGTTCCGCGACGGCCGCGCGGTCCCATTCACCGTTTTCGCGCGCCGCCTCGGGCGGAAGGTCGTCGCCGCGGACCTGCGGGCGGAGCTGCCCGCGACGCTCGTCGCGTTCGACATTCTGGAGCACGACGGAACGCCGCTCCTCGACCGGCCGCTGCAGGAGCGCGCGCGGCTCCTCCGGTCGCTCCCTCTGCCGCCGCCGCTGCGCGTCCCGGATCTGCGCGTGATCGACCTCGGCCCGGAGGAGCTCCCGGCCGCGCTCGACCGCGAGTTCGCCGCCTCGCGCGGCCGCGGGAACGAGGGGCTGATGGTGAAGGACCCCCGGTCCCCCTACCGGCCCGGACGCCGCGGCATGGAGTGGCTGAAGGTCAAGCGGCCGCTGCGCACGCTCGACGTGGCCGTCACGGCGGTCGAGTGGGGCCACGGCAAGCGCCGCGGCGTCCTCTCCGACTACACCTTCGCCGTCCGCGACGAGGAGGGACGCTTGCGGAACATCGGAAAGGCGTACTCGGGCCTGACCGACAGGGAGATCGCGGAGATGACCGAGCACTTCCTGGCGCACACGGTGGAGGATCTCGGCCGAGTGCGCATCGTCGTGCCGGACACCGTCATCGAGGTCGCGTTCGACCAGCTCCAGCCGAGCGACCGGCACGACTCCGGCCTCGCGATGCGGTTCCCGCGCATCGTGCGGCTGCGCCCGGACAAGCCCGTGAGCGAGATCGACACGCTCGCGACCGCACGCACCCTGGCAACAAAGACAGGCGAGGGAGGATCCGGCTCCGCCCGTCCGACCGAGCTCCGCTAGCTCGCGTCCCATACTGGTCGCGCTTTGCACGCACGTCCGGAGCAATTGAGCGCGCTGCTCGAGCTGCAGCGGGAGCTCGCGCTCGAGTCGGACATCGACAAGGTGCTCGGCCGCATCACGGCCGCGGCGACGTCGCTGCTCGACGCCGAGCGCGCGACGCTCTACGTCGTCGACGAGGCCCGCCATGAGCTGTGGTCCCGCGTCGTGACGCAGAGCGAGTTCAAGGAGCTGCGCCTGCCGCTCGACGGCCGGAGCCTGGCCGCGGAGGTCTCGCGCTCGGGCCGGCCGCTGCGCATCGCCGACCCGTACGGCGACCCACGGTTCGATCCGAGCGTGGACGCGCGGACCGGATTCCGCACCCGATCGCTGCTGGTCCTGCCGATCGACTCGCGCGCCCGGGAGCGGCTCGGCGTCCTGCAGATCGTGAACGTGCGCGAGTCGGTGGATCAGCGGGAGGGGATGTTCGAGGAGTCGCACGAGACCCTCGGGATGGCGCTCGCGGCCTCGGCCGGCATCGCCCTCGAGTACGTCCGGCTGACGGCGGAGCTCGCGCAGGAGCGGCTGCACCAGGTGCGCATCGCGGAGGAGACGCGCCACCGGCTCGCGCGCGACCTGCACGACGGCGTCGCGCAGACGCTCGCGAACACCGCGCTCGGGATCGAGATCGCGCAGAAGCGGGCGCAGCAGGACCTGCCTGGAGCGCTCGCCGAGCTGGGCACCGTCCGCGAGCGGGTGCTCGAGGCGCAGCGCGGGCTGCGCGACATCCTGTTCGCGCTGCGCCCCGTGGTGCTCGAGGAGGAGGGCCTTCCCGCCGCGGTGCGCGCGCTGGCGCAGCGCATCGACGGCACGGCCGGGAGCCACGTCGTCCCCCGCAACGTCGACGCGACACGGCGGCTCTCGCCCGAGGCGGAGGCCGGCGCCTTCCACGTCATCCGCGAGGCGGTGACGAACGCCATCAAGACCGGGCGGGCGGGCGTCGTGTCCATCGACGTCCGCGACGACGCGGGCGGCCTCACGGCGCTGGTGGAGGACGATGGCGTGGGCTTCGACGTCGCGGCGACGCTGTCGAGCTACGCCTCGCGCGGCAGCCTGGGCATGCTGCAGATGCGCGAGTCGGCGCGGCTGATCGGCGCGCAGCTCACGATCGACTCGAGCCCCGGCCACGGCACGCGCGTTCGGCTCCGCGTGCCGTCGTGACCGAGCGCAAGCGGGGGTCGGCGGGGGCGCAAGGCTCGAGTGGGGGGTCGGCGGGGGGTATCCCCCCGCCTCGTTTGTACCATCCGCGCCGGGTGGGACCGGCACGCACCGCAAAGGGTGCCGCGCCCCTCGACGCGCTCGCGCTCGAGGACGCGTTCATCGCGCTCACCGACGGGGTCGTCGTCAGCGCGGCGGAGGGCCGCATCGTGAGCGCGAACCCGGCCGCGTTCCGGCTCCTCGGCGAGGATCAGCTCCTCGGCCGCATCTTCGACGACCTTCTCCTCGTCAGCGGCGCCGCGGCCGTGCAGCGCACCGACGGTCACGTCGTGCGGCGCGCGTGGTTCCCCCGCGAGGAGCGGATGGGCGTGCTCGAGGTCGTGTCGACCGGGATCGAGGAGCGCGGCTGGATCCACACCATCCGCGACGTCACCGCGCAGGCCGAGCTCCTCCGGCTGAAGGAGGACTTCCTCTTGCAGGTGGCCCACGAGCTGCGCTCGCCCGTCGCGGCGCTATCGGCGGCGCTGGACCTGCTGCACCAGGACGCGCTCGACATGCCGCGCGCGGAGCTGCAGAAGATGCTCGCCACGTTGATGCGCAGCGCCCTGCGCCTCGAGCACCTGATCGAGAACATGCTTGACGCCGGCAGCATCGAGGCCGGGACGTTCCAGGTGCGTGCCGCCCCGACCTCGGTCCGGATCGCGCTCAAGGAAGCGCTCGAGGTCGTCCAGTACCAGCTCGACGCCAAGGGCCAGCAGCTCGTGGCGCGGATCTCCCCGGTGGCCGATCGCGTCCTCGCCGATCAGCGCCGGACCGCTCAGGTCCTGGTCAACCTCATCACCAACGCGAGCAAGTACTCGCCGGGATCGACGACGATCACCGTCTCGACCGCGCCTGTCGGCGGATCGGTCGAGGTGGTGGTGTCGGATCAGGGCCCTGGCATCCCCGAGAACGAGCGACCGAAGCTGTTCCAGCCCTTCTACCGCGCGCGGACGGCACGCGAGGCCGCGGGCGGGGTCGGATTGGGCCTCACGATCTGTCGAGCGATCGTGCAGGCACAGGGCGGCGACATCCGGATCGCGAGCGGTCCCGACCGAGGTACTTCGGTACACTTCACGATCCCAAAGGCACGAGAGCTGGCGGAGGAGGCGAGCGGCGCGTGAAGCTGCTGGTCGTCGACGACGATCGCGATCTCGTGGAGCTCCTCGACTACGCGCTGCGGCGCGAAGGGTACGAGGTCGCCCGCGCATTTGACGGCGAGTCCGCGCTCGGATCGTTCGAGCGAGACCGGCCTGACCTCGTCGTGCTCGACCTCAACCTTCCGAAGCTGGCCGGATTCGTCGTGCTCGAGCGGATGCGCCGGGCCGACGACCACGTGGCGATCCTCATCCTCTCGGCGCGCCAGGACGAGACCGACGTCCTTCGGGGCCTCCAGCTCGGCGCCGACGATTACATCTCGAAGCCGTTCCGCCCGAAGGAGCTCGTCGCGCGGGTCAAGGCGATCCTCCGGCGCTCGGTGCAGGTCCGCGGGCGGCCCGCGCCGTCGATCTACAAGACCGGCGACGTCATCCTCGACGAGGCGACGCACGAGGTCCGCGCGGGCGACGTGCCGATCCACCTCTCACCGACCGAGTTCAAGCTGCTCCGCCACTTCATGGCGAACCCCGGCCGCGTCCTCACGCAGGAGGAGATCCTCGAGGGCGTGTGGGGGTACGACGCGGATGTCGGAGGCGACCTCGTGAAGCTGAACGTCAGCCGGCTACGCCGCAAGCTCGCGTCGGACGGCCAGCCGCGCGACGTCATCCAGACGGTCCCGGGCGTCGGCTACCTCTTCAAAGGCGCGGAGGGCGGCGTCTCGCGGGAGGACGCTCGGGCGGCGCGGGGTGGCGCGGGCGCGACGAGCTCGGGGAGCCCCGCCGCTAGCTGAGCCGGCGGCGGGTCGCCTCGAGATCCGCCGCGTTGCTGTACACGGGGTACACCGCCTGATCCGATGCCTTTGAGATCGCCTCCACGGCGGCCGCGTTCGGCTGTGGGAGGGCGACCGTGAGGACCTGCCCCTCCCGGCCGACGACCACGGCGTTCCACTCCGCGAGGAGCGCCGCTGGGACGACCTTCTGCAGGTCGCGCGTCGCCAGGCGCGACGGATCGGCGAGATACGGGACGTGCTCGACCGGGCTGTGCGCCGGCCGGAGCGCGCCACGCGGACCTTCCGCGAGCGCGTGCTCCCACACCCGGATGCCGCCGCCCGCCGCCTTCGCGCCGTACATCGCCGAGTCGGCGCTCTCCACGAGTCCGGCGGTGTCCACGGCCGGACGGGGGAAGGTCGATACGCCGATCGACAGCGCGACGCGCTCGCCGGCGGCGACCATCGCCTCCGGCATCTGGGCTGCCGCGAGCTTCTCGAGGATGCGCCGGCCGACGCGCGCGGCGCTCTCGGTGTCCGCGTCGGGCAGCAGGATCGCGAACTCGTCGCCGCCGTAGCGGGTCGGCACGTCGTAGACGCGCACCGCCTCGCGGATCGCGCCGGCGACGGACTTCAGCACCTGGTCGCCGACACGGTGACCGTGCGAGTCGTTGATGCCCTTGAAGCCGTCGACATCGATCATGAGCAGCGCGAGCAGATGCTCGGACCGCTTCGCGCGGTCCGCCTCCGCCTGCAGGCGCCGATCGAAGTGTCGGCGGTTGAAGAGCCACGTGAGCGGGTCGGTCTCGGCGAGGAGCTTCAGCGCCTCCTCCTGGTCCTGCTGCTGGAGGCATGCGGCGATGTGCCCGGCGAGCATCTCCAGCGTCGCCAGGTCGTCGGTGTTGAAGTCGGCCTCGCCGATCGGGTCAGCGACGTTCAGCACCCCGCGGGCGACGTCGTTCACGATGATCGGTACCGAGACGAAGGAGCGCGTCTTGTACGCGCCGCGATGCGTCGCGACCTCGGTGCCGGATGCTGCCAGGACCGCGCGCCTGTCGGCGGCGACCTTGCCGGCGATGCCCTCGCCCATGCGGACGCGCACCTCCTTCCTCACGTCGTCGGCCAGGCCGACGGCCCGCGAGATCACGAAGTCGGAGTCGTCGTCATCGCGCAGCATGAGCGAGGCGCGCTCGCCGCGTACGAGCTCCGTGGCGACGCGGAAGATCGAGTCCAGCAGGTCCTGAGCGAGCTTCTGGCTCTGCTCCTCCACGTGTATCCCCCTCGCAGTGTGCCCGGCCGGCAGGCTCCCCCAGCTCGCCTGCTGGCCTGTTCTCCGGGCGGGAGTATCTCCCGCGGGCAAGGCCCCCCGATGGTCTGTTCGGTATCGATACCCGATGCGACAGACTACCGCCACTCCCGCGCGGCGAGCCGGACGAACAGATGGATCTGCTCCACCCGCCGGGCCAGCACTGATACCACGCCATCGACGTGCTGGAGCACGCCCTCCACGACCACCGCGGGGCTGGTATCGATCACCGCCTTGCAGGCTTTGTACGTCGCGGGGCGGACGATGACGTTGGCGATCCCGACCTCGTCCTCGAGGGAGAGGAAGACGTGGCCCTTGGCCGTCTCGGGGTGCTGCTTCACGACGATCGCGCCCGCGACCTGCACGGTCCGCCCGTTCGGCGTCCGTTCAAGTTCACTTGAGCGCATGACGCCTCGCCGGTCGAGGTCCTCGCGATAGAAGGACATCACATGCCGGCCCGTCGGAACGCCCGTGAGGAGGTGGTCGAGCGCGGCGACCTCCGCCGGCGTCAGCGCCGGGAGCGACGGCGCCGCGGTCGTCGGGAAGGCGAGCGTCGGCCGCACGAATGCCGGCGAGGCGCGATGCGCGTCGCGCGCGCGCCACAGGAGCGCCCGGCGCGGCTCGCCGAACACGTCGAACGCGCCGACGAGCGCGAGGCCGCGCAGCGCCTCCTCCTTCAGCGCGACGCGCCGCGCGAGATCGTCGAACGAGCGATACGCCCCGCCGCGCTCGCGCTCGGCGACGATCGTCGCGGCCTCGTCCTCGCCGACGTGCTTCACGTACGTGAGGCCGAGCCGCACGTGATGCTCCCGGCACTTGCGATGTTGTGCGATCGCCCGTGAGAGGTCTTGCACGGTCGCGGACGGCGGCGAGGTCGAGGGGAGCCGGGTCTCGAACGAGGCGGCCACCCGTCCCACTGATGCTGTTGGCCGCCGAGGGCGAGACCCGCGACCCGAGGCAACGTCGCCGCCGTCCAGGAGGCGCTCCGGAAGCGCGTGTTGCACCGAGGCCTGAGGACCTCGATCCGGGACCTCTTCCACTGTCGCCTTCGAAAGTGAGCCGTTCACATCCACAGGCAGGATCGCGATCCCGTGGCGCTTCGCGTCCCCCGCGATGACCGCGGGGCTGTAGAAGCCCATGGGCTGGTCGTTCAGCAGGGCCACGTAGAACTCGGCGGGGTAGTACAGCTTGAGGTGCGCGGTGTGGTACGCGGTGAGCGCGAACGCCGCCGCGTGGCTCTTGCAGAACCCGAACTCCGCGAACCCGGCGATCTGTCCGAAGATCGAGTCCGCCGTCGCGTCGTCGATGCCGCTCGCAAGAGCACCCCTGATGAATGGCGCGCGGAGACGCTCCATGTCCGCGGCGGAGCGCGCGCGGCTCATCGCGCGCCGGAGCCTGTCGCCCTCGCTCGGCGTGAACCCGGAGACGGCCATGGCGACCTTGAGGATCTGCTCCTGGAAGATGATCACGCCGAGCGTCTCCCGGAGGGCGGGCTCGAGCGCCGGGTGCGCGTACGTCACCGGCTCCTTGCCCTGGCGCCGGCGGATGTACGGGTTCACGGCGTTCCCCTGGAGCGGACCGGGGCGGATGATCGCGACCTCGACCACGATGTCCGCGAAGGTCCGCGGCAGGACGCGCGGCAGCGCCTGGGCCTGGGCGCGGCTCTCGACCTGGAACAGGCCGATGGTGTCGACCTCGCAGATCAGGTCGTACACCGCGGGGTCGTCGAGCGGGAGCGAGCCGAGCTCGAGGCGCACGCCGTGCCGTTCGGCGATCATTGCGACCGCGTCCTTGATGAGCGAGAGCGTGCGCAGGCCGAGGAGGTCCATCTTCACGAGGCCGAGATCCTCGATGTCGCGCTTGTCGAACTGCACGACGTTGCGCCCAGGCATGGTCGCGCGCTCGATGGGCACGACATCGACGAGCGGCGCCGCCGTGATGAGCATCCCGCCGTTATGGATGGAGAGGTGGCGCGGCAGATCGGCGATGGCGAGCGTGAGCTCGCGGAAGAGCGGGAAGCGCTCGCGCTCCGTCACGTTCAGGTCCGCGGTGACCGTGGCCACCGTGTCGGCGAGGGCCCTCGGCTCAACCTC
>JACPEQ010000013.1 GCA_016183435.1 Chloroflexota bacterium
TTCTGCTGATGCGGTACCATCTCGATGCGAAATGAGCGACAGGAACGAAGTCACCTTCGAAGCGCTGACCCGCGGTCCGGCGCTGTACACGCCGGCCGAAGTGGCACGCCTCCTACGGGTCAGCCCGCGCACGGTCCTCAATTGGATCCGGGAGGGCCGCCTCGAGGCCATCAGGCTCTCGCCTCGCGTATACCGGGTCATGCTCGCCGCGCTCGTGAAACTGCTGTTCCCGGAGCGGATCCGGCACGTCCCGACCCACCGGACAGGCCGCATTCCGGAACCGGGCCGTGGCGAGACGTGGATGAAGAAGGCCAAGCGAAAGGCGTCGGCGTAGATCCGGTCGCGCCGATCCCTTGGCGAGCGTCTGTACTCACAGCGGCACGACTCTCCTCGCGCTTCGCCACGCTGCGGGAGGCGTGCGAGGCGAACGGCGACGAGATCGAGTTCGCCGATGACCGTCGGCCACGAGCACGTCTTGTCCGGCTGCGCATTGCGGTACCCGGGTACGGTCGGCACCTCGCCACACTCAAGTTCGAGGAGTGGTACGTCCGCGTCCCGGCGGGATGGCGGATGACCGACTACCAATACGAGGTGCGTTTCGAACCCGCGGGCTCAGCCCGGTGGGCCGAGCACTGGCACGATGACGGTTTCCACCGTCACTGCGAGCCGGCGCGCGGTCCCTACGAGGACCACTATCCCAGCCGGCCGATCCAGCTCTTCGACGCTCGGGCGGAGCTGCTACGCCGGTACGCGCTCGGCCCGAATGCGCTCAGGTGCGCTGAGCTCGAGTAGCCGTGACCGCTGCGAGCGGGTCAGTAGCGGATCTGTTCCCGGAGCTTCTGCGGGTCGCTGATCTCGATGTGACGGCGACCCAGGGTGATCGCGCCGACCTTCTCGAGGTCCGCGAGGCAGCGGTTCACCGCCGCACGTGTCCCGCCGACGAACGACGCGAGGTCGTCCTGCGTGAGCTCGACCTCGCGCTTCCCGGGTGAGAGCTCGCTCAGGTCGAGGAGGTACTTCGCGACGCGGCTCTCGAGGTCGAGGAAGACGAAGTCGCCGACCTGGCCCGACAGGCGGCGGACGATCCGCGTGAGCCGCGCGAGCAGCTGGCGCATGGCCTTCGGGTTCCTCTCGAGTACCGCGAACAGGTCCGCGCCCGAAAGCGTGTAGGCGATCGTGTCGGTGAGAGCGGTGACCGTCGCCGAGCGCGGTCCTTCGTCGAACAGCGCCAGCTCGCCGAACACGTCCCCGCCGCGGTACACCGCCACGAGCACTTCCCGGCCGGTCTCCTCCTGGATCGAGATCTTCACGCTCCCGGCGGCGATGACGAAGAGGTGCGTTGCCGGGTCGTCCTTGTGGAAGACGACCTCGCCCTTCGCGAAGCGCCGCTGCCGCATGAGCGCCGCGAGGCGCAGTCGCTCCTCGGGCCACAGCGGCCTGAACAGGGCGATCTCGCCGAGAAGGTCGGCGATGGCGGTCGTCTGGGGCGTCTGGGTCAGCACGGCAGGGAGTGTGGCAGAGGGCCGCAACCGCGAGTGAGCGTTCTTGCCGACACGCGGAATGTCCTCGCCAAGACAGAGCGAAGGAGCGGCCGAAGGCGATACTGCGCGGACCGGTGAGGACGGGGGATAGGCCCAAGCGGCCCAGCAAACGCGCACCCGCGCGCCCTGCGCGTCCCCCTTCCGCCGCGCCGGGGCGGGCATCGAAGCCCGATACGCGCAGCCCTCGGATCGCCGCGCTGGAGCAGCAGCTGAAGGACGCCCTCGAGCAGCAGACCGCGATCAGCGAGATCCTGCAGGTCATGTCGAGCTCGCCGAGCGAGATCCAGCCCGTGCTCAACGCCATTGCGCGCAACGCCGCGCGCTTCTGCGCGGCGGAGGACTGCGGGGTCGCTCTGCTACGCGAGGACGGGATGCTCGAGCAGGTCGCGCAGTACGGTCCGATCAGGTCATTCATAGCGCCCTGGCCCGTCGACCGGGGCTCCGTGCGCGGACGCGCGATCATCGACCGCCGGGTCATCCACGTCAAAGACATGTCGACCGAGAGCGAAGATGAGTACCCGACCGGCGTTCGTCGCGCGCGCGAGCTGGGCCAGCGCTCGATATTGGCAGCCCCGCTCCTCCGCGAAGGAGTGCCGCTCGGGGCGATCGCGCTCCGCCGGACCGAGGTGCGGCCGTTCACCGACAAGCAGATCGGCCTATTGCGTACGTTCGCCGATCAGGCGGCGATCGCGATCGAGAACGTGCGCCTCTTCAACGAGACGAAGGAGTCGCTCGAGCAGCAGACCGCGGTCGCGGAAGTGCTGAAGACGATCAGCCGTTCCGCGTTCGACCTCCAGCCGGTCCTCGACACGGTCATCGAGAACGCAGCGCGGCTCTCGGGTGCCGACGTTGCCTGGATGGCGCGTGTGGAGGAGGGTGGCGTCAGGTACGGCGTCGCGGCCTTTGACCCACACGGCCTTCTTCGCGGGCCGCACGCGTTCCAAGTCGTGCCTGCTGACCGACGGCAGGCACTGTGAAGGTCGTCGATGTCACCGCCGAGCCCGACTTCAAGGACTCAGGGGCGGCACGAACCGGGGTGCGTAGCGTCGTCGCTGTGCCGATGCTCAGAAACGCGGAGCCCATCGGAGCCTTCTTGGTCGGCCGGCGAGACGTCCACCCCTTCGGTGAGGCGGAAGTGCAGTTGATCGAGACGTTCGCGGATCAGGCCGCGATCGCCATTGGGAACGTGGGTCTATTCAACGAGGTACAGCAGAAGTCGCACGAGCTCGAGGTCGCTAGCCGTCACAAGAGCGAGTTCCTCGCGAACATGAGCCATGAGCTGCGCACCCCGCTGAACGCCATCATCGGGTTCACCGACGTGATGATCCAGGAGATGTTCGGCCCACTGAACGCGAAGCAGAAGGAGTACCTCGAGGACGTTCGCAGCTCTGGGACGCACCTGCTGACGCTGATCAACGACATCCTCGACCTCTCGAAGATCGAGGCCGGGCGCGTCGAGCTCGATGTCACCGAGTTCTCGCTCGCGGACGCGATCGAGAACGCGCTCACGCTGGTCCGTGAGCGTGCGGCGCGCCACGGCATCTCGCTCTCGGCCGACGTAGCACCTGACGTTGGGACCGTCAGCGCGGACGAGCGCAAGATGAAGCAGATCGTCGTGAACCTGCTCTCGAACGCGGTGAAGTTCACGCATGAGGGCGGGTGGGTGGGCATCACCGCGCGCCGCGAAGGGGATTGCATCGACGTCGCCGTCCGCGACACCGGCATCGGGATCGCGGCGGACGATCAGGCGCGCATCTTCGAGGAGTTCCAGCAGGTCGGAAAGGACCCAGACAAGTCGCGGGAAGGCACCGGTCTCGGCCTCGCGCTCGCGAAGCGCTACGTCGAGCTGCACGGCGGGCGCATCTGGGTCGAGAGCGAAGTGGGGAAGGGCAGCACCTTCACCTTCACGGTCCCGCTTCGCGCACGGATCTCCACAGTGACGTCGTGATCCGGACGGCGACGGACGTCTTCCTCCGGCCGATCGTCGCCGCGATCGCGGCGATGATCCTGGTCGCGCTCCCCATCGTCGTGCTCGGCGAGATCTCGGACAACGAGGCGCGCTCACGAGCGGAGGCGGAGATGTTCGAGGCCGGATCGAGCGTGGCAGAGCGGGCCGGGCTGCAGCTGGGCAAGCGCGTTGACGACTATCGCCAGGGGTTGGCCCGCCTCGCCGCAGGAGACCTTCGGGCCTCCGTACCAGCGCGCGATGCAGCGGCGATGTACGAATCGCTGGATCGGGCGCTGGCGCTCGCGTTCTACAACAACACGTCGTTGGCTACCCGAGCGGCGATCACCGATGCGCGGGGAGATCTGCTCATGGAGCGAACGCCGGGCGCCTGCAGGTTTTGCATTGCCCAGTCAGGCAGCGGATCTGATGTCCCGAGCGCGGATCAGTTCCGCGGCCGCCGCGACACGGTGGCGCTCGAATTGATCCCGTCGATCGCACTGAGCGAGGGCAGGGGTGCCAGCGGCGCGGCGAGCGTAGCGGGTCGGAGCCCGAGCGCAGCGGTCGTGTCACCGCCATATCTCGCCGCCGGTAAGGCGCATGTCGCGATCGTCGCGCCGGTCTTCCCCCGCGACATCAGCCGAGATCTCTTGGGTGTGATCCTCCTGGAGCTTCCGGTGGACGCCTTGCGGGACAGCGTGACACCGTTGCTTGCGACGGCCGAGGACATCTACGTCGTCGGTCGTAGCGGTGTGCTTTGGCTCACAGCGCCGGCTCGGGACACAACGCCGCTGCCCGACCTGAGCGGGAACAGCCTGATCGCGAAGTCGCTCCGCTCGCAACCCGTCCTCGTGCTCGCGAATCCGCCCGTGACCGTGCGTGAATACGGATCCGATCCCTTCACCGACGCCACCAGGCCTTTCGCGACCGCGATCGTCGAGCCCTGGCACATCTTCGTCGTCCCCGATCCGTCGACCCTGATCGCGGCCGAGGCAACGCTCGCGCAGCTGCGGCTGGTGCGTGTCGCTTTCGCGCTGATCATCGTGGTGGGCGCGTTCGCGCTGGCTACGGCCGTCCGTGCGCTGTCGCGGCAGCGTGCGGCGCTCGCCGCGGCGAACGAGGCCCTCGGCGAGGCCAGCCGCGCCCTCGAGGAGGCGAGCCGCCACAAGAGCGAATTCCTCGCGAACATGAGCCACGAGCTCCGGACCCCGCTCAACGCGATCATCGGCTTCTCGGACGTCCTCGAGCAGAAGATGTTCGGGGAGCTGAACGTGAAGCAGTCCGAGTACCTTCGGGACATCGCGACCTCCGGCCGCCACCTGTTGGATCTGGTGAACGAGATCCTCGATCTCGCCAAGATCGAGGCGGGTCGTATGGACCTCGAGTCCGTCGAGTTCGATGCTGGCGATCCGATCCGGGCCGCGCTCACGTTCGTTCGCGAGCGCGCCGCCCGTCACGGCATCCAGCTCGCCACCGACGTCCCCGGCGACCTCGGTATCGTCGAGGCGGACGAGCGCAAGATCCGTCAGATCCTGCTCAACCTGCTTTCGAACGCGGTGAAGTTCACGCCTGACGGTGGATGGATCGGCGTGACCGCGCTGCGTCGCGACGGTGATCTGCAGGTCAGCGTGCGCGACAGCGGCGTCGGAATCGCGGCCGAGGACCAAGCGCGCGTGTTCGAGGAGTTCCAGCAGGTCGGGAGGGACCCCGACCGCTCGCGCGAGGGTACCGGTCTCGGCCTCACGCTCGCGAAGCGCTTCGTTGAGCTGCACGGCGGGCGCATCTGGGTCGACAGCGAAGTGGGGAAGGGCAGCACCTTCACGTTCACGATCCCGGTGCGCCAGACTGCGCCCGCAGCGGCGAGAGGGTAGGGAGCGACATGGCGGAGAAGGCGAACGGCGAGGTCATCCTCATCGTCGAGGACAACGAGAAGAACATGAAGCTCACGCGCGACATCCTCCAGTTCCACGGCTTCGCCACCGTCGAGGCCACGACCGGCGAGGACGGCGTCGCGCTCACGCGCGAGAAGCATCCCGCGCTCGTGCTCATGGACATCCAGCTCCCGGGGATCGACGGCGTCACGGCGCTGGAGCGCATCCGCCAGGACGCGTCGACGTCGCGCATCCCGATCGTCGCGATGACCGCATCCGTCATGAAGGAGGACCGCGAGCGGTTCGACAAGGCAGGCTTCGACGGCTTCATCACGAAGCCGATCGACGTTCGGGCGTTCCCGGGGCAGGTCCGCGACGCCATCGCGCGAGGGCGAGCGTGAGCGAGCGCCGGCCGAAGATCCTCGCGGTCGATGACACGCCCGTGAACCTGAAGGTGCTCGAGGCGATGCTCACGCCGCGCGGCTACGACGTCATCACCGCGGCTTCGGGGCACGAGGCGCTGGAGAAGGTCCGCACCGAGCGGCCGGACCTCGTCCTGTCGGACATCGTCATGCCGGGCATGAACGGCTATGAGCTGTGCAAGAAGCTCCGCGACGACGAGGCCACGCGCTTCCTCCCGATCGTGATGATCACGGCGAGCACCGATCAGGAACGGGCGCAGGCCCTCGAGGCCGGTGCCGACGACTTCATGACGAAGCCGCCGAACCAGGTCGAGCTGCTCACGCGGGTCCGGTCGCTGATCCGCATCAAGCAGTACCACGACACCATCGAGCGCCAGCGTGGCGAGCTGCGGCGCTTCCTCTCGCCGCAGATCGCCGAGCTCGTCACGTCACCGGAAGGCGAGGCGCTCCTGAAGGGGCACCGGCGCGAGATCACCGTCGTGTTCTCCGACTTCCGCGGCTTCACGTCGTTCTCGGAGACGACCGAGCCGGAGGAAGTGATGAAGGTCGTGGTCCGCTCATCGTCGAGCACGGCGGCACCCTCGAGCACTTCGAGGGCGACGGGGTGATGGTGTTCTTCAACGATCCGGTCGCGGTGGACGCGCCGGTGCTGCAAGCCGTGAAGCTGGCCATCGACATCCGCGATCGGATGAATGAGCAGTGCGTCGGCTGGCGCAAGCGCGGCTACGAGCTCGGCGTCGGCTGCGGCATCGCGACGGGGTACGCGACGCTCGGCCGCATCGGCTTCGAAGGCCGCTACGACTACGGCGCGATCGGCCCGGTCACGAACCTAGCCGCTCGGCTGTCGAGCGAAGCGAGGGCCGGACAGATCCTGATCAGTCAGCGCGCGTTCGCGGCAGTGGAGGAGCACGTCGAGGTCGAGCCGATCGGCGAGATCACCGTCAAGGGGTACAGCCGGCCGCAGGCCGCCTACAACGTCCTGAAGCTGAAGGAGCGCGTCGCGACACAGGCCTGACCCCGCGCGCGTGCTCTGGAGCACAGTCGAACGGCGCCCGTACGCAGGATCACGTATCGAACGTGCCCGCGACGCTCCTTGGCCGCCCGATGGCGGTGCGAGGCTCTCGTCGCCGCCCACCCACACGGCGAGGCGAGCAGGAGGAGAAGGCGAAATGACCGAAACAGTGTTGAAGGAGATCGTGCACCGGGCGGTCCGTGACGGGTCCTACCGGGCACAGCTGCGGAGCGACCCGGCAGGCGCGCTCGCGGGGTTCAGCCTCACGGCGGAGGAGCGTTCCGCGATCACGAGCGGCGACCCGACGCGGCTGACAGCGCTGGGCATCGACCAGCGGATGAGCAAGGCCTTCGCGGCCGGGGTCCTTGGCGACGCCAGCAAGGTGATCGTCGTGGACGCAGGCGGCGGCGGTAACGTCATCGACGAGGCATCGCAGGCGGTGCGCTCGCCGATGTGGCGGATCGAGCAGGACCTCGACACGGGCGCGAGCCTGGAGGCGCCCGAGCTCCATGGGACGCCCGACCTGAACCAGGACTCCAATTGGGACGGCTACACGCCGGCCGGGACGACCCTTGCCGAGGAGGACGCCTTTGACGCCAACGGGCTGCGGATCGTGGAGCGCGGGAGCGACGCGGGCGCGAGCCTGGAGGCGCCCGAGCTCCATGGGACGCCCGACCTGAACCAGGACTCCAACTGGGACACCGGCGGCAGCGATCCGACCGACTACTGATCCGGTCCCTCATCCCCCACCCGTCAGAGAGCGGTCCTTCGGGACCGCTCTCTCCGTTGTCACGGCTGCCGGAGCGGGAGGCGCACCGTGAACGTCGATCCCTGACCGACGAGCGATGAGACCGAGACCGAGCCTCCTATCCGTCGAGGTATTACCGTAGTATTACGGCGTGACAAAGCGCATCGCTATCAGCCTGCCGGACGAGCTGTTCCGCAGCATTGAACGTGTCCGCAGGCGTCGGCGCGTCGCGCGGAGTGCCCTCATCCAGGAGGCGGTCGGCGATTACGTGAAGCGGAACGACGAGAGGGCCCTGGAAGAGGCGTACTTCGAGGGTTATCGCCGTATCCCTGACGGCGACGACCCGGACTTCATCGCCATCGAGAAGATCGGCATCGAGTCGCTCAAGAAGGCGAAGCTCGACTGATGGCACGGTCCACAGGGCACGGAGAGATCTGGATCGCGGACCTGGACAAGCGGCGGCCGGCCGTTGTGATCTCGCGGAACGATGTGCGAGGCGTGCGGCAACGCACCACAGTCGCTCCCGTGACGTCCACGATCCGCGGGATCCCGTCTGAGGTCGCCCTCGCGGCTGCCGATGGCATCCGCGAGCCATCAGCAGTGAACTGCGATGAGCTCGTCACGATCCCGAAGTCCCTGCTCGTCCGGCAGATCGGGAAGCTGACCGGCGAGAAGCTTGACGCCCTGCATCGCGCGCTCGCGTTCGCTCTCGCCCTGCCCCGGTAGGCTCGACTTGTCGGTCCGCGCTGCGGGACCCGTGACGTCGTTGGCGCCGATGATCAGCGCGAGCGCCCCATACCTGACCAGGTATGATGGGGAACACATGAGGGTGGATCTGCTCCTCCGCGGGGCGCGGCACGACGCGGGGTTGAGCCAGGCGCAACTGGCTCGTCGGGCGAGGACGTCGCAGTCCGCGATCGCGCGCTACGAGCGGGGGGTGACGACGCCGTCGCTGGAGACGCTCGAGCGCCTGCTGCGCGCATGCGGTGGACGGCTGAGGCTCGCGAGCCACGCAGATGAGCCGCCATCCCCGCCGCTGCCGGTGGGCACGCTCGCGAGCCTCGTCCGCAGCCACCGTCGTCGCCTGCTAGCGGCCGCACGTCGGCATGGAGCTCGTAAGGTCCGTCTCTTCGGATCGGCAGCTCGTGGAGACGACTCGTCCGCGAGCGACGTGGACCTCCTCGTCGAGCTGGACGCTGGGCGGAGCCTGCTCGACCTGATCGGATTCCAGCAGGACGCGACCGACATCCTCGGCGTGCCGGTCGATGCGGCGACCCCCGAGATCCTCAAGGAGCGTGTTCGTGAGCGCGTGTTGGCTGACGCTGTTCCGCTATGACCAGGGACCAGCGGGAGCGGCTCGACGACATCGCTGAGGCCATCCACCGCATAAGGATCGTCGTCGCCGAAGCGACCCCCGAGACGGAGGCGATCGCGCGCGACGCCACTCTCTACAACCTCGTGATCGTCGGAGAGGCGGTCAAGCACCTCGACGACGCGACGAAGGAACAGGCGCCGGAGATCCCCTGGCGTCAGGTCGCAGGCCTCCGGGACCTGCTGACCCACGAGTACTTCCGCATCGAGATGGACACGATCCGGAAGATCGTGGAGCGCGACGTGGCTCCGCTCGAGCGGGCGGTGGAACGGCTCAGGAGGCAGACTCCTGGAGCTACGCCGCCTTCTTCAGCTCCGTGATGACCTTCTCCACCGCGGCCTTGGCGTCGCCGAAGAGCATCCCCGTCTTCGTGTCCAGGTAGAGCTCGTTGTCGATCCCGGCGAAGCCCGAGCGCATCGAGCGCTTGATGACGATGACGTTCTTCGCCTGATCGACGTTGAGGATCGGCATCCCGTAGATCGGGCTCGCCTTGTCGGTGCGCGCGGCGGGGTTCGTCACGTCGTTGGCGCCGATGACGAGCGCGACGTCCGAGTTCTTGAAGTCGTCGTTGATCTCTTCCATGTCCTTCAGCTTGTCGTACGGGACGTTCGCCTCGGCGAGCAGCACGTTCATGTGCCCGGGCATGCGTCCGGCGACCGGGTGGATCGCGTAGCGCACGCCGAGAAGGATCGCGGTGTCCTCGGCGCTCACCTCTCGCACTGAGCGCGTGTCGTCGCCCTTCTGCGCGACCGTGGCGCCCGCGGACGCGCCGACGCCGGCGAACAGCACGTTCGCGAGCGACCGGTTCATCGCCTTCGACATGAGACGGGTCAGGATCGTGCCCGACGCGCCGACGAGCGTGCCGGCGACGATCAGGAGGTGGTTGTTCAGGACGAACCCGGCCATGGCGACCGCGAGTCCCGTGTACGCGTTGAGGAGCGAGATGACGACGGGCATGTCCGCGCCGCCGATCGGCATAACGAGCACGACGCCGAACAGGAGCCCCAGCCCGAGCAGGATCCACAGGATGGTCGCGCCGTCGAGCGTGACGGTGCCCGCGGCACTCAGGACGAGCGCGACCGCGAGGACGACGATCGCGGCGAACACGCCGATCGTGACGATCCGCTGCCCGGGGTACTTGTACGCGCGCGGCGAGATGATCCCCTGGAGCTTCCCGAACGCGATCGCGCTGCCGGAGAACGACACCGCGCCGATGATCAGGCCCAGCACGGTGCTGAGCACCGACGCCCACTCGTGCGCGCTCTTGTGCATGTATTCGAGGATCGAGACGAGCGCCGCGGAGCCGCCTCCCGCCCCGTTGAAGAGGGCGACCATCTGCGGCATCGCGGTCATCTTCACGAGCCGCCCGCAGGCGACGCCCGCGACCGCGCCGATCGCCATCCCGCCGAGCGTCAGCCCGATCCCCGCCGCGCCGTATTCCTGGAACTCCCGCGCCGCGAACGTGAACGCGACGGCGAGGAGCATCCCGGCAGCGGCGATGCGGTTGCCCGCGACCGCGGTCGTGGGGCCAGACAGGCCCTTGAGGCCCAGGACGAAGGTGACCGCCGCGACGAGGTAGACCGCCGGGATCCAGCTCTGGAGGTCCACCTACTTCTCGACCTCAGGCTTCGCCGCGGGACGTCGCGGGCGCTGCTGGAACATGCCGAGCATCCGGTCGGTCACGACGAATCCGCCCACCACGTTCGCCGTCCCGAGCACCACCGCGAGGAAGCCGAGGATCGTCCCGAGCGGTCCCGGGACCGCGAGCACGACGAGCATCGCGCCCACGACGATGATCCCGTGGATCGCGTTCGCACCCGACATGAGCGGCGTGTGCAGCGTCGAGGGGACCTTCGAGATCACCTCGAAGCCGACGAAGACCGCGAGGATGAACACGTACGCCCCGAGGATGGCCTCTGCGGTCATGCCGTCGCCCCGGCCGGCGCGAGCGCCTTCTGCGTCGCCTCGTGTACGACCTTCCCGTCCTGCGTGATGACGGTGCCCTTGATGACCTCGTCGGTCATGTCCAGCGTCGCCTTCCCATCCTTGAGGAAGAGCGCCAGCAGGCTCGCGATGTTGCGCGAGTACATCTGGCTCGAGTGGTACGGCATCGTGCTCGGCAGGTTCAGCGTGCCGATGATCGTGACACCGCTCGCCACGACCGTCTTGCCCGGCTCGGTGAGCTCGCAGTTGCCGCCGGTCTCCGCGGCGAGGTCGACGATGACCGAGCCCGGTCGCATCGTCGGGACCATCTCCCTCGTGATGAGGACGGGCGCCTTGCGCCCGGGGATCGCGGCGGTCGTGATGATGATGTCGTTCTCGCGCGCCGCCTTCGCGAGGAGCTCGACCTCCTTGCGGTGCGCCTCCTCGGACAGCTCCTTCGCGTAGCCGCCCGCACCGGCGCCGGACTCACCGAGGTCGATCTCGAGGAACTTCGCGCCGAGGCTCTGCACCTGCTCCTTGACGACGGGACGCGTGTCGAACGCCTCCACGACCGCGCCGAGGCGCCGCGCCGTCGCGATCGCCTGGAGGCCCGCGACGCCAGCGCCGATGACCAGCGCTTTCGCCGGCGCGATCGTGCCCGCGGCGGTCGTGAGCATCGGGAAGAAGCGGGGGAGCTGCGCCGCGGCCAGCAGCACCGCCTTGTAGCCCGCGACCGTCGCCTGGGAGGACAGCGCGTCCAGGGGCTGCGCCCGCGTGATGCGCGGGATCGCGTCCATCGACAGCGCGGTGACGCCCTTCTCGGCGAGCGTGTGCGCGTAGCGCGGGTCGATCAGAGACTGGACGAAGGCGATGAGGATCTGGCCGGGGCGCAGTTTCCCGATCTCATCCGTGGTGGGCCGCTGGACCTTCACCACGAGCTCGGCGTCGTACGCGTCGTCGACGATGCGGGCACCCGCCTGCTCGTACGCGCTGTCGACGAAGGCCGCTTCCGTTCCTGCGCCGCGTTCGACGACGACCTCGTTGCCGGCCTTCACCAGCTTCTGGACGGTCTCCGGGACGAGCGCGACACGGCGCTCTCCGGGCACGGTCTCTCGCGGGACTCCGATGCGCATTGGGGAACTCTGACTATAGCCGTCGGCAAGTGCCCAGGGGCAGGGGCCGCTGTGCGCGAAGCGCGCCTCGCCTCGCGGCTAGTCGCTCCGCTCTTGTGGACTCGCTTGGACCGGCCGTACCCGGGGTCCCCGCGGACCCGAAGGGTCCGCGGGGTGAAGATCCGGATCCTCGCTCGACCCCTTTATGAGATTCACGAGGCGCGGCTTCACCTCGCGCCCGACGCGCTCGATCGTCTCGTGGTCGAACGGGTATGCGCCCGACAGGACGAAACCGCGCGCGCCGGCCTTCCAGTACTCGAACATCTGCGCGGCGACGGCGTCCGGATCCCCGGCCGCCCGCGGCACCGGTGCGGCGATGCCGTGGTGGTCGGCCACCCGCTGCAGGTACGCGCGGACGTCCTCCGGACGGTCCCGGACGACGACCCAGCCACCGCCGAGGCCGACGATCGCGTTCGGGTCGCGCTTCACTTTCGCGCAGTGGCCGCGCAGGACCTCGAGCTTGTGCCGGACGTCGTCCGCGGTCCCGAACCCGTGCCACATATCCGCATACAAGGCGGTCGTGCGCAGCGTGCGCGTCTCGCCGCCGCCGCCGATGAGGATGGGCAGCTCGCGCTGGACGGGCCGCGGCTCGTTCACCGCGTTCTTGACCTTGTAGTACTTGCCCTCGAACGTCGTGCTGCGCTCGTGGAGCATCGACCGGATGACCCGAGCGGCCTCCTCGAAGCGGTCCGAGCGCGTCTTCTTCGTTCCGAGCTTGATGCCGTACGCGTGGTGCTCGGGCTCCATCCACGCCGCGCCGATACCCATGATCGCGCGCCCACTGGAGAGGCGATCGAGCGCCGTGATCGTCTTCACGAGGACGGCGGGGTTGCGGTACGTGATGCCGTGGACGAGCGCGCCGATCTTCACGCGCTCCGTCGCGGTCGCCCATCCCGCGAGCACCTGGGTGCACTCGAGGTTCGGGCTCTCCTGATCGCCGACGATCGAGTAGAAGTGGTCCCACGCGTACAGGTGATCGAATCCCGCGCGATCCGCCGCGACGCCGGCGTCGCGCAGGGCCGGCCATTCCGTGTTCGTCGGCCAGATGCTGATGCCCAGGAGCACGCTCACAGGCTATGGTCCGCGAAGCCCCTATGCTCCCGCCGTGGTGGTGACGCCGAGGCGGCGCCAGGCGGTGGACCTGGACCAGGTGAAGCGCGACACCCGCGACCACGTGTTCATCTCGTGGATGGCGCAAAGCGGGATCGCGCCGCTCGTCGTGACCGGCGGCGAGGGTTCGTGGATCCTTTCGGGCGACCGTCGGATCCTCGACTTCTCATCGACGCTGGTCAACACGAACCTCGGTCACCAGCACCCCAAGGTCATCCGCGCGATCGTCGACCAGGCCGAGCGGCTGACGTACGCCGCACCCGCCTTCACCGACGAGCCCCGTGCGACGCTGGCCCGCATGATCGCCGAGGTCGCGCCGGGCGACCTGACCAAGACGCTCTTCACGACGGGCGGCAGCGAGGCCGTCGAGAACGCCATCAAGATGGCCCGCCTCTACACCGGCCGGCACAAGGTCCTCACGCAGTGGCGTTCGTTCCACGGTCAGACGCAGGGCGCCATGACGGCCGGCGGGGACAACCGCCGCTGGCCGAGCGAGCCCGGGATCCCGGGCGTCGTCCACTTCCTCAACCCCGACCCGTACCGCTCGATGTTCGGGAACGACGCGGGGAAGGCGCTCGCGCACGTCGAGGAGGTCATCTGGTACGAGGGCCCCGACCAGATCGCGGCGATCATGTGCGAGCCGATCGTCGGCGCGAGCGGGCTCATCGTCCCGCCGGACGGCTTCTTCCAGGGCATCCGCCAGCTGTGCGACCGCTACGGGATCGTGATGATCCTCGACGAGGTCATGACCGGCTTCGGCCGCACCGGCAAGTGGTTCGCGGCGGAGCACTGGGACGTGGTGCCGGACATCATGACCTTCGCGAAGGGCGTGAACTCCGGATACGTCCCGCTCGGCGGCACCATCGTCGACGGGCCGATCTCAAAGCACTTCGACGACCACGTCCTGTGGCACGGCCTCACATACAGCGGGCACGCGCTCGCGTGCGCCGCGGGTGTCGCGACGGTCCAGGCCTACAGGGATGAGAAGGTGGTCGAGAACGCCGCGGCGATGGGCGAGGTCCTTGGCCGCGAGCTGCGCGGCCTGATGGAGCGGCATCCCTCCATCGGGGACGTGCGCGGCAAGGGGCTCATGTGGGGCATCGAGCTGGTGAAGGACCGCGGTACGAAGGAGATGCTGGAGCGCTGGAACGGCCCGTCCCAGCGCCTCGCGACCGCCATCCGCAACGCCTGCATGCAGCGCGACGTCTACGTGATGTGCCGCTGGAATCTGATGGTCATCGCGCCGCCGCTCATCGTCACCGAGGACCAGCTGCGCGTCGGCATCCGCGCCATCGACGACGCGCTGTCCATCGCCGACCGCTACGCCGCGACCGGGGAGCTCTCCTAGCCCTAGCCGACCGGTCGGTCCGCGTCGATGTTCTCGAGCACGCGCCAGGTGCGATCCCGTCGCGCTCGACCGACCGCCCGTCGCGGATCCAGAGCGACGTATCCGCCGGTACCGACCAGCGTCCGCAGCTTCTCCGCGAGCGGGTCCTTCTGGCGCTCGGCGAGCCACCCAAGTCGACGGGCGGCCGCCGCAGGCGAATGTCGCAGGGCGCGGATCAGGTACCTCCGCCGGAGCACGCGATCGCGCAGACCGCGACGCAAAGCCTCACCCACGACGGCCATCGTCGCGGCGTAGCGCCCCGCGACGACGTGGATGAGCGCGTGCTCCGGCTCGGCGACACGCGCGAGCGCGCGCGCTCCCGCCACGCCCACGGTGCGCGCGGGAGGCAGCTCGGCCTCGGGGACGTAGATGAAGCGAAAGATCGTGCGGGTCTCCCGCACGTTCGGCTTCCGCCTGGCGAGCAGGATGTCGACGGTGGTGGGGGAGTGGCCGATGAGGTTCCAGTGCGCGAGGGCGGCAAGGCCGCCCACGACGTACGGCTCGCCCTCCAGCCAGTCGGCGGCGATCGCGAGCTGGCTGTGCTCGGCGATACGGCCCGGCCCCGTGACCAGGTAGGCGCCCCGCTCGAGTCGTCGGAGCCACCCTCCATCGGCCAGCCGCTTCAGAACGAGCCGGAGCGCGTTCGGGCGAAGCGCCTCGAATGGGTGGGGGTCGCGATCGAGGCGCACGACAGCCCGCCTGGAGCGCTGGAAACGCTCTAGCAGTGCCAGCTCGCGAGGCCCCAGGCGTGCAAATGGTGTGGCCATGATGTCTCCTGCCGACATTATCTCGTAACTCGGTGCACGGCCCCCGGCGGAGAGCAGCTACCCCGGGCGCGGTGGGGCGAACGTCCCGCCGGGCGCGGTCGGGCGGCGCGTCACCGCGCCGTCCAGGCGGCGCGGTGCTCGACGTTCACCCTGATGACCGGGCATCCCTCGAGCGACAGCTCGCCGTACTGCGGGTACTTCGCCTCGAGCAGCGCGATCGCGTGATCGTGCTCGGCTCCCGCCTCGAGGACGTCGGCGGTGCCTTCGAGGAGGACGTAGCGGAGCTTCGACCAGTCCTCGTCCCACACGTCGACGACGACGCTCGCGCGCCCGTTCGTCACGACGTTCCGGACACGACGCAAGTCGCGCCAGTGGACCTCTTTCGGCTTGCGATCGATCGGCGTGTAGAGGTGCGGATGCTCGTAGACGAACACGACCGGCACCACGTGCGGCCGCGCGTACTGGTCCGAGGTGGCCAGGTGCGCGACGCGCGCGCTGCCTAGGAGGTCTTTCGCAGGCGCGGCAGGATCTCCTTCCCGACGAGGTCGATCGACCGCTTCTGCTCCTCCGCCGGCAGGTGGAACACGAGGTGGTCGAAGCCGAGCTCGATGTAGTCCTCGATCTTGCGGCAGGCCTCGTCGGCGTCGGCGCTGACGATGAACCGCGTGTGGGCGTTCGCCTTGCCGTCTTTGGCACGCCGCTCCATCTCGCGGGGGTCCTCGACGCCGCGCTTCGCCTCCTCCGGCAGCGCGAGCGCAGCCCACGGCCGGCAGTTCAACAACGCACGCTCGTGCTGCGTGTCGAACGAGAGCTTCACCTCGATCATGCGCTCGACCCGTGAGGGATCGCGGCCGCTCGCTTTGAGGCCGCGATCGAAGCCGGGCAGCAGCTCGTCGGTGTACAGCTCCTTCTTCTTCCCGCTCGTGACGATGATCCCGTCGCCGAGCTCGCCGGCGAGCTCCGCCGCCTTCGGTCCGCCCGCGGCGACGAGGATCGGCACGGGGGACGGAGGCTTGTCGAAGATCTTCGCCGCCTTCGTCCGGAAGTGCTCGCCCTCGTGCGTGACGTAGTCGTCCGTCCAGAGCTCCCGGATGAGGCCGATCGCCTCGCGCAGGCGCCGCTGGCGCTCTCGCGGCGCCGGCCACTCGGCGACGGTGATGGGGACCTCGTTCATCGCCTCGCCCGATCCGACGCCAAGGAAGATCCGGCCGGGTGTGAGCGAGGCGAGCGTGGCCACCGCCTGCGCGACGATCGCGGGGTGGTAGCGCCAGCCCGGGCTGACGACGCTCGTACCGAGCCGCGCGCGACGCGTGCGCTGGCCCGCCGCCGCGAGCCAGGCGAACGAGAACGGCGCGTGGCCATCGGTGTCGCGCCACGGATGGAAGTGGTCGCTCACGACGATCGAGTCGAACCCGGCCGCTTCCGCGGCGACCGCGAGCTCGAGCAGCTCCGCGGGCGCGAACTGCTCCGCGGAGGCTTTCCACCCCAGGGTCAACACTCAGGGGAGCCTAGCCGGGCAACGGGGCCGGGGCGCGCATCGCCCATGCCACACTCCCGCGGATGCGACGGCTCACGATCTGGCCGGTCACGGGCCTTCCGGAAGTGCGCGCGGGCGACGATCTCGCGTCGATGATCGTGGGTGCGCTCGCGACGGATCCATTGCTCGACCATGACGTCGTGGTGGTGGCGCAGAAGGTCGTCTCCAAGTCGGAAGGACGAGTGGTCGCGCTCTCGACCGTGACGCCGAGCGAGCGCGCGATCCGCATGGGTGAGGAGGCAGGGAAGGACCCTCGCGCTCTCGAGGTGGTGCTGCGCGAGACCCGGTCGATCGTGCGCTGGGAGCGCGGCGTCCTCATTGCCGAGACGCACCACGGGTTCGTGTGCGCGAACGCCGGCGTGGACCGATCGAACGCCGGTGCGCCGGACAGCGTCGTCCTGCTGCCGGTCGATCCGGACGCCTCCGCGGCGCGGCTGCGCGACGCGCTCCGCGAGCGGACCGGCCGCGACGTCGCCGTGCTCGTGACGGACACGTTCGGTCGCGCATGGCGCGAGGGGCACGTGAACGTGGCGATCGGGATGGCCGGCATGCCCGCGCTGCTCCGGTACGTCGGGCAGTACGACCCCGAGGGCTACGAGCTGCGGGTCACCGAGATCGCGCTCGCCGACGAGATCGCGGGGGCCGCCGAGATCGTGATGGGGAAGCTCGACCGCTGCCCGGTCGCGATCGTCCGCGGACTCGGGATGCCATCATCCGAGCACACCGCACAGGAATACGTGCGCCCGAAGGAGAAGGACCTCTTCCGATGAAGCGACCGATCACTCCCGAGATGCGCGCCTTCCTCACGGAGCCCCGCTTCGGCGTGGTCGGCACGACGAACCCGAACGGGTCGCCGCACCTCACGGCCATGTGGTACTTGTACGAGGGGGACGAGGTCGTCTTCAACACCGCGCGCGGGCGGCTGAAGGACCGCAACCTCCAGCGCGACCAGCGCGCGTCCTTCATCGTCGCCGAGGGCTACAAGTTCGTCCGCGTCGACGGCCGCGTGACCATCGTGGACGAGGCAGCGCAGGGCCAGGCGGACATCCGCAACATGGCGATCCGCTATCACGGGCAGGAGCGCGGGGAGCAGATGTCGCGCGAAACGTTCTCCAAGCAGGAGCGCATCTCATACCGGATGAGCGCGCGCGAGGTGTACGCCCAGGGCTTCTGAGCCGGACATATGCTCTCGCGCCGAAGGGAGGGGACGATGAAGGTCAGGGCGGCGCTGGTCCAGACCGGCTGGACCGGCGCCAAGGACTCGATGATCGAGAAGCACCTCCGCTACATCGCCGAGGCGGCGCAGGGCGGCGCGCAGGCGATGTGCCTGCAGGAGCTGTTCTACGGCCCGTACTTCTGCCAGGTGCAGGACACGAAGCACTACTCGTACACCGAGCGCATCCCCGACGGCCCGACGACGAAGCTCATGCAGGAGCAGGCGAAGAAGCACGGGATCGTCCTCGTCGTGCCCATGTACGAGGAGGACGCGCCGGGGATCTACTACAACACGGCCGCCGTGATCGACGCCGACGGGAAGTACCTCGGCAAGTACCGCAAGACGCACATCCCGCACGTGAACGGGTTCTGGGAGAAGTTCTACTTCCGCCCCGGGAACATGGGCTACCCCGTGTTCGACACTGCCGTGGGGAAGGTGGGCGTGTACATCTGCTACGACCGTCACTTCCCGGAGGGCGCGCGGGCGCTCGGGCTGGCCGGCGCGGAGCTCGTCTTCATCCCATCCGCCACGTCACGCGGCCTCTCGATGCATCTCTGGAAGATCGAGCAGACCGCGCACGCCATCGCGAACGGCTACTGGGTCGGCACGATCAACCGCGTGGGGAAGGAGACCGACTTCGGACCGAACGACTACTACGGGACGAGCTACTTCGCCGACCCGCGCGGCCAGATCGTCGCGCAGGCCTCCGACACGGACGAGCAGCTCCTGTGCGCCGACCTCGACATGGACCTCGTCCGCGAGGTCCGCAACACCTGGCAGTTCTACCGCGACCGGCGGCCGGACATGTACGAGCCGCTGGTCAAGCCATAAGGAGGGCGGAATGTTCGATCAGGTCAACTGGATCGCCGTCATCGGCGCCGCGATCGTCGCGTTCGCGATCAACGCCGTCTGGTACGGCCCGCTGTTCGGCGCCCGCTGGGCACGCCTGATCGGCGTGGACCCGAACGTCCCCGGCGGCATGCCGCTCGGCCCGATCCTCGCCGTGAACTTCGTCATGAACGCGGTCGGAGCGACCGC
>JACPEQ010000141.1 GCA_016183435.1 Chloroflexota bacterium
ATCAGCGCGCGGTCGGGAAGAGAGCTTCGGCGCCAGTGTGCGGTCATTCGGCGCGCGCTGTGATGTCCACCTCGAGGCGGATCTCGTCGACGACCGAAAGGATCATCCGATCCGCGGGCACCGCCATCCCGTGATCGCCGAAGCGGAACGTCGTCGCCCCCTTCGCCTGGACCTCGGCGCCGCTGCGCGTCACGACCAGCGGCCACGTCAGCTCCCGGTCGACGCCGTGGATCCGCATGACGCCACGCAGCTGTGCCGGCCACTCACCGGCCGTGGGAAGGGGCAGGGGAACGCCGGCCACCTTCTGAGCGGTGAACTCGGCCCGCGGGAAGCGCCGGGTCTGCAGCGTGTTGATCTTGATCCACTCGTCACGCAGCGACGAGTCGCTCGCGAGCGCGTCGAGGTCGATAGCGATCGTGGAGTCTTCGGTGAACGTCCCATCGGGCAGCATCACGAAGCCGCCGCTGAACGCACGCGAGCTCAGGATGGCGTCGCCCGGGGCCGGCACGTTCGCGACCTGCTCGCGGACGCGGATCGTCGCGGCCGAACGCTCGGGCACCACCGTGAACCTGACGGCACCTGCCGGGAGAGCCGTCCGGCTGGGCGTGGCCGCTGGCGTCGGCGCCGGCCCGGGCTGGGTGGGGGAGGCGAGTGGCTGCTGGCTCGACGGACCAGAGGGAGAGGCGCCCGGCGAGGCGCAGCCGGCGAGGAGCGCGGCGACCGCTATTTGATAGATAAGGAGTGGAGCGTGCACGCATGCGGACCTCCGCGCTTCGTGGGCGGGTCGAATGTCCGCACGCCGCCGCAGGCCCCGACCGCGACCTGGGCCGTGAGAGGTCTCGGACCTCTCGTGTGCAACCTCGCTGGTCGCCGGTACCCCGGTCACGCGGCGGCGGTTCAGGCGCCCAGCGCTTCTCCTTGCTTTGACGGTCCGGCGCGAATGCCGCTAAACTTCTCGTTCGGCTGTCCTTCGCGACAGTGACCGTCTCGGCCGATCGGTCGGGGCGGTCATTTGGCGCAACGGCCCGGAACGCTCGCCCCTGAGAGGGGGACGCCGACCGCCGGCCGCGCTGCGCACGGAGCCCGTACCGAGAGGTCGGCGCCCCGGTGTCACGAGTGACCCACGAGAACGCGACCCTGGGCCATTCGCCCGTGCTTTACGCACGCGTGCGCGTGAACGCCCAGGGGAGCCGACGCGTAAGACGAGGGGCGAGCGAGGATCCGGCTCCGCCGGTCCGAGCGAGCTCGATAATAAGCGGAGCGACTAGCCGCGAAGCGAGGCGAAGCCGAGCCGACGGCTATTGAGCAAGAGGAGGCATCCGTGCCGACGATCGCGCAGCTGGTCCGGAAGGGCCGGAAGCAAGAGAAGAAGAAGGTGGACACGCCCGCTCTCCGGCGGACGTGGAACTCGCTGCGTTCCCGCTCGGTCGAGCTGCGCCGCGGCGCGCCGCAGAAGCGCGGCGTCTGCACCGTCGTGCGCACGATGACGCCGAAGAAGCCGAACTCGGCCCTTCGGAAGATCGCTCGTGTCCGTCTCACGAACGGCATGGAGCTCACCGCGTACATCCCGGGCAACGGCATGGAGCTCACCGCGTACATCCCGGGCATCGGCCACAACCTCCAGGAGCACTCGGTCGTGCTCGTCCGCGGTGGCCGCGTCCGTGACCTCCCCTCCGTCAAGTACCACATCGTCCGCGGCACCCTCGACGCCGCCGGCGTGAAGGACCGCAAGCAGGGCCGCTCGCTCTACGGAGCGAAGTCCGACAAGAAGAAGAAGCCGGGGGCCGCCTAGATGCCGCGTCGTCCGCGCCCGAGCTCCCGCACCACTCCTCCCGACCGCAAGTTCGCCAGCGTCCCCGTGCAGCAGTTCATCAACAAGGTGATGCAGCGCGGGAAGCGCATGACCGCGGAGGGCATCGTCTACGGCGCGCTCGAGCGCGCGGAGACGACGCTGCGCCGTCCCGCGATCGAGGTCTTCGAGACCGGGATCCGCAACGCGACGCCGCTCATCGAGGTGAAGCCTCGCCGCGTCGGCGGCGCGACCTACCAGGTGCCGGTCGAGATCCGTCCGGACCGCCGCAACTCGCTCGCGATGCGCTGGGTCATCGAGGCCGCGCGCAAGCGGCCGGGCAAGTCGATGGCCGAGAAGCTCCAGGGCGAGCTCATGGACGCCATGAACAACGCGGGCGCCGCGGTCCGCCGCAAGGAAGAGACGCACAAGATGGCCGAGGCCAACAAGGCGTTCTCCCACTACAAGTGGTGAGCGGAGCGAGCCACGTGTACGGCACTACGACCACGGGTGCTCGGCGCACTAGGAAGTACAAGTGGTGATGGCGTTGGAAACGCGTCCCTCCAAGGCGACCGGCGCCGACGAGAGCATCCCGCTCGAGCGCGTCCGGAACATCGGGATCATCGCCCACATCGACGCTGGGAAGACAACGGTCACCGAACGGATCCTCTTCTACACGAAGAAGATCTACAAGATTGGCGAGGTCCACGAAGGGGCTGC
>JACPEQ010000130.1 GCA_016183435.1 Chloroflexota bacterium
CGGCAGCAGCTCGCCGACTCCGGGGCCCGAGCGGTCGTCGTGATGTCGAAGATGTACCCGCAGGTCGCGGAGGCCGCGACCGGGACCGGCGTGCGCGACATCGTCGTGACGAACGTGAAAGAGCACTTCCCCTTGCTCCTCCGGCTCCTGTTCACGCTGGCCAAGGAGAAGAAGGAGGGGCACCGCGTCGACATCCGTGAGGACGCGCGGGCCCTCTGGCTGCGCGACCTGCTGCGATCGGGCGGGACGCGCGAGGTCGTCGCCGTGGATCCCTCCGACCTCGCCGTCCTCCAGTACACCGGCGGCACGACGGGGACGCCCAAGGGGGCGATGCTCTCCCACCGCGCGCTCGTCGCGAACGTCCACCAGTGCCGCGCCTGGCATGCGACCATCCGCCCTGGGGACCGGGTCCTCGCGGTCATGCCGTTCTTCCACGTGTACGGCCTCACGGTCGTGATGGGCCTGGCGGTGCTCTCGGCGATGACGATGGTGCTCATCCCGCGCCCTGACCTGCGCCACATCTTCCTGGCCATAGCGAAGCACCGGCCGCGCTTCTTCCCCGGCGCGCCGCGCATCTACGTCCTGCTGAACCAGTCGCCCGAGCTCGCCCGGTACGACCTGCGCTCCATCGAGACCTTCGGCTCGGGATCGGCGGCGCTGCCGGTCGAGGTCATGCGCCGCTTCGAGGACCTCACGGGCGGCAAGGTGATGGAGGGCTACGGGCTCACGGAGGCCGCGCCGGTCACGCACTCGAACCCGCGCGAAGGGGCGCGCAAGCCCGGGTCGGTCGGGCTGCCGCTGCCCGACGTGGACTGCAAGATCGTCGACATCGACACCGGGACGCGCGCGGTCGAGCCCGGTGAGCCGGGCGAGCTGTGCGTGCGCGGCCCCAACCTGATGGACGGCTACTGGCAGCGGCCCGAAGAGACGGCGCTGGTGCTGCGCGAGGGCTGGCTCTACACCGGCGACATCGTGCGCATGGACGAGGACGGCTACTTCTACGTCGTCGACCGCAAGAAGGAGATGATCAGCGTCTCGGGGTTCAAGGTCTATCCGCGCGAGGTCGACGAGATCCTGCCCGATCGTGGCGCTCGTGATCACGGGCCTGGGCATGAGCGCCGCGGAGATCGTTCTGCTGATGGGGTTCTTCCGCGCGCGGGTCATCGCCGCTCTCGTCCTGAGCCTCTTCGCCGTCGCGGTGGAGCGTACTCCGTCGCGCGTGACCCGCTATGATCTGGCACAGATGGCAAGAACGATCTTGGCAAGTGGACCAAGCCGCGCTCGAGTGACGCGGGATCGGCCGCGCCGCGGCCGACGCGCTCGATCCGCGTTCAAGTACGCGTTCGAGCCGAAGGCGTTCTACACCCCTTCCGAGGTGGCGACGATCCTCCAAGTGAGCTCGCAGACGGTGCTCGACTGGATCCACAAGGACCTGCTCGACGCGATCCAGCTGTCGGAGCGCGTCTACCGCGTCCCGCTCGGGGCGCTGATGATCCGGCTCGGCGAGCCGCCTCGCGTGCGACGGGAGGTCCGCGACCATCTCAGCGGAGATGCGGCGGCCGACGAGAGAGCCCTCGTGCGCGAACACAAGACCAGCCAGGGACCGCGCTGAGGACCTTCCGCTCGCAAGCCTTCGACCTCCGGGTCGCAGCGCTCGAGAAGCGCCTCCGATCGATGGGTGATGTCGCGGTGACCGACGAGGGTCGCCGTGGCCGCTCCCGGAAGCTGCGCCTGACGATCGACTCGCCCGGATACGGACTGCCGACGCAGGTGGTGTTCGACTACTCCGAGTGGTACGACCGGGCCGGGGGGCTCTGGCGGCTCGAGCGTTACGCGTACGAGCTGCGACCGGAGCCGCCGCCGGCACGGCGGGCGCATCACGCGCATCGGCCGCTCGGACCACACCAGCACTGCGTGGACCCGCGCCGTCCTGGCGCGCCTCATCACTTCGAGGACTTCGAGGTCGCCCTCGACCAGGCCCACGACGAGTTCCGTGCGCTGATCGCGGCCGGAGCGTCCATCACGTGCGCAGGGCTCCGGCCACTGCGCCCCAGCGAATAGGGCGGACGCGCGGCTGCATCGGGGTCGCCGCTAGCCCGCCGCAAGAGCCGGGCGACCCTCGAGCCACGAAGGCAACGTGTCCCCTCGGTCTCCTGGCCGCTCCTCACCGCCGATGTGCGGTTGCTGCGGCTGGTGATGCCCGAGGGCGGGCGCTGACCGCTGTCGCTTCAGGCGTTCGTCAGGCTGACCCGACAGCGGGTCGCGACGCGTTCAGGGCGCGCGCAGAGACTGGTCGACGTGGACGACCCGATGGGCGCCACGCGTGCGGGCGAGGGCCCGCGGCGCGCTCGAGCGTTCCCGCTCGAGTTGACCGCCTTCCTGAGCGGGATGATCAAGGTGACGGGGTCGGCCGCGGTGCTCGTCCTCGACATCGACGGCTTCACCGCGATCAACGCGGCCCTCGGCCATGAGGCTGGGGATGTGCTGCTGCGCACCGTCGCCGCGCGAATGGCGTCCCGCATCGAGGCGCCCGCACTGGTCGGGACGCTCGGTGCCGACAGCTTCGGCGTGGTACTGCCTGATGCGAACGCCGCGCGCGCCCAAGCCGTCGCCCAGACCCTCCTCGACGCGGTGGTCGGTGCCGTGGACGTCGCCGGCCACGAGATCGAGGTCGAGGCGAGCGTCGGGGCGGCCATCTCTCCCGAGCACGGCCGCGATCCGTCGCGGCTCATCCAGCGGGCCGAGCTCGCGATGCTCGCGGCGAAGCGCTCGGGCGACGCGTTCGAGCTTTTCGACGCCGCCGGCGCCGCGGCGGTCGCGGAGCCATTCGCCCTGCTGGCCGAGGTTCGCCACGGGCTGGCTCGGGACGAGTTCTCGCTCCACTACCAGCCGCAGGTGCGCTTCCGGACGCCCGAGCTCGTCGGCATGGAGGCGCTGCTCCGGTGGCGGCACCCGCAGCGAGGGCTCGTCTCACCCGGCACGTATCTGCCCGTCGTCGAGCGAACGCGGTCGATGCGCGCGCTCTCGCGGCACGTGCTCGAGCGCGCGCTCGGACAGTGCTCGGTCTGCGTCCCCCACGGCGGCCGGCTGCGCGTCGCGGTCAACCTGTCGATGCGTGACCTCCGCGATCCCGAGCTCCCTGAGGTGATCGCCGCGCTCCTCGACCGCCATGGCGGCGGCAGCGTCTGGCTCACCATCGAGCTCACGGAGACGGCGATCATGGCGGACGCGGAGCGTGCGCGACGGTCCCTCGAGCGGCTCCGGGCGCTGGGCGTCCGCATCGCGATCGACGACTTCGGGACGGGCTACTCGTCGCTCGCGTACCTCACCTCGCTGCCGGTCGACGAGCTCAAGATCGACAAGGCGTTCGGCGGACGCGTGACCACGGATCGGGGAGCCCGTGCGGTCGTCCGCGCCGTCGTCGAGCTTGCGCACGGGCTCGGCATCGAGGCCGTCGCCGAGGGCGTCGAGGACCGAGCGACGTGGGAGGTCCTCGCCGACCTCGGCTGCGACACCGCGCAGGGCTACTACGTCGCCCGGCCGATGGCCTATGACGAGCTCGCGCCCTGGATGGAGCGATCGCCCTGGCGGCCGGGCTGATGGCGGCCGCCGCGCATCCCGCGCTCAGCAGCAGCCCGGATCGCTGAGGACCGGCCTGCCGGTCGATCGAAGGACGCCGAGCACCGTCTCGGCGTCGCACGGTGGGCCGAACTCCGCGTACACGTAGGCCGAGCGCGCGTCGACGAGCGAGTACGTCACGCCCGGGCAGGCGTCGATCCGAGCCCGCAGCGCGCCACCCTCCTCGTCACTGAGATCGAGGACGGAGGCTTGCAGCGCGCCCGACGACGATCGTGGGGCAGCCTCGGTGCGCTCCGTCAGGCCTCCACGGGGAAACGTCACGGGCTGACGAGCAGGCCGAGAAGGCTACCGGCGGTCGCGGCGGACGGCAGGAGAACGAGCGCGACCCACGCGATCGGCAGCACGAAAGCGATGTGAGCGACGAAGGGGACGACCGGGAACCACGCCGGGAAGCGGACCATCGGCATCATCGGCGGCATGACGACCATCATGGCCAGCCACACGAACGTCCCCCACAGGATGGCGAGGGGAAGGGACCCGGACCCGACGAGGAGCGTGTACTGCGCGCCGAAGGTCGCGCCCATGAGGAAATGCCAGCCGTAGCCGTAGAGGTGGATGCGCCGCCAGGTCACGCCGGCCTCCTCGAGCGTGCGCGCGAGCGCGACCTCCGCCAGACCGCGGAAGGTCGCCATGGGCACCTGCGGCATGCCGCGCGGCTGTCCGTAGGGGACGGCGAGCGGCCCGCTCATCGCGCGCGTCATCGTCCCCATCACCGCCTGACGCGTCTCGGCCGGGCCCGCGGCGAGCAGGGAGAGCTGCGTGCTCAGCATGGCCTGCCGTAGCTCCTCCGGTAGCCGCGACAGCCCAGCGATCATCCCGGCAGCGACGATCGAGCGGCGGCGCTCGCTGAGCCGACCCATCGCCGCGATGCGCGGTGCCAGCGCTCGCCGGCGGTCCTCCTCGGGCAGCGCGGCGGTGACCTCGACCATGCGCGCGATGAGGTTCCGCTGCAGCTCCGGCGCGAGCCCGGCGAGCAGGATGCCGAACATCTTCGGCATGTCGAGCGGGAACGCGCCGGCCCGGACCCCCGCGAGGCGCACCGCGTCGAGGGCGACGCTCCCGAGGACGCCGCCGAGGGCGCCCCAGAGGACGAGCGGGCCGATCGGGTCCGCTGCCGCGACGACCGCCACGAGGCCGATGATCCAGGGCAGCCCGAGGACAGCGAAGAAGCGGCGCGCGGGGACGTCGAAGAGCCGGTCGAGGAGGAGGCCGCCGACGGGAACAGCGGTGAGGGCGAAGGCGATCGGCCAAAGGAGTTGGTCCATCTCAGAGCCGCGGGTGCGCATGCGCGGTCGGATGTGCGGCCACGGGCAGGGGCTGCGGGCCGACCGGAGGGCAGCAGGCGTGGTAGTGCCCGGGGATGTCGGCGGCGCTGCGGCGCTGCCAGAGCATCGCGCCCAGCGTGCCGGCGAACGCGCCGACCACGTACGCCGCGATACCTACCCACGTGTTCGCGCTCTCGAGGACGCGGATGAGGACGTACACGTACATGAAGCCCTGAGCGCCCTCGAGCGCGGCGGCCGCCACCGGACGCGCGCGGGCGACCATGCGCAGCTTCAGCGTGTTGAGCGCGTACGTCGCCGCGACGAACACGACGACGAGCGCGACGAGCTCCATCCCGGTCACGCCGCGGGCGCGGTCATCCGCTCGATGAAGGAGCGGCGCGCGCCCTCGGGCAGGTCGGCGACGGCGGCCATCGTGTCCGCCATCGCGCGGACGCGCACCGGCTCGTCGCACTTCCCGAGAGCGCGCTGCATGCAGGCGATGAGGTGGTCGCGGTCGTCCTCCGGGAGCCCGGCGAGGATGCGCACGCGGTCGCGTGCCATGAGCGCGCGCGTCCGTGCGGGAGCCGCGTCGAGACCCTCGAGCATCGCGTGGATGTACCGCGAGGCACGGCGCAGGCTCATCTGCGCGAGGTGCGCCAGGATCCGGCGCAGCGCGCGCTCGCGCTCCTCGGGCTCGAAGGTCGGCAGGATCACCGCGGCCATCTGGGCGACGAGGGCGCGGCGCTGCTCGTGCTGCGCGAGGACGCGGAACGGCAGGAGCACGACGACGCCCCAGGCGACGAGGGCGAGGCCGACCCAGTTCCAGGGCCCCACGACGAGGCCGCGAAGGCCTCCGAGGACGAAGCCGCTCTCCGGCCACCGCGTCACCGCCATCCCGGCCGGCGCCGCGCCGGGGGTCGGCTGGTCGCCGAAGGCCGTGATGTGGCGGTAGCCGGCGTGCTGCACGTCGCCGATGCCCGTCGCGAGGATCGACATGAAGCTCCAGGCGACGACGAATATCCCCACCACGTAGAGCAGCTCCTTCACCCAGGTCTGGCCGAGCGTCTCGCGGATGAAGGGCTCGCCGATCGCGCGCTTGTAGCCGCCGCGGACGAAGACGAGGAATGCGGCCCCCAGCGCGATCCCCAGGAGCGGCACCCAGGTGAGCTCGTGGAACGCGGTCCGCGACTGGACGAAGGGCGTCGCCCCCATGAAGACGT
>JACPEQ010000132.1 GCA_016183435.1 Chloroflexota bacterium
CAGCTGCTCTTCAACTTGGCGGTCATCACCTTCGGCCTCTCGTCCATCCTTGGCGGGCTCAACTTCCTCGTCACCATCGCCTACCTGCGCGCGCCCGGCATGACGTGGAGCCGGCTCCCCATCTACGTCTGGTCGGTCCTCTCGGCGTCGATCCTGAGCGTGACCGTCACCCAGTTCCTCGCCGCCGCGATGGTCATGGAGGTCCTCGACCTGGTCGCTGGAGGCTCGTTCTTCAACGCGGCCCAGGGTGGGGCCCCCTTGCTGTACCAGCAGGTCTTCTGGTTCTACTCGCACCCGGCGGTCTACATCATGGTCCTGCCGGGCATGGGCATCGTGCTCGAGATCCTGACGCACTTCTCCCGCAAGCCGCTGTTCGCCTATCGGGCGGCGGTGGCCGGCTTCCTGGCGATCGTGGCGCTGAGCGGGATCGTGTGGGTCCATCACCTGTTCGTGGCGGGGGTATCCGATCTGCTCCTGGCGCCGTTCATGATCACGACCGAGATCATCTCCATCCCGACCGGCCTGGTGTTCCTCTCCGCTCTGGGGACGATCTGGCTCGGCAGGCTCTGGCTGCGCACGCCGATGCTGTTCGCCTTGGGGTTCGTGTTCAACTTCCTCATCGGCGGCCTCACCGGGATCACCCTCGCCGACGTGCCGACGGACATGAACCTCAACAACACCTACTGGGTGGTCGCGCACTTCCACTACACGATCATGGGCGGCGAGGTCTTCGCGATCATGGCCGCGCTCTACTACTGGTTCCCCAAGATCACCGGGCGCATGTTCAACGAGACGCTCGGCAAGATCCACTTCTGGTGGATGTTCCTGGCGTTCAACGCGACCTTCCTGCCGATGTTCTGGGTCGGGCTCAACGGCATGAACCGGCGCATCGCCAGCTACCCGCCCGAGCTCGCTGGCGCCAATCAGCTCATCAGCCTCTTCTCCTTCGCGCTGAGCGCGAGCTTCGCGGTCCTCGTCATCAACCTCGCGTACTCGTGGGTGCGCGGCCCGCGGGCGGCCGCCGACCCGTGGCACGCGCGGACCCTCGAGTGGCAGGTGCCCTCCCCGCCGCCGGAGGAGAACTTCCCCCGCGCCCCCCAGGTGATCGGGCACCCCTACGACTACGGCGTGCCCGGCGCGGTCCACGCCGCGTTCACGGGAGCCGCCGGAGCCGACGGCGGTGGTGCCGAGTGAGCGGCGGGACGAGCTGATGGCCGCCACGAGCATTTTGGGCGCCCGGCCCAGCGCCGATCGCCTCGCCATGCACCGCGCCGGCCTGTGGCTGTTCATCATCTCGGAGAGCTTCCTGTTCGCCGCGTTCCTATCCGCTCGCTACTACCTCACCGGCTTCGACAAGCCTGCGGAGCTCAGCTTGGTCCTCGGCTTGGTCCTCACGGCCATCCTGGCGGCGAGCAGCGTGACCGCGAAGTGGGCGGACACGGCGCTGGCGGAGCGGGAGGCCTCCGCCTGCGCGCGGTGGCTGGTGGCCTCGGCCGCGCTTGACCTGCTGTTCGTGGCCGGCGTCCTCGCCGTGGAGTGGCCGGCGGCCTTCGCGCACTTCCCGATCGGCACCGCCTACGGGACCGCCTTCCTCAGCCTCACCGGGCTGCACGCCTTCCACGTAGTGAGCGGGGCCGTCGTGCTGCTGCTCGCGGCCGCGGCCGTGAGGCGGGGGACCATCACGCGGGACGCGCCCTGGGGCGAGCAGGGCGCGGTCATCTACGCGATCTTCGTCGATGTGATGTGGCTGTTCATCTTCGCCACGCTGTACGTTCTGTGATCCGGGGGCGTAGAGAGAGACGGTCCCATGCAGCTCACGCGTGAAGCGGACTACGCCCTGCGCACCATGCTCGAGGTCGCGACCCAGCCGTTCGGCGAGCTCACCACCACGACGCAGGTGTCACGTCATCGACTCGTGCCGCTGCCGTTCGTGCGCAAGATCGTCCCGCGGCTGGCCGCCGCTGGGCTCCTGCGCACACGGCGGGGCAAGAGCGGCGGATTGATGCTCGCGCGGCAGCCGGACGAGATCAGTTTGCTGGCGGTCATCGACGCCGTCAGCGCCGACACGATCACCATCAACCGCTGCGTGCTGCAGCCGGAGACATGCCCCCTGCAACCCATCTGTCCGGTGCACGAGGTCTGCCGCGTGGTCCGCGACGAGATGGTGCGGCTCTTCGGTTCGGTGCGGCTCTCGGACATGGTCACGCGGGGCGCCGAACTCAAGGCCAGGCAGGCGGCTCGCGCTCGCGAAAGCCGAGTGATCTCCCGGCCCCGAGCGACCGTGTCGGATGCGGGCGGGGTGCCGCCCGCGCGGGCAGGGGGTGGAGCTCCGCTGGCGCTCAGCATCCGTGCACCCCGGTAGGAGATAGGTGGTCGTGAACGCCCTCGCCTACGGACGGGCGAACCTCGCAACTCGATCCGGCTCGGCCGTCGGCGCGCGTCCTCTTGGCGTGTACGTGAGCCTGGCCAAGCCGAGGGTCGTGTCGCTGGTGCTCTTCACAGCGGTGGTCGCGACCTTCGCCGCCGCGCGCGGCATCCCTCCGCTCGCGACCGTGCTGGTGCTGCTCGTCTCCGGTGGGCTCGTGGCCGGCGGCGTCG
>JACPEQ010000142.1 GCA_016183435.1 Chloroflexota bacterium
CCCCTCGGGCCGCCCCGTCACACACGCTCCACTTCGCGCCTCCCGAAGAGGCCGTACGGCCGGGCGACCAGGACGCCGATCATGAGCAGGTACGACCCCGCGACGTGGAAGTTGTCGCCGAGCCACGGCGCCAGCTGCGGCTGGTACGACTGCACCAGCAGCTCCGTGACCCCCACGATGAGCCCGCCGACCACGGCACCGCCCGGCGAGTCGAGCCCGCCGAGGATCGCGGCGGGGAAGGCGCGGAAGGCGACGAAGCCCAGCCCCGGATGCAGCGTGGCGGGGAACGCGGAGAGGAAGATCCCCGCCACCGTCGCCGTCGCGGCCGCGATCATCCATGACCACGCGTACACGGCTCGGACGGGGATCCCGACCGCGAGCGCGGCCTCCTGGTCGATGGCCGTCGCCCGCATGGCGATGCCCGCCTTCGACGCCCGGAAGAAGAGGAAGAAGGCGACGAACAGCGCTCCCGCCGTGACGAGGGATGCGACAGCTGTGGCGCCCACGTGCAGGTCGCCGACCGCCACGCGCGATGCGCCCCAGGGGTCGCCGAGCAGCAGGTCGTCGAACCCCCAGATGGCGGCGGCGACCTGCCGGAACACGATCGCGAGGCCGATCGTGATCATGACCACCGCGAAGGTGGGTCGCCCCACCATGCGGCGGAGCACGCCGCGCTCGATCGCCCAGCCGACGGCCGCCATCGTCGCGACCGCGAGCGCCACCGATGCGACGAATGGCAGCCCGGCCTGGTTCCGGAAGGCGTAGACGAGATAGGCGCCCAGGAGCAGCAGCTCGCCGTGCGCGAAGTTGATGACCTGGGTCGCCTTGTAGACGATCACGAAGCCGAGCGCGGTGAGGCCGTAGATCGCACCGAGGGCGATCCCCTGCGCGAGGAGCTGGAGCAGGTCGCTCATCCCGTGCTCGCGTACAGGCTGTCGACGAGATCCCGGAAGCGGTCCTGGAGGATCGCGCGCTTCACCTTCTGCGTCGCGGTGAGCTCGCCGTCCTCGTGATCGAGCTCCTTCGGGAGGAGCCGGAAGCGCTTGATCTGCTCCACCGACGCGAGGTCACGGTTCACGCGGCGGACCTCGTCGGCGATGAGCTCGACCACCTCGGGCCGCTCGGTGAGGTCGCGGTACGTGGTGAACGGGATCTCGCGGCGCGTCGCCCAGTCGCCGACCGCGTCGCGCTCGATGCCGACGAGCGAGGTGACGTAGCTGCGGCGGTCGCCGATGACGATGGCCTCGCGGATGTAGGGCGAGGACTTCAACATGTTCTCGATCAGGCTGGGCGCGATGTTCTTGCCGCCGGCCGTGACCATGATGTCCTTCTTGCGGTCGGTGATGTGGATGTGCCCGTGCTCGTCGATCCGGCCGACGTCCCCCGTGTGGAGCCAGCCATCGGCATCGAGGGCCGCCCGCGTGGAGGCCTCGTCGTTGAAGTAGCCCGCGAAGACGAGCGGGCCGCGCAAGAGGATCTCGCCGTCGTCGGCCAGGCGCACCTCGATCCCGGGCACCGGCCGGCCCACGGACCCGATCCGGACGTCGTCCCGCGGCGTGAGCGAGGCCGCGCCGGTGCACTCGGTCTGGCCCCAGGCCTCGCGGATATGGACGCCGATCGCATGGAAGAACCGCAGCAGGTCCGGCGAGATCGGCGCCGCGCCGCTCACGGCGATGCGGCACCGCGCGAGGCCGAGCTTGCGCTGCAGCGGACCGTAGAGGAAGAGCCAGCCGAGGCGGTAGAGCAGGGACCACGGGAAGGGGTAGCGGCCGCCGTTCGCGATCCACACGCGCGCGAGCCGGTGGCCGACGGCGAGCCAGGCCCGGAAGACCAGGCGCTTGGGCGGATCGGCGTCCTGCATGCGGATCTGGATCCCCGCGGCCATCTTCTCCCAGATGCGCGGCACGCCGAGGAAGATCGTCGGCTCGACCTCGCGCAGGTTCGCCGTGACGGTGTCGATGCTCTCGGCGAAGTTGGCCGACGCGCCCGAGGCGAGCGGGAGGAAGACCGTGAAGATCTTCTCCGCGACGTGGCAGAGGGGCAGGTAGGAGCACACGCGGTCGTCGGGTGACGCCCGCCACAGCGCTCGTGCGAGATCCACGCTCGTCGTGAGATTGAGCTGCGTGAGCATGGCGCCCTTCGGCGGGCCCGTCGTGCCCGACGTGTACACGATCATGGCGACCTCGTCCGGCCGCCGCTCGTCGATGAGCATGTCGAAGCGGGCCCCGTCGCGCTCCGCGACATCGCGTCCGAGCCGCTCGACGTCCTCCCAGCGCAGCAGGCGTGGATCCTCGTAGCCGCGCAGCCCCTTCGGGTCGATGACGACGATGTGTCGCAGGCTGGGACACCGGTCGGCGACGGCGAGCGCCTTGTCCACCTGCTCCTGGTCCTCGGCGACGACGATCCGGGCGCCCGAATGCGACAGGATGTACTGGACCTCGGCGGCGGGGTTCGTCGAGTAGATGCCGACGGAGGCGCCGCCGACCGCGATCGTCGCGTACTCGGCGATGAGCCACTCGGGACGGTCCTCGGACTGGATCGCGACGCGGTCGCCGCGCTCGACACCGAGCGCCGTCAACCCGAGGCCGAACGCGCGCACGCGGTCGAACAGCTGGGCCCAGGTGTGCTCCCGCCAGATGCCGAGCCGCTTCTCGCGCGTGGCGACGTGGTCGGGGGTGGCGCGGCAGCGCTCGCGGAGGATCGCCGGCAGGGTCGTCATGCGATCGCCTCCTCGCCGAGGTACGCGCGGATCACTTCGGGATCGCGCTGTATCTCCTCCGGCGCGCCCTCGGCGATCGTCCGGCCGAAGTCCAGGACGAGGACGCGATCGGCGATGTCCATGACGACGCCCATGTCGTGCTCGACGAGGATCTGGGTGATCCCCAGGTCCTCCTTGATGTCGAGGATGAAGCGCGCCACGTCCTCGGTCTCCTCGAGGTTCATCCCCGAGGCGGGCTCGTCCAGGAGGAGCAGCGCCGGCTCCATCGCGAGCGCACGCCCCAGCTCCACCCGCTTTTGCAGACCGTAGGAGAGGGTCGCGACGGTCTGGTGGCGGATGGACTGGATCTCGAGGAAGTCGATGATGCGCTCGACCGCCTCGCGATGGCGGATCTCCTCGGAGCGGGCCGGGCCGAACCAGAGCGCACCGGAGGCGAGCCCCGCGCGCATGAGGTGGTGGCGTCCGAGCAGCAGGTTGTCCACGACCGTGAGCAGCGGGAACAGCTCGACGTTCTGGAACATGCGGGCGATGCCGGCCGCGGCGATCTGGTGCGGCCGGAGCCGGAGGAGGTCGGTGCCCTGGAAGTCGAGGCGGCCCGAGCGCGGCCGGTAGACGCCGCTGACGCAGTTGAGGAACGACGTCTTCCCCGCCCCGTTCGGACCGATGATCGCGAAGATCTCGCCGCGCGGCACGGCGAACGAGACGTCGTCGAGGGCCACGAGGCCCGCGAAGGAGAGCGTCAGGCCGTCGGCGCGCAGGATCGGCTCGGCCGCGGTCAGCTCAGCCACCGCTTCCGGCGCCGGTAGTGGCGGACGTCGCGGTACGAGCGGCGCCGCCCCTCCGCGAGCCCGAGGTAGAACTCGCGCACGTCGGCGTCGCGCGCGAGCGCGTCCGCCGGCTTGCTCATCACGATCCGGCCGTTCTCCAGGATGTAGCCGTGCGACGCGATGGCCAGCGCCATCGCGGCGTTCTGCTCGACGAGAAGGACGGCCGTCCCCTGGCGATGGATGTCGACGATGACGTCGCGGATCTTCCGCGCGACGAGCGGGGCGAGCCCCAGCGACGGCTCGTCGAGGACGAGCAGCTTGGGGTCGGCCATGAGCGCGCGGCCGATCGCGAGCATCTGCTGCTCCCCGCCGGACAGGTAGCCGGCGACCTGGCGGCGGCGCTCCGCGAGGACCGGGAAGAGGTCCATGACCCGGTCGCGCGCCTGGCGCTGCCGAGCCGCGCTCCGCTGCACGAACGCCCCGGCGAGGAGGTTCTCCTCGACGGTGAGCTCGGCGAAGATGCGCCGTCCCTCGAGGACCTGTGCGATGCCGCGGCGCACGATCTCCGGCGCGTCGAGACCGTCGATGCGCACGCCGTCGAACGTGACGGCCCCCTTCTGCACGCGCCCGCGGTGCACGTCGAGCAGCCCGGTGATGGCGCGCAGGCAGGTGGTCTTTCCCGCTCCGTTCGCGCCGAGGAGCGCGACGATCGCTCCGTCGGGGACGTCCAGGGAGACCCCGCGCAGCCCGACGATGACGTCGCTGTAGACGACCTCGAGGCCGGCCACGCTCAGCATGGCACTTTCGGCCTCCCCATCCGGGCGCGAGGGTAGCAGAGGGTCGCAGCCGTACCGACGGCGGGCGCTTCGCGCGCCGCCGGCGGACTATGCTGCCGCGGGATCCATGCCGACGCGCCTGCCTCTCGGTAGCGTGCGTGACCGGTCGGCGTGACCGGTCGGGCGTGACCGCCGCCGCGGAGGACCGTGAGCGATAACGGGGATCACCTCGCGCGCGTGCGCGAGCTGGAGCGGCTGGAGTTCCTGCGGACCGAGCGCCGCCATCTCTGGGTCCGCTTGGGCGTGGCGCTCACGGCGCTGATCCTCACGCTGTCGCTGAAGGTGGCCGTGCCGGTCGTGGCTGTCCTGTCCTTGGCCCTCCTCGTCGCCTTCCCGTTCGTGGCGCGCGGGCTCGGTCGGGACGCGTCGCGGGCCAGGCTTCGCGCGATCACACGGATCGCGGTGGGCTTCTACGTGGCCACCGGCGCGCTCTGGGTGCTGCTCCTCGCGCCGAACGCGGCGGATCTCACGCTGGCCATCGCCGCGCCGACGCTCGCCGCGGCGGCCACGATCGGCCTGCGGGTCGCGCTCGGCGCCACGGCGCTGTTCCTGGCGGTAGAGATCGTCGCCGCGTACCTGCGCGCGGATGTCTACGGGTATCCGCACCAGATCGCGGCCCTCGCCCTCGAGCTCGCCGCGATCGTCGGGATCGGGGTCATCTCGGGGCTGGCGACCGACGCGCTCCGCACGGCGCGCCGCGCCGGCCGGCGGCTTCGGCGAGCGTCGGCGCTCCTGAGCGGCTTCGCCCCGCAGATCGCCGGCACGCTTGACGAAGAGGAGGCGCTGCGGCGCGTCGTCGGCGCGGCGGTCGAGCTCAGCGACGCCCACGGTGGTGTCATCGCGGCCCGCGACCCCCAGACCGGACGCTACCGGATCAGAGGCCTCGTCAACGCCCCGGAGAGCCTGGCCGGCCGCGAGATGCCGCCCGGACAGGGACTCACCGCCCTCGTGCTGGAGCGCGGCGAGACGGTCGTCGCGGCCGGAGCCGAGCTCCTCGCGATCCTGCCGGACTTCTCGCGCGGCATGGGCTGGGCTTCGGCGATGGGGACGCCGGTGCGCATCGGCGAGGAGGTCGCCGCCGTTCCGGTGGTCTGGACGCGCGACCCGGCCCGGCGGTTCGACTCGATCGACCGGTCGGGTCTCGAGTCGGTGGCGACGCTGGCCGCCACCGCGCTGGCGAACGCGCGGCTGTACGCGGGGGTCGAGCTGCAGCGGCGGCGACTGCGGCTGCTGTACGAGATGCGCGCCATCGTCGGCTCGTCGCTCGAGCTGGAGACGATCCTCGAACGGGCGCTCGAGCAGCTCGAGGACGTCTTCGGCATGGCCCGCAGCTTCGTGCTGCTCTCCGACGATGACGCGCGCAGCCTCCGCGTCCGCGCGCACCGGGGCGCGGTGCGTGCGGATGTCGGCGACCTCGTCATCGCCGTCGACCAGGGGCTCAGCGGGGCCGCCTTCCGCGACCGGCGGGTCGTGAACGTCGCGGATGTCACGAAGGACGACCGCTACGTGCTCACCGCGCCGGACGTGCGCTCGGAGATCGCGCTGCCGCTGGTCACCGGAGAGACGCCCGTCGGCGTCCTCCTGGTCTCATCGGCGCGTGCCGCGGCCTTCGGACCCGATGACGAGCAGGTGCTCACGCTCTTCGCGGACGAGCTGTCCGCGGTCATCGCGAACGCCCGCGCGTACGACGCGCAGCGCGAAGCGGCCCTGCGGGACGACCGGACCGGGCTGTACAACCACCGCTACTTCCGTGAGGCCCTGGAGCGCGAGCTCGCGCGCGCCGAGCGCCATGGCGCCGCTCTCTCGCTCCTCTTCATCGACCTGGACGATCTCAAGGGGATCAACGACCGCTACGGCCACGAGGCCGGGGATGCCGTGATCCAGCGCGTGGCGAAGCTCATGACCCGCGATCGCCGGCGGACCGACGTGGCGGCGCGCATCGGCGGCGAGGAGTTCGCGCTCCTCCTCCCCGAGACGGGCCAGGCCGACGCGCTGGCGATCGCCGAGCGCCTGCGCGCGGACGCGGCGCTCGACGCGATCGACGTGTCCGGGGAGCGGATCGCCTTCACGATCTCGGTGGGCGTCGCGACGTTCCCGGACACGGCGCGTGACGCCTCCTCGCTGCGCCGGGCGGCGGACATGGCTCTGTACGCAGCGAAGCGTGCCGGCCGCGACCGCGTGGCCGCCGCGCCGCGGGGGTCGAGGGGCTGAGGCGCGACGGTGCCGCCGCATGCGGGCGCGAACCCACGACGGTCCGGAGCGCGATGTCAGGCGGCCGCCCTCATCAGCGAGCCCGACAGCCGGGTGTGGCGATCGTGTAGCAACATGGCTAGTAACCCTTGCTTTCGAGTATCTGCGGCTCTTGGGTATCCGCGGGGAGAGCCAGGGGGAGAGCCAGGACCATGCAGGATCTCGCGATGCCCTCCGGAGGTCGCCTCCGGCCGGGAGGCGCGGCCGACCTCGCCGCCATCGTCGCGCTGCGCAACGTCGGCCTGCATCCCGTTCGCCGGTGGACGGTCGAGCACCGCCGCGAGTGGGAACGGAGCACCCGCGGCAGCGAGAACCTGACCGTGGTGGTCGAGCGGGAGGGCGACATCGTCGCGTTCGCCGAGCTCGACCCGGGCGGGGCCTTCCGCCGTCCCGACGGCGCGCTGTACGAGACCGTCCGCGTCGTGCCCGCGATGCGTGGCCGAGGGATCGGCTCCGCGCTCCAGGACATCATCGAGGCGGAAGCCCGGTCGCGCTCGTCGCCGCGGCTGCTCTCGGTCACGAGCGAGACCGAGGTGGATGGGCTCCGCTGGGCCACGCACCGAGGCTGGCGCGAGGCCGGGCGTCAGCTGGATGCGTACCGCGACCTCACCGAGCCCTTCCCCGAGCCCGGCTCCGCCCCGGTCGCGCTCGCGAGCGTCGCGGCGCTGTTCCGTCCGGCATCCGAGGGGCGCGCCCTGGAGCTCTACCAGCTGTACCGCGAGTGTCACGCCGACATCCCCGGAGCGCCGGAGGCGCTGGACCGTGAAGGCTTCCGCGGGCTGATGCTCGAGGGTCCGCTCGTGGCGCTGGACCTCTCTTTCGTCGCGCTCGCGGGAGAGCGTGTCGTCGGCATGACGATGACCATGCGGCGTGGACCCGCGGCCGCCTACACGAGCTTCACCGGGACGGCCCGTGACCACCGACGCAGGGGCGTCGCGAGGTCGCTCAAGCTCTTCGCGTTCGCGGAGGCCGCGCGGACGGGCGTTCGCTCACTGCTGTGCTCGAACGACGAGACGAACAGCGGGATGCGTCGGATCAACGAGCGCCTCGGCTACCGGCCACTGCCCGCGATCATCCGCCTCGAAAAGGTGCTCGTGCCGGTCTAGGCGGGCGTCGCGACGTTCCCGGACTCGGCGCGTGACGCCTCCTCGCTGCGCCGGGCGGCGGACATGGCCCTGTACGCGGCGAAGCGTGCGGGCCGCGACCGGTGTGCCGGCGAGTACGCTCGCGCGGTGCGTCTCCGGGTCGGCGAGACCGCGTCGCGGACAGTGCGGATCACCGACGAGCACATCGAGCTGTTCGCGCGGCTCACCGGCGACCGCAACCCCATCCACCACGACGAGGAGTTCGCGCGGCGGTCCCGCTTCGGCGGGCGCATCGCGCAGGGCGGCGTCGTGACCGGGATCCTCGACGCCATCGGCGCCAGCGAGCTCCCCGGCTGCGTCCTGATCGAGCAGACCCTGCGCTACCTCGCGCCCGTGCGGCCAGGCGACTCGATCACGGGCGAGATCGAGGTCCTGGCACTGCGCGAGGACAGGCCGACCGCGCGCCTGGGGGTCCGCGTCACGCGCGAGGACGGCACGCGGGCGGTCGAAGGCGAGGCGACCGTGCTCATCGACGCGACGCTCCCGCCGGACGCAGGAACGAGCGGACGAAGTGGCGCTTCGCGAAGTGGCCACCGGTCCACAGGCGCCACATAAGGTCACGCCCCGGGAGCGACCGCGCGATCTCCTCCTCGTCGAGCCCGCGCTCGCGCAGCGCGCGGATGCGCTCGCCCAGCTCGACCAGGAACTGAAGCTTGCGCCGGAGCAGCTCGGCGCCGTCGTCGACCAGGCCGCGGTGCTGGCAGAACACGACCGCCGGCGCGAGCGCGACCAGACGCCGCAGCGATGCGATCATCGCGTGCACGTCCTCGTCGTCGCGCAGGACCTTGAGGCGCGGCGCGAGGTAGAGGTCGCCGGTGAAGAGCCAGCCGCGGTCCGGCTCGAAGAGGGCGATGTGATCGTCGGAATGCCCCGGTGTGTGGATCACCTGGAAGCGATGCGCCGGGGTCTCAAGCTCCTCGCCGATGGCCGCGACCTGTGCGGGCGGAGGCGAGCCCCAGGTGACCCGGCGATAGAGATCGTTCACCCGCGGATCGGCCATGTTCGCGAGGCCTGTGGCGTGGGCGAGGGGCACGATCCCGCGCGCGTTCAGGAGGGCGTGGCTCCCGCTGTGGTCCTCGTGGCCATGCGTCGTCACGCACTGGCGGACGCCGAGCTCGTCGACGACCCGCGCGACGTGGCGCCGCATGTTCGGCGGTCCCGAGTCGATGAGCAGGCCGTCCACGACGTAGACACCGGTCCAGTAGAGCGCGCGTCCGAAGATGGTCCGCGCCATGCGGAAGTAGCGCACCTCGCCGTGGTCGGACGAGATGATCACTCGGGTCGGACGATAGCCGCGCGCCGATCACGCTGCGACCTTGAGCGGCATCTCGCTGACGTAGCGCGCAAACCGCGGCGGCGGAGCGATCGTCGCTGCCGCGGCTGATCTACGCCCCTGCGATCACGCCGTTGGCTCCCCTCGGACCGCCGCGATCGGCAGGTCGCGCTCCCGCCCCCACTCCTCCCACTCCTCGGCCGTGCGCGCGAGGAACGCGCGCTCGAGCGCGGCGCGATCGAGCGGCACGCCGAGCGCGGCCGCCAGCCGGACGCGGAAGCCCTCTTCGAGCGCGGCGACCGCGATCCAGCCTGACCGTGCGCGGTAGAGGCCGTATCCGGGAAAGGCGCCGCCGAGCACGCCGTCCGGCGCGGTGAGGCCGGCGCGCAGCGGCGCCGCGGCGTCGCGGGCCGCATCGGCCAGCGCGACGACGGCGACGCCGGCCCCGCCGCCGCGCTCCCGTATCAGGAGGAGCGCGAGCGCGGCCGCGACCGCGCGCTCCGCGCCGAGGAGATCGGCCACGAGCGTGCGCGGCAGGTCGGGCGGCGTGACGAGCCCGTGGGCCGCGAGGTAGGTGAGATCGTGACCCGGCAGCTCCGCCTCAGGCGCCGGGTGGCCGACGATCGCGACGCGCGCGAGGAGCGGGAAGCGCGTGCCGAGCTCGCGTGCGTCCAGCCCGAGCCGCGCGAGCGCCGCTGGGCGGAGGCTGGTGAGCAGGAGGTCGGCCGCGGCGAGGAGCTCGTCGAGCGCCGCGCGCCCTGCGGGTGCGCGCAGGTCGAGTCGGCGGACCGTGCAGCAGGCGGCCAGCGCCGCGTACCACGCTGGCGCGGTAACGGCGAGCGGGTCGCCCTCGGGCGGCTCGACCTTCGTCACCGACGCGCCGAGCTCGCGCAGGCGTGCCGCCGCGACGGGCCCGGGCACGTTCGTCGCGACCACGACGACGTGGATCCCGGAGAGAGGCGCGGCGGTCACGTCGCGCGAGGTGAGGTCGACCCCCCTGCCCGGCGGGCGCGGCGCGCGAGCAGGTCACGCGCGCGGGCGGCGATGCCCTTCCGCCCGACGGCGACGGGCGCGCCTGACCATTCCACCAGCGCCGCGCCCCAGGTCATGCCGCCGCCGAACGCGCACATGAGGATGCGGTCGCCCGGCCGGACGCGTCCCTGCTCCACCGCTTCGCAGAGGGCGATGGGGATCGACGCTGCGGACGTGTTCCCGTACCGCTCGATGTTCACGAACACCTTCGCCCTATCGATCCCGAGCCGCTTGCCGACGGCCTCGATGATCCGCAGGTTCGCCTGGTGCGGGATGAGCAGCGTGACGTCCGAGAGGCGCAGGCCCTCCGCCGCGAGGACCTCCTCGCACGCGCGCGCCATGCTCGGCACGGCCAGCTTGAACACCTCCTGGCCGTCCATGCGCAGGCGGAACATCTGCCCGTCCTTCGCGTCCGGGATGCGCGCCATGAGCGAGCCGCCACCCTCGACCCAGAGCGCATGCCGCTTCGTGCCATCGCCCCGCAGCACCGTGCCGCGGATGCCGCCGCGCCCCTCGGACGCTTCGATGACGACGGCTCCCGCGCCGTCCCCGAACAGCACGCATGTCGAGCGGTCGGTCCAGTCGATGAAGCGGGAGATGGTCTCGGCCGCGACGAGGAGGACCCGCCGGGCCGCGCCGGAAGCGACGAGGCCCTTCGCGACGGCGAGGCCGTAGACGAAGCCCGCGCACGCGGCCCCGATGTCGAACACCGCCGCATGCCGGGCGCCGATCTGCTCCTGCACCAGACAGGCCGCGGTCGGGACGAGATGGTCCGCCGTGGTGGTCGCGACCATGACCGCGTCGAGCTCGTCCGCGGCGATACCGGCGCGCTCGATCGCGACGCGGGCCGCCTTCGCCGCCATGCCGGACGTCGCCTCGCCGTCCTCGACGACGTGGCGCTCGCGGATGCCGGTGCGCTCCACGATCCAGGCGTCGGTGGTGTCGATGCGGGACTCGAGGTCACGATTCGACAGCACGCGCGGCGGTACGTAGGACCCCCAGCCCGTGATGACGGCGCTCGGAGCGGCCACGGAGCGCGCAGTGTAGGTCGAGAGCATCACGCCGCCGAGGCGGAATGGCCCACGACCGCCATGTAGACCGCGGCTTCCCTAACGCCGTCGATACCCACGAGGGCGTTCACGTCATCGTCGAAGAAGGCTCCGATGGCGCAACAGCTCAGCCCGAGGGCCTCGGCCACCAGGTAGAGGTTCTGACCGATGTGCCCCGCCTCGATCAGCGCATAGCGGTAGGCGCGGTCCTTGTACTTCCAGCCGACGCGGTCGAAGTAGGACGCCAGCACGATCACGGCGCCAGCCTCGGCCACCATGCCCTGGTCGAGGGCAGCGCGCATCAGCGGGGCGGACTGGCCGCCCGCACGCACGCGGACGAGCGCATGCGTCTGCGGCTGGTAGTGATAGATGGCGGGCGCGAGCCCTTCCACAGCATGCACCCCGACGTAGGTCTCCGTGGGAAAGAGGGCGCCGCTGGACGGGAATGCGCGGAACGGCCGGGAGCGGTCGGTGTGGTCGGTCTCACCGACGGCGAGGAACAGCACGTCCGCGAGCTCTTGCAGCGTCATGGAACGGTCGGAGAAGCCGCGGCGCGACCGGCGCCGTCGTATCGCCTGGTGCAGCGGCATCCGCGCCGCCTCTCCCGCCGACGGCAGCGCGAAGACCGCCCCCGCGGGGTAGCTCTTGTACAGCGGCGGCTCAAGGATCGGCGCGAAGCTCTTGACGAGGCCGCCGAGGTACGTCGGGCGGCTCCACCGGTGATACAGGACCCCCAGATCGCCCGCCTCCGCGACCTCGTCCGGGACGCCCGACCTCCGCTGAAGCGACCCGAACGCCGTGGCCGCTGCGGCACCCGCCGCGAACCCCATGGCCGCGCCGAGCGCGAAGCGCCGCCCCGCCGGCACGCGGGCGGTCGGCGGGACGCCTGGCGGCGTGCGTCGGCGCCGCCCGATCTGAGCCCAGTGGCGCACCATGGCCATCAGATCGGGCCATGCCAGCACCACGTGCACCGCCGCCAGCGCGAGCAGCGTGTAGGCCGCGTACCGGTGGATCCCGAACCGGTTGATGTCGAACGCCGCCGCGATCTGCCCGGTGGCGCCGGCCACCGCGACCGCCACGATCAACAGCACGCTCGTCAGCGTCAGCAGCCGTCGCCGCGTCATGCCTCGCTCCCGGCCGCGTCCCGGCCCTCGCCGCCGCCGCGGCCCGGCCGCAAGCCTACTCGCGGAGCGTCTGGAGGTCGGAGCGGCTGACACCATCGTTCGGTACGCTCGCCGCCGTGGACTTCGACCTCACCCCCGAGCAGGAGCAGATCCGCAGGCTCGCACGTGACTTCGCCGACAACGAGATCGCGCCCGGCGCGCGGGAGCGCGACCGCGGGCAGATCTTCCCCACCGAGATCCTGAAGAAGATGGCTCCGCTGGGCTTCCTCGGCGGCCCCGTGCCGGAGGAGTACGGCGGCATGGGCATCGACTACATCAGCCATGCGCTCATCACCGAGGAGGTCGGCCGGGCCGACTCCTCGGTCCGCACCACGCTCTCGGTGCAGATCTCGCTCGTCGAGATGACGATCCTCAAGTTCGGGAGCGAGGAGCAGAAGCGCCGCTACCTGCCGAAGCTGTGCAGCGGCGAGTGGATCGGCTGCTTCGGCCTCACCGAGCCGGGCTACGGCAGCGACGCGGCCGGCCTAGCGACCACGGCCGTGCGCGACGGGAGCGTTTGGGTCATCAACGGCCGCAAGATGTGGATCTCCAACGGCGGTCCGTCCAAGCTCGCGCTCATCTTCGCGCGCACCGATCCGCAGGCGCCGA
>JACPEQ010000140.1 GCA_016183435.1 Chloroflexota bacterium
ATCGTGCTCGCGGACGACCAGCTCGTGCGGCCCGACGCGCGCGCGATCCGGATCCGCCAGGAAGGTCAGGGCGCGACAGTGGTCCTGCTGCGCAAGGCCGGCGGCGTGCTCGTCTCCGGCGATCTCGACCTCACGTCGCCGGCGGCGAGGGCGCTGATGCCGCTCGAGTTCTCCGCGGTGCTCGCGGCGCACCGGCCGCCGACGTGGAACGCGGGCAGGGACGGCTTACTCGCGCTGCAGCAGGAGCTGCCGCAGCCGCACAAGCGGTTCGGCATCCTGCTCGACGCGCCGTGGGACCGCGGCTACAAGGGCCGGCTCGAGGACAAGATGTACCACCACGACCCGGTCGTCCCTCGTGAGGTCACGGTGGCGCGCGAGGCCGGCATGGGACCGGAGACGCTCGTGGTCGCCGACGCCACGCGGGAGAAGATGGAGCAAGCGAAGCGTCCGGTGCGCGATGACGGGGTCGGGGCCCCGTCAAAGAGCAATGGAGCGGTCACGCCGAGGAGCGAGCCGTGACCGTCGAGGGCAAGCGCGAGCGGCCGAAGGCGTTCGCCGACCTATGGGACACGAAGGGGACACGGCGCCCGCCGACGAGCGTCGCCAACCCGCTGCATGCCACGGCGGTCCCTGCCGGACCCCTCGACGCCGACGTGGTCGCGGGGGCGCCGGGCGTCGATCGGTGGGGCGGCATCGACCTGTCCCCTGACGGGAGCGAGGTCGCCTTCGCATGGGACCGCAGCGGCGCGCTCGAGATCTACACCGCGCCCATCCTCGGCGACCGGATCATCCAGCTCACGAGCGCCGACGCGCGCAGCGTCGCGCCGCGCTGGTCGCCGGACGGTCATTGGATCGCGTTCGTTCGCGGCACCGGCGACGGCGAGCCCGCGCTGTGGATCGTCGATCGCGACGGTGAGCACGAGCACGCGGTGACGCCGGGACATCCGATGCACGGCGCGGTCACGGTGGTGAACGGCGTGGCGCGATGGTCGCCGGACACCGCATCTCCGGTGCTGGCGGCGGCGGGCGTGCGGCACGTGAAGGACAGCGCGACGTGGTCTCCGGACGGATCGGCCATCGCGTTCACCACGTCCGCGGATGGCAGGAGCAAGATCGCGTTCGCCCACGTTCGCGACGGGGCCGTGACGCGGGTGGAGATCCTCGGCGCGGGCACGCCCTTCGAGGACAGCGATCCGGTCTGGCGACCGGACGGGCGCGGCGTCGTGTACCGCCGTCACGAGCACGGCAATGTCACGCTCCACCGCGTGTTCACGATCTCGCACGCCGACGACGCCGTACTGGACGTTCCCGGATGGGCCTTCTCGCCGCGGGTCGGACCCGACAGCGAGACGGTCGTCGCGATCCTCGTCGACGCGCGCGGGGCCGACGTCGTCGTGCGGCCCCAGGGGGGCATCGCGATCACCCGGATCACGCGATCCGCGCTGGCGCCCCGATAGCCTCGGCCGGAGTATCGAAGCCGTGTCGGGACGACGGTGCGGCAGCCGGAAGGCCTCCGGTCCCGCATCATGGCGCTCGCATCTCGCGCAGGGTGGGTGAAGATGGCTGTGGCGATCGGACGCACAGCGGATCAGGTGCGCGTGCTCGCCGACCTTTCCGGCCTCGTCGTCGGTGCGCTCATCGACGACGCCGAGAACGGGACGGAAGGCGACGCCTTCGCTGATGCGCTCCGGCGCTACCGCGAAGAGGGCGCGCGCGATCTCTCCGCGTCGTGGCGCGGCGCGATCCCGTCCGCACGGTCGGAGAGTCACGCCGCCGAGGTGCTTCGCCATCTGACCCGCGATCTGCTCAGGGGCGTGTCCGCGGAGCATCGCGGCGACACCGCCACCACCGACGCCGCGACCGAAGCGCCACCGCCGAACGTGCGCTCGATCGGCGAGGCTCGCGAGGTGCCCGCGCTCGAGCTCGCGAGCGACGGTACCTGGAAGCCCTCGGGTTCGACGCTCGCGTCTCAGGAAGAGGGCGACGCGAGCACGCTCCGGCGCAACGTGCCGAGCGCGCGGTCGCGCTATCCGGAGGTCGCGCGCGCTGATCGGATCGTCCTTCCGCCGCCGCCTCCACCGGTCAGACGCTGACCGTTCACCTTCGAACGGCGACCCAGAGCCGATCGGCTATGCCCATCGTCACCAGGGCCACTTGGAGAGGTCGACGGTCGGACGGCTCTGGCGGTAGTGGAATAGGCCGAGCAGCCACACCTCGGTGAGATCCGGCGCGTTCCGATGCGCCCAGAGCAGCACGTACGGCACGCCAGAGAGCCTCCGACGGCGCACGACCAGGTCCGCGTCGCTCCGTTCCACGGTGCCGATCTCGGGGAACCGACGTACCAGATCGATGCTCTGCTCGAGGCTCGTCAGTAGCCGGGTGAGCCACTCGGGGCTCGCGTGTGCTGCCAGCCAGCGCTGCTGGTGCGCGACCTGATCGATGAAGCGCGCTCGATAGTGGACGCGGACCCGATGACGCCTCAGCCAGCGACGCCCTTGCGCCGGCCCCGCCCTCCACGTGCGCTCGCCTCGGACATGGCGACTCGGTGACTGGCCACGATGTCCCGCCAGTCGCCCTCTGCTCCGACGCCCGCGACCGCTTGCCGGGCATCCTCCCAGACCTGCTCCACCTGCCAGCGGCGGGCACGTTCGATGTCATCCAAGACCGGCAGCTCCTCGAGGTGGTCTTTCAGCATCGAGCGGATCGCCGCCGCCTCGGTGAGCTGACGTGAGGCCGCGAACTTCCGGAGCTGCCCACGGAGCTCGGTCGGGAGTCGGATGTTCAGCGGATCCGTCAGCCTCGCTCGGGGCCGTGGGATCCTGCCACCGTGGGCGGCCTTGCGCATCCCGTACCTCCATGTGTAGCCGTTCGCTCTACATGATGATAGCGACAGCCGGGCTCTGTCCGCCATCCCGCTGAGCCTGGTCGTGCTCCTTTTCCCCAACGGCCCACGTAAGCCGACAGCCGCGGTCAGTCGATCACCCACGCATCTGGATCGGGCTCGGGGCGGTCCTGGCCGACGCCATACGGCGCAAGCAACCAGACGTCGGCGATCGGCGCTCGCCTGCGGTGAGCGTAGTGCGCGACGTAGTGCAGGCGGCGGAAGATGAGCTCGCGGACCACGATCCGTTCGTCCTGCTTGATGATCGGCCCGGAGGCGGGGAACGCCGCCAGCCGTTCCATGACCTCGCGGATAGCGTCGAGGAGGTTCTCGATCCGCTCCGGCTGGCCGTGCGCCGCGAGCCAGGCTCGGTGGCGTCGGACGTCGTCGACGAACTTCCGGTGCAGGCGGACGCGCCGCCGCCGCACTCAGCTCGCTCGCGAAGCGTGCGCGCGGGCGCGCTCCACCGCCGCGGCGTGACCCCGCATCAGGTCATCGAGCGACGCCTCGCGTGCCGTGCCGTCGACGATGCTCTGTGCGACCGCCCAGGACCGGGCGCGTTGCCACTGCTGGGCGCGCGAGAGCCGTCCTTCTTCCTCGAGCTCGTCCAAACGCGCGACGGCGAGCATGCGGAAGCCGGTCGCGAGCGGCACTCCGGTCTTCTTCGCGTACCGGCCGAGCCGGATCCTGATCGCGGGGTTCACCGGGACGCTGAGCGGAAGGCTCTTGCGATGCGGGGCCGGGCGCTTCGGGCGTGTCATCGTGACAGCTCCTGTAGCGAAATGTCATACATAAGGCTATCAGAGTCGCGACGACCATCGGGCGGAGGCACGTGAGCTTCTGGCTGCGCGCACGCTGAGACGGAGGTTGACCTCAGTCGCTGCCACGTCGCCGGTCCGCTGTGAGCGCCGCGATGTCGCTCAGGTCCTGCGGCCGACGCGGAACGCGGCAGCGAGGTTCTCCAGGTTGGCGCGCTCGGGCGCCGCCAGGAGGTCCACGTCGCGCGTGTTCCGGGTATGACCGTGCGCGACGACAGCGAGCCCGCCGATGAGGACGTAGTCGACGCGGTGCCGAGCCAGGACCTCGAAGATGCGACGCGGATCGCTCGCCGGCTCGTCTCGCCTCGTCATCGGCGAGCGCGGCGTCCCGCTGCGGAGAGCGCGGCGTTGAGCCGCATCCACGCGAACGCGCGCTCGAGCCGCCTCGCCGGCGCGAGCGCTCGCTCTGCCCGCAGGTGCGCCGGATCGTGCTCGCCCGCAAGGCGCCGGGTACGCAGGTCGAGGTCCTCGCCCATGACCAGCAGCAGACGTCTGAGCGTGTCGATGCTCGGCGAGCGATCGCCGCGCTCGAGCCGGCTGATGGCCGTCTGCGTCGTCCCCGCTCGAAGCGCGAGCCGGGCTTGGGTCAGGCCGTGGCGAAGGCGAGCGGACCGAAGTAGCTCGGCGGCGGTCACGTTCCAGAGCATAGCCGATCGGCTATGCTCCCTTCGACGCGGCTACGTGCTCCGGCGCGCACGGGATGACTGCCCGATCGCGTTCACCAGGCCCACAAGTCCGGGTCGACCGTCGCTCGCCCCTGCCGGTAGTGGAACAGCCGGACGAACCAGATGCGCCGTGGCCGGTCGCCGCGAGCATGGGCGTAGAGGATCACGAACGGCAGGTCGGTGAGCTTGAGCCGGCGCAGCAGATGGCGCTCGCTCTCAGCCTCGACCGGATGGGCGAAAGGAAAGCGGGAAACGCGTCGGCGGGCCGCCTCGATACCGAGAAAGAGCCGCTCCAGCCGGATGGTCTCGCCCCGTTCGATCAGGAAGTCGCGTTGCCGATCGAAGTCCGCTACGAAGGACGGCCGAAAGCGGACCGTCCGTTCCAACTAGCCCGCGGAGCGCTTGGCACCAGCCGCCGCGCGCGCAACGGCAGTGCGGTACGAACGGACCAGGCGGCTCCACGGCACCGCACGTCGATCCCCGGCCTCGAGCGCCCGCACTTCTCGCATCGCCTCTTCGATCTGCCACTGACGCGCGCGGCGGAGCTGCTCGATGTCCCGGACCGCGCGCAGCTGCTCGCTCACGAGGCTGCGCACGGCGGCGGCCGGTGGCAGGCTGCGCTCGCGAGCGAACGTCTGGACGTCCTGCCACAGCTCTGCCGGGAACGTGAAGCTCCGCGGGGGATTCCGGCGTGGTCGCCGCGTCACGGCGCTCTTCCCAGCCATCTGCCCTGAGTGTAGTGGACCGCAACATCGCCGTCGCCCGTAACGGTTTCCGGACGGCCGGGGCATAGAAAGGAGCACGACATGATCGTCGTCGTGGACCGCCGCTGGCAGTGGCGCTACGCGAAGAACATCTGGCAGAACGCAGGCATCCGCTCGGCGCTCTCTGCGCCGCTACGCTGGATCCGTCCGAGACGAGTCACGACTGGCTGAGAGCAGCGCCGTCGTCGTCGGCAGCGGCCCGAACGGCCTCGCCGCCGCCATCGAGCTCGCGCGCCATGGCGCGCGTGTCACGGTCCTCGAGGCCGAGGACACCATCGGTGGGGGCTGCCGCTCCGCGGAGCTGACGCTCCCGGGATCCGTCCACGACGTCTGCTCCGCGATCCACCCGCTCGCCGCGGCATCACCGTTCTTCGCGCGGCTGCCACTGGCGGACCACGGCGTTCAGTGGATCCATCCGACCGCGCCACTGGCGCATCCGCTCGACGACGGTACGGCCGTCCTCGTCCATCGCTCGATCGAGCGCACCGCCGTCGCCCTCGGCGCGGACGCCGGCGCGTGGTCGCGGACCATCGGCCGCGTCGCGCGCGATCTCCCGAAGCTCCGCTCGGTGGTGACCGGTCCTGCGCTCGCGTTCCCGCGTCATCCGGTCGCGCTCGCGCGGTTCGGGCTGATGTCGCTGTGGCCGGCGCGCCTCTTCGCGCGCCGGGCGTTCCGGACCGACCGCGCGCGCGCGGCGTTCGCGGGCCTCGCCGCGCACTCGTTCCTCTCGCTCGACGCGCCGCTCTCGACGACGTTCGCGCTCATGCTCGGCGGCACCGCGCACGCGGTCGGGTGGCCGATGCCGCGCGGCGGGTCGCAGCGCGTCGTCGACGCGCTCGCCGCGATCCTGCGCGCGCACGGTGGCGAGATCGTCACGGGCCGCCGCGTGGGATCGATGGCGGACCTCCCGCGCGCCGACGCGACGCTGTTCGACGTCACGCCGCGACAGCTCGAGCGCATCGCAGGCGATCGCTTCCCGGAGGGGTACCGCCGCGCGCTGCGGCGGTACCGCTATGGCCCGGGCGTCTTCAAGGTCGACTACGCGCTCGACGGCCCGGTGCCCTGGCGTGCACCGGACTGCGGTCTCGCGGGCACGGTCCACGTCGGCGGCACGCTCGATGAGATCGCCGACTCTGAGGGCGAGGTCGCGCGCGGCGGCCATCCCGAGCGCCCGTTCGCGCTCGTCGCGCAGCAGAGCCTGTTCGATCCCTCACGCGCGCCCGCGGGCAAGCACACGCTGTGGGCGTACTGCCACGTGCCGAACGGGTCGACCGTCGACATGACCGCGCGCATCGAGGCGCAGATCGAGCGGTTCGCGCCCGGGTTCCGCGACCGCATCATCGCGCGGCACGTCATGGACACGCGATGGGTCGAGGCGCACAACGAGACCTATGTCGGCGGCGACATCTCGGCCGGATCGCACGGCGGGCTGCAGCTCTTCGCGCGGCCCGTGCTCTCGATCGATCCCTACGCCACGCCCGACCGCTCCATCTACCTGTGCTCCGCCGCGACGCCACCGGGCGGCGGCGTCCACGGGATGTGCGGGTACCACGCCGCGCGGTCGGCGATGCGGAGGGCCTGGAAGGGCGGGTGACGGGGGAGCGGGACGCAAGCGCTGATCCGGGGAGATCAGCGCAGCGGGGGGAGGAGGAGGAAGGCGAGGGAACGCCGACGGGTACGAGGCCCTTTTCAGCCGGGCCTCGCACCCGCAGCTCGGCGACCTAGAGGAGCATCACTCCCACGTGATGTTCGTCGGGTCGACCGTCGGCGGGCCGACCCTCGTCGGCGGGTCGCCGGCAGCGACCGGCAGCGCGGAGAAGAGCATGACCAGCCCGACGAGCGCCGCCAGTAGACCTGCCCGGACGCGCAGCACGATCGCGTTCTTCTGCATTTACCCCTCCACGGACGCAGCGGCGTCCATGGCCTCAGTGATACGCGTCGTCTCTTAGCGGTCGCTTAGCGGGCGGCCTACTTCCCGCCCTTCTGGAGCCTGATCGCCTCGACGAGCTTGGAGTCGCCGCGCAGCTCCTCCACGAAGAGGATCGCCGTCTTCGGGATCCGCATCTCCTGTTTCGGGCCGTGGATCTCGGCGCCCAGCCGCTGGAGCGTGAGCTGTGGGGGCGTGGCGGCCTCCTTCGGGTCTTGCGGCTGGATCTGAGTCGCCAGGACGTAGTAGACCTCGCGGAGCGTGGCGTACTCGCCCGGCGGGGAGTGGAGGCGGCCGAAGTACGCCTGGCCGTTGGTGAGGAAGACCCCGTGCCACGTGTCGGCGCTCGGGCCGAACGGCGGCACGCCCTCCTGATAGGCGTAGGCCGACGCTCCCGCGAGGACGACGACGACCGCGACGAGGACTCGACGAGGCACGCGCAGGGTGAAGAAGCTCGACACGCGTTTCACAGATGGCTCTCCTTCTTGCATCTTGCCTCCTAGCGGGCTGGCGAGGGTGTCGGCGTGGGGCTGGCCGCGGGCGTGCGCGTGGGGCTGGGCGACGCCGCGGGCGTGGGGCTGGGCGACGGCGTGGCCTTCGGGGCCGTCATCGCGACCGTGGCGCCGTCAGCGACCTGCTTCGAGAGGTCGCTCGCGCGCAGCACGATGGTGTAGAGGCGCGGCGCGAGCAGGACGCCGTCGGCCGGCACCGCGGCCGCGTCGAGCTCCTGCTCCACGCGCGGAGCGTACGCCCCGGCCTCCTCGGGCCGCATGGCGTAGGCCTCGGCGACGGCGAGCAGGGCGCCGCGCCGGACCGCCTTGAGGTCCTCGATCGCCTTCGCCTGGATCTTGTTCGCCTCCTCGTCGCTGATGGGGAGGCGGAGCTCGCGGACCTGCCGTAGCTGGTCGGCGCCCTTCGCGTACGCGCGTCCGATGGCCTGCTCCGCGGCCACGCGCTGCGAGGCGAGCGTGCCGGCATCGGCCACCGGGAACGGATCCACGGCCGCGCTGACGCGCTCGACGACGAAGTCACGTGACGCGGGGATGCCGGCGAGGAGCGCGACCGTGATCACGGCCGCGCCGATCGGCACGGCGCGCTTCGGGACGCGAACGTAGACCTCGCTCACGGCTGGCTCCGCGGCGCGTCGAGTCCGCGCTGCGTCCTGATGGCGCGGGCCGCCGGCGAGCCCGGTCCGACGCGCTCGACGGCGAGCACCCGCTCGCGGCGGATGCGCAGCCCGTCGGCGGGCGCGTGCACCTCGGCGCCGCGCTTGACGAGCGCGAGCGGGAGGTTCGTCGTGGAGTTGCGCGCGTCCTGGAAGTAGTGGACGTCGCGCACGGTGAGGACATCCGACCACGCGACGTCCTCGAGGTGGCCGACGTAGCCCTGGCCGTCCACGAGGAACACCGCGCTGAGCCGCTCCGACCCGAGGAGCGGCGGCGCGCTCAGGTCCACGTTCGCCGCGAGGATCGCGCCGGCGAGCATCGGGAGCGCGACCCACCGAAGGAGCCAGGGTCGCCCGCGGAGGGCCTCCCACGCGGTCATCGTGATGCCCTGCCCGCCTGGTCCTGCTCCATGAAGCGGGCCACTTGCGAGTCCGGCCTCAGGTCCTCGACGAAGAGGATCGCGCTCCGCGGGATGAGCACGCGGTCGAGCGGTCCGTGGAGCTCGCCCCCGCGGCGGACGATGCGCGAGTCGGGCGGCTTGTCGGGGTCGCTGCTCGCGACCTGCTGGATGTAATAGACACCCTCGATCTTCGCGTACGGGCCGAAGCGGTCGTAGTAGCGGCCGAAGTACGTCTGCCCGTTCACCAGGAAGACCGCCTGGAACTTCGCGCCGCCGATCGCGGGGAGCGCGAAGTCCCACCACTGCACGAGGACGAAGGCGAGGACGAACGCCCCGACCGCGAGGCCGGGCCGCCGCAGTCGCTCGAGGGTCGCGCGGATCGTATGCCGCACGACGCTCAACGGGTCGGCGTCGGTCGCGGCGTCGCGGCGGTCGGCGATGGCCCGGCCGTCCCGGTCGGCAGCGGCGACGCGGCGGGCGCGAGGGGGACCTCCCCCGACCGGTGGCGCTTGATCGCCTGCATCACCTCCGCGTCGTCGCGCAGGTTCTCGATGAGGAGCACCTGGCCTGCCGGGATGATCATCGGGTCACGCGGCCCGTGCAGCTCGGTGCCGCGCTTCACGAGCTGCCCCCTGGGATTCCCCTCCCTGGGCTCGCTCAGGTAGTAGACGTCCGACAGCACGTAGATGTCGCCCCCGCGCGCACCGAGCTTCCCGAAGTACACCTGGCCGCCGGTGAGGAAGACCGCCTGGTACGCGTTCCGGTCGACCTCTGCCGGCACGCCGCCAGCGAAGACCCCGCCGAGGGCGTCGCGCTGCTGCCAGAGGACGGCGAGCACGACGAGCACGAGCGCCGCGGCGAGCGCGCGCAGGAGGACGCGCCGAAGCGAGCGCAGCGAGATGGTGATCGCGGTCTGTTCGTCGCTCACCTGGGAAGGAGAGCCTACCTGCCGGCGCGCCGGGCGCTCACGGGCCGAGCAGCACCAGGTTGACCGTCACAGCCTCGGCCGTGTCGGTCGCCGTGCCGGTGGCGGCCGCGCTGGTGCAGACGGTGTAGCGGACGTTCCCGGCGCTGCCGGGCGTGTGCAGGAAGCTCCCCGACACCTGCCACGGATGCGTCGTGGTCGTGGTGAAGCCACCGATCATGGGCAGCCCGACCTGTGTGCTGGTGGAGCAGGATGGGTCGCTGCCCACCGCGAAGACGATCCGCGCCGCCAGGAAGGCGTCCGCGGTGGTGTTGGACGCCAGCCCGTACGCATGCACCGAGACGAGGACCAGGTCGGTCGTGGACGTGGTCGTGATGTTCGGCTTGGTGGCGTCGTCGAAGAGCTCGGTGGTGTCGTTGTCGGCGAACGCAGCGGGGGTCGTGTCGTTGAACGTCGCCGCCGACGACTTGGCCGGGGCGAAGCTCAGCACGCCCGCGCCATCCGTCGTGAGCACGTTGCCGGCAGAACCGGCCGCGGTCGGCAGGGTCAGGCTGTACGAGGCCGACGTGACGCCGCTCTGGATCGTCAGCGTGTTCGCGTTCGACGCGTTCTTGAAGATGATCGCGCCGGCGGCGCTGCTCGACGTGCCGAGCGTCAGGCTCGAGGCGGCGGTCACGGTCAGCGTGCCGGTGACGGTGCTGTTGCCGGTGATGGCGGCGCCGCCGGTCGTGACGGTGAGGGTATTGGCCACGGTCGTGGCGCCGTCGGCGCGCACGCTGAGCTTGCTCGCGCCGCCCTCCTGGACGTCCAGGATCAGGTCCGTCGCGGCGGCGAAGCCGGAGCCGGTGTGGTTCAG
>JACPEQ010000138.1 GCA_016183435.1 Chloroflexota bacterium
GAAGTCGCACACGCTCTCGCCTGTGAAGCAGACCGTCTTGCCCCGGAACTCGGTGCGCCTGTCGATCGGCGGGACGGGACTGTGAGTTGGGCTCACAGCATGCGCAAGTCCGCGGAGGGCGGCGAGCGCGGTCCGGATGGATCCGGCTGCTCGCAGCAGCGCCTCGAGGACCTGCAGCGCCGAGATCCCATGGATAGCTCGACTGCCGATGTCGCGCTGCGGATCCACGAGCGTGGTCCACGCGTCGGTCTCGTTCAGCTCCCGGTCGAGGCGCACGATCGCGATCTCGACAACGCGGTCGTAGCCGCCGGGGCGCAGCCCGGTCGTCTCGAGGTCGACCACCGCATAGCCCAGCATCTGCGCGGGTGCTCGGTCCCGTTTGATCCGCGCAGCGCGCGCCTTAGCGAGGTCGATGACGGTCATGTGGTGCTCGATGGTCGCCCGACCGTCAAGCAGGCATCGGCCAGCGCCTCGGTGCACCACACCGTCTTGACCTGCCTTCCCCCAATCTCTAGGATATGTACATGTCTGTCAATAACGTGAATTCCGGGGGAAGCGTCCTGCGCGAGCTCCGCACCGACGCGGCGCTTCGGCAGCTGATCGCCGCGGGACCCGTCGTGGTCGCCCCCGACCTCGAACCGTGGGTGCTGCGCCAGCTCGTGCACACCGGTCGTGTCGCGCGACTACGCCGAGGGGTGTACCTGGTGCCCGACGCGCAGGGCCGGATGTTGCCGCCGGCGGCCGTCGCGGCGTTGCTTGCCCCGAAGGGCTATCTCAGCTTCTACGGCGCGCTCATCCTCTACGGTCTCACCGACCAGGACACCAGCGTGTGGGCCGTGATCACGACGCGGCGGCAGGCCAGCGTCCGCTATGGGCGCGTGCGCATCGTGTTCGTCATCCGGCGCGCGCGCGCGCCGCGGGCCCAGGTGCGGACGCGCCGGCCGGCAGGTGTTCCGGTGCGAGTCGCCTCTGCCGAGGACGCGTTCTGTGACTGTCTCGAGCGGCCCCGCTATGCCCCGAGCCCGGCCGAGCTGCTCCGGATCCTGCGCACCGGCCTCCAGACCCGTCGGCTCTCGGCGGGTCGACTGCGCGACCGCGCTCTGCAGAGCGGCTCGCCCTCCGTCGCCTCACGGCTCGGCCTGCTCCTGGAGCTGGCGACCGGCGAGCGCGATCGCCGCCTCTACGCGCTCGCTCGACGGTCCCACCGCTGGCGGTCGTTCATCGATGGGGGCACGGCGGCGCTGCGCGACAGCGGCTGGCGGCTCACGCTTCCGGCATCGCCGGAGCAGCTCGCGCGCGCGGCGCGCGCGTGACGAAGTCGCGCGCGAAGCCAAAGCCGCGCAGTGCTTTTCGGGGCGCAGCACCCGCACCTTCGCAGCGGGAGCTGTTCCAACGCGCCGCGCGGAGGCTCGGGGTCAGCGCGTCGGACTACGAGCGCGCGGACATCCTCGCGCAGATCGCCGAGCTGCTGATGCGCCATCCCGCGATCGGCCAGACGCTCGCGTTCAAGGGTGGCGCGATCATGACCCTGATCGACGGGAGCCCCCGGCTGTCCGCCGACCTCGACGCGGTCGTCGTCACCGGACGCGCCGTTCGGGACAGCCAGGTGCGCGCCGCGCTCATCGCAGACCTCGACGGTCGGCCGATCGTGAACGACATCGGCATCATGAACCCCGGCCGGAAGAGCCTGCAGTACCCATTCGTGCAGGTGCGTTCCTTCTCCGGTCTCGGCGATGTGAACATCCGACTCGAGATCAGTTGGCGAGAGCCGCTGCTCCGACCCGCGGAGCTCGTGGAGATCCGCATCCCGCGCGACGTCCAGGTCGCCGCAGGCAGGACCCGCCTGATCCGGGTCCCGGTGCTCGCCCGAGTCGAGCGGATCGCCGAGAAGGTCCGTGCGTTCCTGGAGCGCGGGCTGGATCGCGACGCGTTCGACCTGCATCACCACGCACGTGGGCTATCGACGGGCGATCGGAACCTCCTGGGCGGTCTTATCCAGCGCAAGCTGGAGAGCGGCGAACTTCCGGAGGGCTGCGATCTGCACCTGCAGTTCGCGACAGCCCTCGAAGGCGCAAAGCAGGCGTGGCCGCGCGGTCTTGTCATCGTGAGCGACCCGCCCGAATGGGCGGAGGTCGAGCGCGTGCTCAACGCGACGTACAAGCCTCTCTTGCGAAATCCGCTCCGACGACGTTGAGGGCGTCAGCGGCACGTGGGCCACTACCCTCAGCCGCATCTCTTGGTGTGGGCGCCTTTCTTCGGGCCTCTTCTCTGCTGTGGGACAGGGGCGAGCCCCAATAACGACGGCCTCGAGTAGCCCGGACGGGATCCGACCCGTGACCTTCTCCTTGAAAGGGAAGCGCCCTAGCCGCCCTCGAGCTTCTGCTTGATGCAGGTGAAGACCTGCTGCGTCGTCTTGTCGGCCGCGCCCTGCATGAAGCGCGCGCCGACGCTCGCGATCATGCCGCTCACGGTCACCTCGCTCGTCCACCGCATGGTCGTCCGGTCGCCGACCGCGGAGAGCTCGAGCGTATTCACCATCTCGACCGCGCTGCCGGGCGCCTGGCCGCGCGCGCGCACGGTCGCCCGCCCCGGCGCCACGAGGTCCACGAACTCCATGTTCATGGCGAACGTCGCCTTGACCGGCCCGACGCCTGTCCGCACGACCACCTTGAAGTGGGTCGCATCGGCGACCTCGAGGCTCTGCACGTCAGGAGCGCATGCCGTCACCTGGCGAGGGTCGGTGAGGAACGCCCAGACCCGCTCGCGCGGCGCGGCGATGTCGAGCGTGCCTTCGAACTTCATCGGATCGGCGAGATGAGCGTGCCGGGCACGAGCCCGGCACGCTCGAAGCGGCTACTCCGCGACGCCCTTCTCCTTCAGGAGCTGCTGCACCTTCCACGGCGTGATGGGGATGTCGATGTGGCGCACGCCAAGGTGCGACAGCGCGTCCACGACGGCGTTCGCGATCGCGGCCGGCGCGCCGACCGTCGCGGACTCGCCGACCCCCTTCGCGCCGATGGGATGGTGCGGCGACGGCGTCGTCGTCTTCGCGGTCTCCCACTTCGGGGTCTCCATCGCCGTCGGCAGCAGGTAGTCCATGAACGTGCCCGCCTGGTTGTTGCCCTGCTCGTCGTACGTGATCTGCTCGTACAGGGCCGGTGCCAGGCCCATCGTGAGGCCGCCGTGGATCTGCCCCTCGACGATCATCGGGTTGATGATCGTGCCGCAGTCGTCCACCGCGACGAAGCGGCGGATCTTCACCTCTCCGGTACCCCGGTCGATGTCGACGACGCAGATGTAGCTGCCGAAGGGATATGTGAGGTTCGGCGGGTCGTAGTAGTCGACGGCTTCGAGGCCGGCCTCCATCCCCTGCGGATGGTTCGTGTACGCCGCGAACGCGACCTCCTGCATCGTCTTGCTCTTGGCAGGCACACCCTTCACCTGGAACTTGTGGTCCACCCACTCGACGTCGTCGGGGTTCGCCTCGAGGAGGTGCGCCGCGATGAGCTTCGCCTTCTCGCGGATCTTGCGCGCCGCGAGCGCCGTCGCCGCGCCGGCGACGGGGGTGCTGCGGCTCGCGTAGGTCCCGAGCCCGTAGGGCGCGGTGTCGGTGTCGCCCTCTTCCACCGCGATGTCACCGACCGGCAGGCCCAGCTCCTCGGCGATGATCTGCGCGAACGTCGTCTCGTGCCCCTGGCCCTGCGACTTGACGCCGAGCCGCGCAGTGGCCTTGCCGGTGGGATGCACGCGGATCTCGGCTGAGTCGAACATCTTGATGCCGAGGATGTCGAAGTGCTTCGAGGGCCCGGCGCCGACGATCTCGGTGAAGCTCGAGATGCCGATGCCCATGAGCTCGCCGCGCTTGCGCTTCTCGGCCTGCTCCTTGAGCAGGTCCTTGTAGCCGATCTTCTCCATCGCCAGCTTCAGCGCCGCGGCGTAGTTGCCGCTGTCGTATTCCCATCCGAGCGTCGACTTGAACGGGAACGCGGCCGGCGGGATGAAGTTCTGCAGGCGGATCTCGGCGGCGTCCTTGCCGACCTTGTCAGCGAGGATGTCGACCATGCGCTCGATGGTGTGCACCGCCTCGGTCACGCGGAAAGAGCAGCGGTACGCGATGCCTCCGGGCGGCTTGTTCGTGTAGACGCCGTCCACCTCCACGTGTGCCGCCTGGAACGGGTAGGAGCCCGTGATGATGTGGAAGAGGCCGGCCGGGAACTTCGAGGGGTTCGCCGCGGAGTCGAAGGCGCCGTGGTCGGCGATCGTCTTCACGCGCAGAGCCTGCATCGTGCCGTCCTTCTTCGCCGCGACCTCCGCCGTGATGTGGTAGTCGCGCGCGAAGGAGTCGGCCTGGAGGTTCTCGGAGCGGTCCTCGACCCACTTCACCGGGCTCCCGGTGAGCACGGACGCGCCGATGGCCAGCACGTAGCCCGGGTACACGGGCACCTTGCCACCGAAGCCGCCGCCGATGTCCGGCGAGATGACGCGGATCTTCTGCTCGGAGAGGCCGAGGTGGCCGGCGACGAGCGCGATGACGGTGCGGATGGCGTGCGGCGCCTGGGTCGTCATCCAGACGGTGAGCTTCCCCTCGACCTTGTCGAAGCTCGCGACGATGCCGCACGTCTCGATCGAGGCGACGTGGATCCGCGGGATGTAGATGTCCTGCTTCACCACGACCTCGGCGTCCTTGAACGCCTTGTCCGTCGCGGCCTTGTCGCCGACCTCCCAGTGCCAGATGTGGTTGTTCTTCTGCTCGCGGTCCGCTCGGAGCACGGGGGCGCCCGGCTCGAGCGCCTTCTTCGGGTCCACCACGACCGGGAGCGGCTCGTACTCGACCTCGACGGCGGCGACGCCGTCGGCGGCCGTGTAGCGGTCCGTCGCAACGACGGCCGCGACCTCCTGCGACTGGTAGAGGACAGTGTCGGTGGGCAGGACCATCTGCTTGTCCGACATGAGCGTCGGCATCCACTCGAGCTTCAGTGGGACGAGGTCCTTGCCCGTGATGACGGCGAGCACGCCCTTCACCGCCAGGGCCTTGCTCGGGTCGATGCCCTTGATGCGCGCGTGCGCGTACGGGCTGCGCACGATGTCGAGGTGGAGCATGCCGGGGAGCTTCACGTCGTCGACGTACTGACCTCGGCCGCGGATGAAGCGAGCGTCCTCCTTGCGCTTGACGCTGTGGCCGATACCGCCGAGCTCGACGGCCATGGCTAGGCCTTCCCTTCAGCCGTCTTCGCGGCCGCGTACTGGATGGACTTCACGATGTTCACGTAGCCGGTGCAGCGGCAGAGGTTCCCGGAGATGGCCTCGCGGATCCGTGCCTCGCTTGGTGCCTTCTCCTTCTCGAGGAGCGCGGCCGCGGTCATCATCATCCCGGGCGTGCAGAACCCGCACTGCAGGCCGTGCTCCATGTGGAAGCCCTCCTGGACCGGATGGAGCTTCCCGTCCTGCTCGAGACCTTCGACCGTGCGGATGGTGCTGCCGTTCGCCTGGGCGGCGAAGACGGTGCACGACTTCACGGGCTTGCCGTCGAGGATGACGGTGCACGCGCCGCAGCTCGTCGTGTCGCAGCCGATGTGGGTCCCGGTGAGGCTGAGCTGCTCGCGGAGGAAGTGCACGAGGAGCGTCCGCGCCTCGACGTCGGCCTCGCGCC
>JACPEQ010000131.1 GCA_016183435.1 Chloroflexota bacterium
CCGCTTGAAGTGGCTCTTGCGGACCATGTCGCGGATGCGCATGACCTGCCGCTCCTCGAACCCCGCGGCCACGAGCTCCTCGGGGCGCGCGCGGCGGTCGACCATGAAGTACAGGATCAGGTCGGCCTGCGCGTAGGTGAAGCCGAGCTCGGCCTCGTCGGTCTGCCCGGCCCACAGCTCCGCCGTCGGGACCTTCCGGACGATCTTCTCGGGGATCGGCAGCGCGAGGGCGGCGAGCTCTCGCAGCTGCGTCTTGTACAGGTCGCCGACCGGGTTGAGCGATGAGGCCATGTCGCCGAACCACGTTCCGTATCCGAGCAGCAGCTCGGTCTTGTTGCTCGTGCCGATGACCGCACCGTCCGGCCAGGCGAGGTCGAACTCGATCGACTTCCGCTCGCGCGCCATCTTGTTGCCGACCCGCACACGGTCCGCTGCATGAGCGACGGACGTCCCCCGGGCGCGCAGACCGAGGCGCGAAGCGACGAGGTCGAGCACCTGGGCCGAGCGAGCGGGTCCCCCGCGAGCGAGGTCGGAATAGTACGCGTCGATCTGTGCCGTGATCGGCGCGACACGCAGCTCGATCCCGAGCTGCGCCGCGACGGCCCGCGCGTCCTCGAGCGACGCGGGGCTGCTGGTCCGGTACGGCGTATGGACGGCGAGGACCTTGCCTGGGCCGAACGCCTCCGCCGCGAGCGCGGCGGCGACCGCGCTGTCGACGCCGCCCGACAGGCCCACCACCGCGCGCTGCAGGCCGACCTTCGCGGTCTCCTCCCGCAGAAAGGCGACGAGCATCCGCCGCACGAGGGCTTCGTCGATGCGCAAGGGGGACGCGTCGTTCGGGTCGGGGCGGATCGCCCCGACACGCTGGGACTCTCGCGGCTTGACGCCGGTGCGCTCGCTCAGTCGCGGATCTCCGGCATCCCGACGCGCTCGGCGAGGTGCCGCAGGACCAGCTCGTGACGCTCGTCGCGCAGGATCGGGTTGCGCGCGCGCTCGCGAGCGGCGAGCGCCGGGTCGATGTCCGCGAAGAGCAGCTGCTCCTCGAACTCGGGCGCGCGGGCGACGACGGTGCCGTCGGGCGCCAAGATCTCGGATCCGCCCCAGAAGGCGATGCCGTCCTCGTGACCGACCCGGTTCACGAACACGACGTACACGGTGAGGTACTGCGCGTAGAACCGGTCCATCAGCCGGCACGACTCGGCCGTTCCGAGGTCACCACCCTCCGCGACGCCGCGTCCCGGGCTCGCGGACGGATAGAAGATGACGTTCGCGCCCCGCACCGCGTAGAGGTACGGCGTGGACATGTGCCAGATGTCCTCGCAGATCGCGATCCCCGCGTCGCCGGCGACGCTCGGGAAGGTGTCGAAGCGCTCGCCCTGAGCGAAGTAGCGCCCGTCGTCGAAGATCCCGTACGTCGGCAGGTAGACCTTGCGGTGCACGTGCGCGATGCGGCCGCCGGACCAATATCCCGACGCGATGTGGACGCGTCCGTCGGGCGTGCGCTCGACGAACCCCGCGAGCACGTCGATGCCCCTCGACGCGTCCGCGATCGGGGTCAGCCGCTCGTCATCGGCCGCGCAGGCGAGATCGTTCGCGAGATCCTTGAGGTAGTAGCCGGTCAGCGAGAGCTCCGGGAAGACGACGAGCTTCGCCCCGCCGGTGCGCGCGCGCTCGATCGTCTCGAGGTGCATCGCGACGTTGCGCTTGAACGCGCCCAGCGCCGGAGCGCACTGCGCCGCCGCTATGCGGACGGTCATCGGGGCCCCCGGAGGCCGAGACAGCGAAGCAGGCTCGGCCGATCGGGGTGATTCACGAGCCGCCCCGCAGGGATCCCACCCGCTCCGCGTACTGGTGGGCGAGCGCCCACGCGCGTCCTTCGTCGCCGGCCTCTGCCCACACGTCGAATAGCGGCTGGTCGGCGTGCGGCAGCACGAGCACCCACTCGCCGTCGTACACGTGCTTCACGCCGTCGACCTGCTTCGTCCGCTCGGTGGCGGGCTCCTGCGCGAGCATGCGCATGACGCGGCCTTTCTCCTCCCACGGGCAGGCCACCTTCAGCCGCGCCATCCGTGGCAGC